>CALFYE010000141.1 GCA_937952145.1 uncultured Myxococcales bacterium
CCCGCTGCGCGAGCGGCGCAACCACTGCTGAGCGCGCAGCAGCTCGCGCCCATCCTTTAGCCGTCGCGCTTCTTTATCAGGCCACATAAATTCCCTCTATCGATCTAGAGATGGCCGGCAGTCAGCAGGTTGGCCAATGAACTTGCCAGCCGGCCCTTCATCGAACCATGCATGACCTCACGGCCCCTCTAATGTCCTCGGCAGCGCAAGATCGATTTACACCGACCGTGGCCCCAATTATGGTATGTAAACATACTTGTAATCAGGTCAAGGACTACGAAGTCTGGACGGCTTAATTACGCTGCCAGCGACAGCGTGAAAAAAGTTCTGGACAGGGACGGATCAAGGGATTTTTTCTCCCCGTCGAGAAAGTTTAATCGGAGTGGCGTAAGATCGCCTTCAGATGATGTAGACGAAAGCACAGGTGTGTGGTGCTCGGTCCCTGATTCCGGTAGCTGTGGGGCCTCATCGCTGGCCGGAGGGATAGGCACCTTGCCCCTGGTTCACGACGTTGCAGTGCAGGGCATACATGAGAATCGGCGGACAGTGGGCCCCCTTCCTCCAGCTTATGTTGATATCGAAGCCAGGCACTATCCCAGAATTGAGGCTGCTATTTGGCCTGATTCTGCAAAAGGAGTTGCTCGGCAGCGGCGCGCTCTCTCGCAAGCTCGGCGCGTAGCTCTTCCTCCGTCGGCAGAACCATTTGATACCGCGCCGCCATCACTTGTTCGCAGTCGGGGAGCGCGATTTTCACCATCGCGTCGTTCTTGCTAGAACACAGCACGATGCCGATGGTCGGGGCCTCGTGCTCGGCGCGTTCAAAGCGGTCGAAGTAGTTGACGTACAGACGAATCTGGCCGAGGTCTTGCGGCGTGAGCTTGCCGAGCTTCAGCTCGAACAGAACCCAGGCGCGCAGGATTCGGTTGTAGAAGACGAGATCGACGTAGTAGTGGTCGCCGTCAATGGTGATGCGTTTCTGGCGGGCGGCGAACAGGAAGCCGCGGCCAAGCTCTAGTAGGAATTCCTCCAGGCGATCGATGATGGCTTGCTCCAAGTCGCGCTCGTGCCAAGATGGACGCTCGCGCAGATCCAGGAACTCCAGGACAAGGGGGTTTTTGAGCACATCACCCGGCGCCGCCATATGGCGACCAGCACGAGCGACGGCGAGAACCTCGGCTGGGTCCCGGTTCGTGGCGAGGCGCTCAAAGAGCAAGGCGTCTATTTGGCGTTCGAGCTCGCGGGCTCCCCAACCCTCACGCGCAGCCTCGACTTCATAGAAGGCGCGTGCCGTCGGATTGTTGACCCGCAGCAGCAGCAGGTAGTGTGTCCAGCCGAGCTGCGCCGGGAAGCAAGCTGGCTGCGACGCCGAAGATTCGATCAGCAGTGCTGATCGATTTGCCGCGGGCGGAGATTCGATCAGCACTGCTGATCGAATTGGCGAGCCGGCTGCATCAGATCCCAGCGACGAGCCATGCGGATAGGTCAAGTAGAGCTGACGCATGCGGCGCAGCGTGGCGATGCCAAAGCCACGGCCGAGCCGGGCCGTCAATCGCTCGGCAAGCCTCGCCATGAGCTGTTCCCCGTAGCGCGCTCGCTCTCTGCCTGTTTGCTCGACGAGCACGATTTCACGACCGACGCACCAATTGGCCTTTAGCGCCACGGTATCGACGGTCCGATCGACGGTAGAACGCGCGCCTTCGACGATGGAGACGACCTGCTCATAGAGGCGCTGTTCCGCTGGCACTGGACTTTCGTCCAGCGTGGTGCGTACCAGCGTGTGAGCTACGTCGATCGGGCCGGTTTCTGACTTGGGTTTGGATCGTTTGGCCACGGTGCCCTCAGCCGCGGATTCGTAGCACAGGACGCCTACACGCGCTGCGTCTAAGCAGATAGTGGCTGAGCAGGGACAGATCAAGCTCTATTGTAACGAACTCAACTTTCGCTGCTCACGTTCTGAAATAGGGATGCCAGATAGACCTGCACATCTTTTCCAGTGTGAGACTCTGCCAGGGGAGACTGCGCGCTCACTGCGCTTCATCATCGCGTAAAGAGCTGTCTCCCGTCGCCTTTGAAAAGTTCTGGACAGGGACATGAACGGCGATGGCAAACTCGATCTGGCGGTGGCGAACATCGACGGCAACGGCGTCAGCGTTCTACTGGCCACCGGTGCTGGCAAGTTCGCTGCGACTCGTTCCTTCAGTGCCTGCACGTATCCGAGCTCTGTGCTCGCTGGGGACTTCGATCTCGACGGCAGACAAGACTTGGCGGTGTCCTGCGAGATCAGCAGCACGGTAGTCTTGCTGGTCGGCTTCGGGGACGGAATGTTTTTCCCGGCGCAGCAGGTCATCGGCAAGCGTGGCGCTGGGCCGCTGGCGCTCGGCGACGTGAATGGCGACGGCAAGCTCGACGCGGCCGTCAGCGCGCAGGGACTTGGGATCTCGTCTGTGTTCCTCAATGCCACCCCGTAGCGGCAGCTTCTCGCGGACCTCTCCAGGCGCTCTGTTTCGCCCAGGGCTGCGGAAGCGACATCCGCGGGCGGGCGCTGGACCCAGGAGCTGAGCGTACTGGCGGACGAGCGTAACGGCCTCAAGTTTAAGTCCGGACTGAACCTTCGACGACCGAACGGACACCTCCTCGCGGACGCTCTCATCCGCAGACGCAGGGTGTCCACTTTTTCGGGTCAATCCCACAGTCCAGCGGTGACCTCGAGTCATACGAAGACGTCATCTCGACGACGCTGCCCATGCTGCTATTGGCCGGTGAGTTCGCCGCGGCACAAAAGCAGTGTCTGGTGTTGTCCGAAAGCGCCCAGCGCAGCGGGCGCCTGCTGCACTGCGCCATCGCGCACCGCTCCGATCTGCTGTGCGCGACAATGACCGGCGAGTATGAGCGCGCGGTGCGCGACTGCTTTCCCTGCTACTTGCAGCTGGCCCAGCGCGACATCGGCGGCGGCGCCATGATGTTGCCGCTGTCGCGAGCCATCTACGCCACGGCGTGCGTGCGGCTGTGGCAGCGTGGCGACCGGGCCGACCCGCAGCTGCTACGTCAGTCCGCGGCGCTGCTTTTGGACGTGCTGAAGGCCCTCGACAAGATCACCGTCCTATTTATGCGCCGCGCCTATGTCTTGTCGATCTACCTGGACGCCGCTCTGACGCTTTTCGCCGACGTGGCCTTCGTAGCGAGCCAAGTGCCGGAGACCCGGGCCCAGCTGCAAGCCAGTCTGAGCGCCGCGGCTCCGATGGCGACTGCAATTGCTGCCCGCCTGCTGGAGGCGTACCCGCCCGACCGCCGCACCGGCACGCCAGCAGCCCATCTGTGGGCTGGGTTGCTGCCGTTGGCGCTCGCCGAGTCGCGTGGCGAGCGGTTGGCCGACGACGCCATCGCGGCGGCGCGCCAGCAGCTGGACTCCGCCCATGCAGAGGCACAACTTCGTCTGCATCGCCCGATGCAAGCCCGCGCGCTGGCAGCGCTGGCAACGTTGGCTGCACATGCGAGCGATCGCAGCGGAGCGGATGAGTGTGGGCAGCGTGCTCGTGCCATGGGCGTTCCGGTACCATTTTGGCTGTCGAGTCTTGGACGGCCCCTTTCTTGATTCATCATTCCGACCAAGCCGGCTGCCCAGAGGTTACACGGGCGCGAAGCAATGAACCCGCCGTAGGCGCCGCCTGAGCCAACGGCAAGCACATAAATGATGCATCCCGGTTTGGGAGTGAGTAAGCGTATTCAGTGCTGGGATGCCGTCAGGCGCTGCTGAACAGCCTTGACCCCGCGGGCCAACTCTAATTTCCGCTGAAGGTGTCAACTTGGAAACGACAAGCCGTCCTCTTACTCTCGCCGCAGCGAGAAAATCTAATGCTTCGCTGGCGCGTGGGGGGCGTGCAAGCGCCCGCCTCTTGCCTCTTGTGAGTCTGGCCGCGGCCTTCAGCTTGTCCTGCGGGGCTGCGCCGACCCCCGACCCGGCTCCGCTGAGTCGTCCGCAGCCGACGCCGGCTGCCATCCCGGCCGCCTTACGCGCCAGCTACCTGCAGGCCCGTCAGCGCGAGGTAGCCGCAGCATACTCGTTCCAGCTCTCGGCGGTCGCGCCTGCGAGCTTTGTCGCCCGTAATGCGGTGCAAGGTGGGGAGGCCACCCTGGACGCCCAGGGCCTGCGGCTGCGCCAGGCGAGCCGGGCGGACGCGGCGGCGGTCTTCTTGCGCCTACAGCTCTACGGCTGTGCCGGCGCTCTTCGCTCCGCCGTCCCTACGCCGCCGCACCCGGGGCAGGAGCCCGGCCGGATCGAGTATCAGCGCGACGGAATAAAGGAGTGGTACGAAAACGGCCCCCTGGGGCTGGAGCATGGCTTTACGCTCGACCACGACCCCGGCTGCGCCGATGGCGGCAAGCTGGCCTTCAGCCTGGAACTGGGCGGCGAGCTGACGGCTGCGCTTGTCGGGCAGGGGAGCGCGACCCGCGTGGAGCTGCGCGACCCGCATCGTCCCGAGGCCAACCCCGGCCCGCCGATCTTTCTATACAGCGACCTGTTCGCGCTAGACGCCAATGGCAAGGAGCTGCCGTCGCGGATGTCTCTAGTTGGCAAGACCCTGCGGCTCGAGGTGGATGCGGCCGGAGCGCGCTATCCGGTGACCGTGGACCCAATCTGGACGCAGCAGGCGATCCTGCGCGCCTCCGATGGGGCTGCCAATGACTACTTCGGCACCGCCGTGGCCATCGACGGGGACACCGCGGTCATCGGCGCCCCCGAAAAGACCGTCGGCGCCAACGGCCGCCAGGGCCAGGCCTACGTATTCGTCCGCTCCGGGACGACCTGGATGCAGCAGGCCATCCTCGTCGATTCCATGACCGGGGCGACGGATGATTACTTCGGCATCTCGGTGGCGCTGAGCGGGAACACGATCGTCGTCGGCGCTGACCTCAAGGATGTCGGCGCTCACAGCCAACAAGGCCAGGCTTACGTATTTGTCCGTTCCGGGACGAGCTGGACGCAGCAGGCCATCCTTGTGGACGCAGCCGCCGGCGATATGTTCGACGACTTCGGCTCCTCTTTAGTGATCCAGGGCGACACCGCCGTCATCGGCTGCGGCAAGGGCGGGCTCCCCGGCCAGGCCTACGTGTTTGTCCGCTCGGGAACGAGCTGGGCGCAGCAGGCAGTCCTCAAGGAGCCGATGGCCGGCACCGGAGAGAACCAGTTCGCCAGCTCGCTGGCCATCGACGGCGACACGGTCGTCATCGGGGACTACACGAAGACAGCTGGCACTAATCGGAAGCAAGGCTCGGCCTATGTATTTGTCCGCTCCGGGGCTGTCTGGTCCCTGCAGGCCACGCTGGTGGACGCGGTCAGCGGCGCCGAGGATGATCAGTTCGGAATCTCGGTCGCCGTCAGCAGCGACACCGCGGTAGTCGGCGCCTATAACAAGGACGTCGGCACCCACCGGCAACAGGGCCAGGTGTACGTCTTCGTCCGCGCCGGCACGGCCTGGTCGCAGCAAGCCATCCTCACCGATGCCAGCACTGGCGCCGCCGGCGATTTCTTCGGCTACTCGGTGGCGCTGCGAGGGGACACGGCTGCCATCGGCGCCGCCATCAAGAAGGTCGGTCTCATCGACCGTCAGGGGCAGGCCTACGTATTTGTCCGCTCGGGGTCAACCTGGTCGCAGAAGGCGATCCTGGTGGACACGGTAAGCGGTGCGGCCGATGACAAGCTGGGCATCAACATCGCGATGAGCCGGGACGCGGTCCTCTTCGGGGTCCCGGAAAAGAAGGTAGGTGGCAGCTTGCACCAGGGCCAGGCCTACGTGTTTGCGAGTGCCCCCGGGCCCAAGGGAACCGCCTGCGCGCTCGGCAGCGACTGCGCGAGCAGCTTCTGTGTCGATGGCGTCTGCTGCGACAGTGCCTGCGGCGGTGGCGTGGACGCGGACTGTCAGTCCTGCCGCGGCGACCAGACCGGTGATCCGGAC
>CALFYE010000142.1 GCA_937952145.1 uncultured Myxococcales bacterium
ATCTACACAGGCGAAGACACTCTTTCCCTACACGACGCTCTTCCGATCTAAGCCGGGGGGCCACTACGTGCCGTGCTCGGTGGGCAACGGCGACTGGGTCGGTCCCTTTTTGCGCATCATCTCCGGGCTGCTGACATTTCTGTTTAGCGGCAAGCACTTCAAGATGTTCGTGCAGGACATCAACGCCGCCGACCTGGTTGTGATGCGCGATCTCATCGAGGGCGGCAAGGTCAAGCCGGTCGTCGAGCGGACCTGGGCCTTGGCCGAGACCGGCGCTGCGCTCCACCACGTCGGCACCGGCCATTCGCGGGGATTGAACGTCATTCGCATCTGAGTCCAGACGACGCAGAATCAGGCGATGGGTCGCGCCGGTCGGGAGGCAGGCCTGACCGTCTCGCTCCTTGCTCCTTTTGGCCTAGGCGTGGACTTAGGAATGTACAAGACCACGCGGAGCCTGAAGCAAGCGCTGGAATACTGCATCGCCAAGCAAAAGCCCGAGCGGCGAGCCACGCGCTAGGCCAGACCTTAGCCGCTACGGCAGCGGCAGTCCGGCCGCCCGCGAGCAGGTGGTGGTCAGCGTCGGGCTGGGAGTACCGGGTTTGAGGCCGAAGCTCCGCATAAACGCGCCGCTGATCACGTGCAGCGTCTTGCGAGTCCGCGGCTGGGTGCCAAACGCCACACTCGCTGGTCCGTCAAGCGGCGCGCCCGAGAACAGCGGAGTAATCGCCCCGCTGGGGCTGATCGAGACCAGACTGTCTTGCCCGTTTACCGCCGCGAAGATCGTTCCGTGTTCATCGATGGCGATTCCGTCAATGCCTAGCAAGCGGGAGTCCGTGACTACCACCACCGGGGTGCCGGCGCTGCCATCGCACCCCACCGGCACGCGGAGCAGGCGCCCATAGTCAAGATTGCCCAGGTAGAGGTTCCGCTTGTCTTCGTCAAAGGCAATTCCGTCGACACCCACCGCATGAAATAGCAGATAGGGAGAGGCAGCATTGCCCTGTAAGAGCGCGTGATCCAGCCAGACGCTGACCGCTCCCCCTTCGATCTTGTAGACCCGCCCCAGAAACGCATCGGTCACAAACAGACTGCCGTGGTCGTCGAACACCAAGTCATTCGGACCACCGCGCGGATCTAGCGTGGCAAACTTCGTCGGCGCCCCCGCCGTGCAGGTCTTCCACACAAACGCCCCAGCCACCGCCGGATCCAAGCTGGTGCTGGTGTTGTAGATGCAGCCATCGGGACCAACCTTTACGCCCAGCACAAAGGCGGCTATCGGCAACGTCATAAACGTACTCTCGGTCCCATCCGGAGTCCGCTTGCGCAGGGTATTCCCCACCGAGATGAAAGCATTGCCATGACGATCGATGGCGATCGACTCCGGACTCTCCCCCGTTGCAAAGTGCTTCACGGTGGTCAGGGTGCGGCCACAGCGATCCGCGTGGGCACTAGGCAGCCCCAGGGCAAGCAAAGTGACAGCAAAGACTGCTGTTTTCAGGGTCGTGTACATGCGAACGCCTCCGTTGGTGAGTCCGAGTTCAGGTTGCAGGTATCTACTGCGCGCAGAGGCTACGACTACGCTGCCATAGCGAGCAAGGGAATCTCGCGGAGCGTCCCTTGGGCGGCGGCGGTACGGTGGGTTCGGGGGCTGCGGGGGAGGCTTAGCGGAGTGATGGGGTGGGAGCGATTAGAGTCCTAAGTTGTCGAGGTAGAAGTCGGCGCCCCCCGGTGAGGTGGCGTAGACGATGATCTCGTTGGCTGGTGTGCTGTGGTTGGGAACTACCAGGGTCTCCCAGCGGCCGGTCGTGGTACTGACGGCGCCGATTCCGGTGTTGCCGCCATCGCCGACCCCCAGGCCCACCTGGCCCCGCGTGACGTAGACCTGGACGGTGGCTACGCTGCTCTGCGGACCGGAGCCCACGGGTCCCATGACCTGCACCACACCGCTGCTCTGGCGATCGGTCACGACGTGCAGGGTCTTATTGCCCCCGTTCGGAGCCAAATAGGAAGAGTGCTCTGAGCGGAGCGCCGCCGCGCCAAACGGACTGACCAGGTACCAGCCCGCTGCCGCCGCCTCGTTGCTACCGGATGCGGACCATGTCGTCAGTGGGCCGGCCGGGCCGACGGTCTCGAAGCTGCCGTAGCAAGCCAGGTTCGGCGAGGCATACAAGCCGACGTTATCCACATAGAAGTCGGCGCCGCCGGTTGAGGTCGCGTAGAGGATGATCTCGTTCGCCGCCGTACTGTAATTGGGAACCACCAGGGTCTCCCAGCGGCCGGTTGTGGTGCTCCGCGCCGAGATTCCGGTGTTGCCGCCGTCGCCCACCCCAAAGCCGACCTGGCCGCGCACGACATAGACCTGGATGGTGGCCAGGCTGCCGAGCGGTCCCGTGCCAACGGGGGAGATTACCTGCACGATGCCGCTATCGGCGCGATCGGTCGTGACCTTCAGGGTCTTGCTGCCGCCGTTGGGCGCTGCAAAGGTATCGTGCACCGTGCTCAGAGTCGCCGGCCCATGCGGACTGGACATCGACCAGCCGGCCGCAGCCGCGGCGTTACTTCCTGCCGCGCTCCACGTGGTCAGCGGTCCGCTGGGGCCGACGGTCTCAAAGCTGCTGTGGTTGGCCAGGTTCGCCGCGGCATAGACTCCCAAGTTGTCGATGTAGAAGTCGGCGCCCCCCGGTGAGGTGGCGTAGACGATGATCTCGTTGGCTGGTGTGCTGTGGTTGGGAACTACCAGGGTCTCCCAGCGGCCGGTCGTGGTACTGACGGCGCCGATTCCGGTGTTGCCGCCATCGCCGACCCCCAGGCCCACCTGGCCCCGCGTGACGTAGACCTGGACGGTGGCTACGCTGCTCTGCGGACCGGAGCCCACGGGTCCCATGACCTGCACCACACCGCTGCTCTGGCGATCGGTCACGACGTGCAGGGTCTTGCTGCCGCCATTGGGGGCCGCGAAGGAAGAGTGCTCCGAGCTCAGTGTCGCCGCGCCAAACGGACTGACCAGATACCAGCTGGCCGCCGCCGCTTGACTGCCGCCCGACGTGGACCACGTGGTCAGCGGGCCGGCCGAGCCCACGGTCTCGAAGCTGCCGTTGCTGACCAAGTTCGTGCTGACGAGGTTCTGTCCAAGACTCCTATGCGCTTCCGCTTTCCGCTCTGCAGCGTCCAGGCCGCATGCCGTGAAGGTGCCAAGCTGCGCCAAGAACAATCCACCAAATAGGAATGAGCGCTTCATAGTCGTCTCCTTGCTCGTAAGGTCTGTGGGTCCGTCAGGGGCTCATGCACCAGTCGGTGCATGCCAGGGGACCAGAGCAAGCTCAGTGCCAGTGTCCTATTTGGAGACCAAACCACAGCTCTTCTCGACGGAGAATGCTCCGTTTTGGGAAGACGCATAGCGACCACCTAAGGCAGCCGAACAGGGAAGACCCAGCCACCCGAGCCGTCCTCGCGGGGGGGGGCGGACGCCGCGCGCGTCCGGGCAAGGCGCACGGTTCGCGTACGGTGCGCCTTGGCAAGGACGCCCCAGCCTCCCTCCCTATTTGGCGTCGCCGTCTAGCGCGCGCTCAGCGACATGGGGAGTCCGTTGGCGAGCCCCAGCGTGCCGTCCATGATCCAGTGGGGCTTGTAGCCGGGGCGTAGGCGGGCGCTGTAGCGGGCGGCCAGTACGGCGAGTAGCAGGTGGCTCTCTAGCAAGGAGAAGTTGTTGCCGAGGCAGATCCGCGGGCCGGCGGCGAAGGGATGATAGGCGTGGTGGTGGCGGGCGGACTCGTGCTCGCGGGTGAAGCGATCGGGATCGAAGGTCTCGGGCTGTGGCCAGAATTCGGGATGGCGGTGGGTGTAATACGACCACAGGAGCACCGAGGCCCCCGCCGGAATGGCATAGCCGCCAATCACGTCATCGCCCACGGCATCGCGGGCATACACCGTCACGGCAGGATGCAGTCGCAGGACTTCCTTAACGACCTGCAGGGTGTACGGAAGCTGTCGCAGATCGTCGAGCGTCGGGACACGCCCGCCGAGGACGCGATCCAGCTCGGCGTGCAAGCGCTCGGTCACCTGGGGACTGGTGGCGAGGGCGTACCAGGCGAAGGTCAGGCTGCGCGCCGTCGTCTCGTGACCGGCAAAATAGATGGTCAGGGTCTCGTCGTGCAGCAGCCGCGCGCTCATCGCTTCGCCGGTCTCTTCGTCGCGGGCCTTCATCATTCGCGACAGCAGATCATCGGGCCAGGACGCCTCGTCCATCGCTCGCCGCTCGGCAATCAGCGATTCGATGACCTGTCGCGAGAGCTTGCGCGCGGCGTGGTAGCTGCGGTTTTTCGCGGTCGGCAGCCAGGTGGGAATCGGCAAGCCCATCATTCGATCATTGACGATGGCGAGCATCCGCCCGGCCGCGTCCTTCATCTTCAAAACTGCGTCCGACGATTCCTTACTAAACATCGCTTTTAAGATGATAGACGCGGTTACCAGGGTCATCTGTTCGTGCATATCGACTTCTTGGCCAGAAGCCGCCAGCGGTCCCCAGGTCTCGGCCAGACGCAGAGCGTCGCCAATCATCATATCCGCATAGGTCTGGATGGCTTTGGGAGTATAAAAGGGAGCCATCAGCTTGCGCTGCCGACGCCAAAGCTCGCCGTTGCTGGCGACGATGCCATCCCCGACGAGGAAATCACGCACCGCGTCGTAGCTGGCGCGCTTTTCGTAGTTCTGTCGATTGGTAAGGTTGATGTGTTCTACGGCATCCGGGTGCATCACGCAGACGATGCGCTTGGGCCCCATTCGCACCTGAAACACATCGCCATAGGTTCGAAATAGCGTTCCAACATAATCAAGAAGACCACATCGCCGAACGCCCAGGGCGAACTCAATCATCCCCGGCCCAGGTGCTTGCTGGCTCATCCCCGTCTTCCTCCTGCTTGCCGCAGGCACGAGACTACCCGATCAGCCCGGCGGATCAGGGAGTCGATGTGCAGTCGAAGCCGAACAGGGAATGGCGATTGCACAAGCCCTTGGGATCGACACGCTGTTTCAGGGAACGCAGCGCAGACAGCGCCGAGGAATATTGCGCGGTCACTAGGTCAGGCGGCAGCGGAAAGGAGCAGAGATAGATGGCCCCACCCGCCCCCACGACCCGGTGCGCCCACGGCTTTAGCTGGGACTGCGCCGCTTCGGCTTCGCTTCGTGTCGAGCACTCGGGACGCAGAGCCACCACCAGGGCAAACGGCGTACTGGGAAGCGGCGCCAGCGGCGGCGAACCCGTCTGACGACCGCGCAGCACGAGCAGCGAATAGCCTCGCGGCAGCCGGCTGGGACCGAGGCTGCGGGCGGTTTCGTTGAGTTCTTCCAAGAGCGAAAGGCCCTGCGGTAACGGCAAGACCACTTCCAGCGCCGGATTGAACGCCGGCCACTTTGGGCGACCGTGCTTTCGTTGCTGCGCTCGCAGATCCAGCCATTCCGGTGCCGAACCCGCGACGTAGGGCAAGCCGGCAAGCGTCTCGGGGGACAGCGCGTGCCCATAGCGACCGACCAGGGCGGTCACGGCATAGGGCGCAGTCTCAAGCGCGCGGGCCCGCACAAAGTCCAAGCGCCCCTGTTCGATGATCTGGATGCTCGCGGCGACAAAGGCTGCCGTCGATTCGAAGTGCAACAGGCAGGCATGCAGGCGGGCGCTGCGTGGCCACAGGGACAGCCTTACGTCGGCCAGCAGGCCCAGCTGACCATGGCCGGCCAGCGCATACTGCAGCAGCTCATCCTGGCGCTCGACACGACACAGGTCGCCAGTCGGCAGCAGCAGCGTGGCGGCATGGACGCTGTCGATCTGCAGGCCGAAGCGGTGCGAGGAGTCGCCAAAGCCGCCCACCGACAAGGTGCCAGCCACCGTTGAATACGGGTTGTCGGTCAGGACCCGCGGCGCACGACCGATGACCAGCAGCTGGTCGCAGAGCTCGCCCCATGGCGTGCCACCTGACACGTGCACCCCGTCGCCGGGAGTGCTGCGCGCCGACTGTCGTAGGCCGCTGACGTCGACCACCGCGCCACCCTCGCTGAGCACTTCGCCGCTCGGGCTGTGGGCAGCCCCGCGCAGCTTGTAGTCGATCGATTCGGAATAGAGAAAGCGCAGCACGGCTTGCGCCTGCTCTAGGGTCTGGGGGCAGAACACCAGGCCGGGTTGCCGCTCGTACAGGCCGCCAAAATCGCGAGCGGGATCGCTCTCGAAACTGCCGCGCCGCCCGGCCGGCAGGGGCTGCCCTGCGACGAGCAGCCGAATGCCAAAGGCGGCACAGAATTCTTGTGCTTTGGCATAAGCTGGAGGCTGCTTCATCGGGTGCTCGTAGCTCATCGTGACGGAGAACTAGTGTATGCCCACCAGTCGTCCCTTCCTGGACCTGTTTGCCAAAGCGGGCTTTGTCATTGGCCTATTCGTCCCGATTTTTCTCGCTGTGCGCTATCCCGAGATCAAGCGCGAAGCCGAGGCTTATGCGCAGGCTCCGCTCTGCGCCACAGAAGGACAAGATACGGCCGCGTGCCGTCGCCCGGTCGATGCCGATGTCGTCGACGTACGCTGCGCTCAGCCGGGCTCGGTGCGCGACAAGCTGACGCCGAAAGAGTCCTGCCAGCTTGAGCTACGCATCGATGGACAGCGTCGCTTCCTGGATCTGTCGTATGCCTGGGTGGCTGAGCGGGCACGGCCAGCCCGCCTGCGGGTCGAAGTGTTTCGCGGGCTGCCGATGGCCGCCCTCATCGACGGTCAGTGGGTGCGTCGGCATGGCAATCCCGACCATGCGCTGGCGATGATGCGGAAGGTGGGCTGGATCTGGCTGGGGATCTGGCTCGTGTGCGGGGTGTATTTGCTGCGCCGCCGGAAAGAGCAGCGCGCCCAGGCGGCTACCAGTTCCACAAACGGCTAGCCGTATTGCCGATGAAGCGACCGGCTCCGACGGCCGCTCCAGCGACGCCGGTGACCAGGTTGCCGCCGGTTGCGATGATGCCAGAGCCCAGTCCGACCAGGCCAGCCGCCGCGCCACCACCAACGGTTCCCAGCACCCCGCCACCAAGGGCGTCACGCACGCCGTGGTAGGTGTCTGCCGTGCGCGCCCCAGCCCAGTCGTACGCGGTGCGGTTGTGGCCTTCCTGATCCTGGCCCCACATGCCCCACTCTTGGCCGACCCGGTTGCCGTAGGCGACGGCGCCAATCGCTGCCGCAGGCAGAGCCACTGGCGCGGCCAAGGCGCTGCCGGCGAGCGCCAGACCTCCGGCGCCGATGCCGGCGACACCGGCTGCGGTGTCCAGCACGCCTTGCTGCGTCTGGCCGTGGCGTAGCTCATTGATGCCTTCGTACAGTTCGATGCCGCCACCGACGATGCTCAGCCCGCCCATCATGCGGCTAAAGGCCGTGGCACCACCGGCTGCGCCCGCCGTACGACTGGCCGCCCCCGCCTCGGCCGCTGCGGCCTCGGTGGTGCCAGCCGTGGTCGCGGCTCGCGATGCGGTCGCGGCTTCCGACGCGCGGGCCGCGGTGACTGCGGTGCGATCGGCGGCTTGCGCTCGCTGGATGTTTTCGACCATCTCGGCCATCTCAGGCGTCGATGGCACCCGCAGCGGAGCAGTCGCGCGCGCGGCCTGAGCAGCCGGCGCCGCGTCGGGAATCGCTCCTGCCCGCCGCATATTGTCGACCATCTCGATCATTTCCGGCGTGTGCGGCGTCGCCAAGGGACGCGCCGCTTCGACCGTACGGGCGACAGTCGAGGCTTCGCTGGCAGCCGCGGTCGCCGGTGCAGTTACTGGTGCGGGGACCGGATGGGCAGCCGTGACAGCGTGCGCAGCGGCGTTTGCGCCGTGTGCGGCTTCGGCGGCATGAGCGCCATGTCCCGCGTGCTGCAGGTGATGCCACATCTCATACGGCGCATAGACGTTTTCCATCGAGCGCTGGATGTTGTGCATTCCCTCCAACCACCACGGCAGGTGGTGTCCACCTCCATGGGCTTGGCCATGGTCTTGGCCATGTGGATTGTTGTGACGAGGCGTTTCATGCTCCGACATACCCAACTCTCCCCCCTAGTCGGCATATCCCTGGATCACGACGGGTCCCTGCTTGCGTAAGCGCTCCTGCGCTTTTGCCACGGTGCTGGCCATCGTGTGGACCACCTCGTGCAGCTCTTCTTCGTCGAAGCGCCCGAGAGTCATGATGTGTTTCAGGACGATGTTTCCCTTGAAGGCCGAGAACGCACCGATGCTTAGCTCGCTGTTCATGCGCAGCGCGCTCGTCGAGGAGGCCTGCGCTTCGGGCAGCACGTTGACCCCGATGACGATGCGCTCGCGTCCACCTAGCTCGGTGCACACGATCTGAAAGATGGCGGTTGCCGGGCCCTGTTCGGGCCAGTCAAAGCTAATCGCCTGGGCTTCGATCGCCCGAACGGGATAACGCGCAATCGCTTGGGTGATCTCAGGCCACGTGCTCAGCATCGGATGCACTCACTGATTATCGGTTTCTGGAAGTGTGGGTTGCGCGGGCACAAGACTCAGGCGCTCCAGTGCGAGGCCGGCCCTCCGCTAGAAGTGGCGGCAAATGGCGGCTTTAGGCCTTGCAGCGAACGCGCGGTGCCCACAAAGGTGTCGACGCGAGTGGCCAGCTCCCCATCGCCGATCTGCGACAGGCCCAGCGCGTAGCTGTAGTGGCTGTCTTCCACCACGATCAAGCGGCGAAAGTGACGGCGGCTGCGCCCGGGTTTTTCGGCGATCAGCTGCAGGTGTTGGCCGCGCAACCCACCGTCGCTGGAAAACGCCGTCGCAGTCGGGCGGGCGAGCAAGCTGCCGCCGGCGCTCTTTATTTCTTGGATCGCCAGGTCGCATAGGTCCCGCGGCGACATGCGGCGCGGATTGGCCGGCCAGACGGTAATCGCGGTGGGCTCGTTGGGATATTCGGGGGGCAGCCATTCGGTCAAAAGGCCCGTGATGTACGGCTGCCATCCGACGGGAGGCTGATATTCGCAGCGACGTCGTCGCCAGCCCAGTCCCAGGTTGTCTTCCAGCACCAGGCTGCGCACCAGATCGCGATACCTATCGAACTGGGCCGGCAGCAGACACAGAGCGCTGGTCAGGGCATAAAAATCGTCGCCGAAGACTACGCCCAGGAAGCGCCGGGCCGGCTGTCCGGCTTCCTCGCCAACGGCTTCCACCAGCGCGGCAAATTCCCCTTCGTGGGTCAGCAAGCGCTGCGGCGGCAGGACCTGTTGCCGGCGAAACAAGGGGCAGGCCTGAAGCTGCTGCTCGATGATGCCGCCCAGGCGGCGCAGCGGACGAATCCGTTCTTTGTAGCGAATCAGCCCGGCTTGCGGCCCTTCCGGCGGCACCAGCGACAGCATGTCGAGGCCGGGCTCGACGCGAAATCCGGCAGGCACGCCGATCATAGCGATTCCTCAAGATCGTATAGCTCGTGGATAGCGGCGGGCTCGACTCGACGCAGCCAGGGCTGGGCGCGCTCGAACACCGCGATGATCTCGGCCTTTTGCGACTCGTACAGCTCTTGAGTCGGCGAACGCACCAGGATGGCGGTGGCAAAGATGAGGAACGTGTAGCTCGCCACCACCCGGTACTCGCAGGTTACGCCGTGCGCATCGACGATCGCCGCTTGACGAATGCGCAGCGGCCAGCCGCTCTGCGTGCTGTGGTCGATGGAGCGCGCATCCATCAGGCTCTCGCCCGGTCGCAGCCCGCGCTCCAACAGATCCTCAGGAAGCTCGGCCCGCACCACCATCGGCCCGACTTCGACGGTCAGTCCCTCCGCTCCGACCGGGCAGTATTGCACCCGCCCCGGGACCTCCCGCTGCTCCCAGCTGTCTGGAATTGGCAGCATCAATCGCATCACAGCAGGGTAGTCGATTCGGGCCCCGCAGGGGAGAGGTCGCTGCACACGGTCGGAACCCCGCAGCGCAGATAATGAATTAGAAGTCATGTGTCGATTGGATGATTACATATCAAATATTCTACATAGCTCTACTGTGGCGGTATTGGGCTCGCCGGTACGCGTACGGTGCGCGTCCGGTACGCTGCTGCCCTGCCGGGGTGCCGCTGGGGAGCGATTCCTTTGTCTGCTTCCGGGATGCTGGGGCGGGCGGCGGCTGGCATCCGCTGTGCTGCCTGCCTGCGTCGGAGACCACGGCTCCGGGCTTCCGGCCAAGGGTTTAGGGCGCGGCGGCGAGCGCGGTGTCTAGGGCTTGGCACGGGATCCGCAATGGACTCCTCACACAGGCGGCTGATGTGCCCTGGCCCCTCCCCCCTCGCTTAGAAAAGGAGTCCACCTATGTCGACGAGCCCACGTTCCTATTTCCTGTCCCTACCGCACATGAAGAGCGCTCGGCAGCACTCATTCCTAAGAGCGCCTAACAGAACCGTATGTGAGGACCCCCGACCGCAAGGAGGAGGACGGGGCCCACAGCCGTCAGGCTGGGGAGAGCGGCCTACCGGACGTGAGGACCGACGACGCAGTAGACGTGGGCCGCAACAGGTTCGGTTAGGCGCTCTAAGTCCGCGAGTCTGTGTGGCATGGGGACGCGGCCTGCTCTGCCTGGCGCTCTGCCTGGTGAGCCACCCGGTCTTGGCGGCAGCGGCCGAGCCGGCTCTGATGGCCCCGGTGCCGAATGCCGCCCCCGCTGCGCCACCGGCCAGCGGTCAAGCCCCGGGCTTGCGTGCGGGGTATCGCTTCCTGCTGGATGCGCAGGGGCTGGTGATTATGGAGCCGTCGCAGGGCACCTGGCGGACGCTGTCGACGCTGGCCTTGCCGGGCGAAAAGGCCCAGCTGGTCAGTCAGGACGGGTTCGTGTACGTCGCTTGCGGTAGCCAGGGCATCGCCATCGTCGATGTCAGTCGGCCCGAGCACCCCGTCCTGCGGGCCTTGGTTGCGCAAGAGCATCGGGTGGTGCAGCTATCGCTGTCGGCCAACATGTTGCTGGCCTCGCTTCAGGATGGGCGCTCTGCCCTGTTCGACTTAGGAACGCCAGGGAACCCCAAGCTGCTGCGAGCTCCGGCGGTCGTCGCCAGTCTGCCGGCCACCGATCCCCAGGCAACGCCGATCCCAATGCCGCAGCGACGAGGGGGCCCCGGACTGGGGCTGACGATTGCCGGAGCCTCGATGTTTGGCGGGCTCTACGCGACCATGCTTCTATGGTCGGGAGTCGTGCCCGAGCTGGCGATTCCGATTGCCGGGGCCCTGGTCGCTGGGCGTGGCAGTCCGTACCTGATTCCGGTGGGCGTCCTGGCCGCCGCCGTGCAGACCACGGGGCTGATCTTGTTCGCGGCCGGCCTGGCGAAAATCTACGAGGTGAAGCCGTCGAGCCCCAGTCAAGCGAGCGCGCTGCGCATCCTGCCCTACGCCGGACAACAGGAAGCGGGCCTGGTGGCCGTCGGTCGCTTCTAGTGATACGGCGTCATCCGTCTGCGGGATGCGGCTCCGCGCGACAAGAGCCGGCGCGCAGGGACGGCAACGGGGCTACTTGACGGACTTGGCCAAGCGGGTCAGCGCATCGGCTACCAGGACCCACGCGGACTCGGAATCACGCCGGCCGGCGATGGGCAGACCGTCCGGAGGTAGGGGTGCGGTTCCGCCGAACTCCGTTTCACGGATGGCTGAGTGACCAACCAGGACCGGGATCGTCCGCTTGCTGGAGTCCTGCTTGGCCTGCGACATCAACTCAACACATTCATCCGAGGCCAGAAAGTCTTTGGTGATCAGCATGGCGACAATGCGGGCTTCATTGAAGTGCGCATCGAGCTGCTCCTTCACGGGCAGGCCAGGCTGGATATCCCCCCGGTGCCAGGTACGCAGGACGCCGTTCCGCTCAGAGACCGCCAGATGCTTGCGCAGGGTCATCGCATGCGCCAGGTCTTCGGTCGCCGCACAGATGAAGATGGGCGTGGTCGCGCCGGGGAAATAGCTCGGCGTCTTGAGCTTGGAAGACGACGCTGGCCCCCCGCTCGGCGCAGGCTGTACCGCTCCCGGGAACGGCGGCGCAGCACTGGGTTTGTTGCGGTCGAGCTTGACCCCACGTAGCAATCGCTCTTTGGCATCGTTTTGCGCCAGGCCCAACAGATCGATGTAAATGAGCGATTGGTACAGTCCTTCGAGTTTGACGTCGCGGACTCTGGCCAGCACGAGCTTCCGTTTTTCGCCCACCGGATCGGCCACCAAGGCGGCTGCCCATTCCTTTTGCACAAATGGCGCAGTGATCGAGTCTGGCGAAAGCACACCCAGCGTTCGTTCCGACTCGACAGCCGCCTTCTGCATCTGGATGACAAAGTCGTTGGCGGCACCAAAGTCCCAGGCCTGGATGATGGTGGTGTAGCCCGCCGCTTCGAGCTCCCACGCGATCCACTCAGCCCAGGCTTTGTCATGCTTGTTGTAGCTGACGAAAAAGTCTTTCTTCTTCTCTTCGGCCATCGATCATTCCTTCGTGGGCGCCACGGGACGCGGCGCCGTGATCAGCACACTATTCAGGGAAAGTGGAACAGGCGACAAGTAGGGCTCGCAGGGACAAGCGGCTGGCGGAGTGTGGCGGGTTCAGCCGCGGTTCCGGCAGACGATCGAATCTTGGTGCAGATCTGCAGGCCGTTATCCAACTTAAGCAGCCGATCGAAGGTGCGCCTCAGCATCCACGCCTCGGCATTGATCGCAGCCGGGGTCTGGCCAGTCCGTTTTCCCAGGCGACTGCGCACCGCTACCAGCTCCTGCCTCACCACGGCCAGTTCCTCGGCTGCGCCACGGCTGTCCGTCTCACTGGGCTCATCGCCGGTCTCTTCCGAAGCGGAGGGAAAGGGGCGTCCCATTCCTGAATCGCCACCTCCCATCGGGTCCGTCCGTGACCCCCGCGACGTGGCCTGCGAGCTCGCTGGCGCGGCGTCCAGCGTCATCGAGGGAGGGCTGCGGTCCCATCGGCAAGCCGACGATGCGGGCAATCTCTCTGGCCAGGTCGCTGAGCTGCTGCTCGGGATCATCGGTCTCCTGCTTCCATAACGGAGTCAGGGTCTCCGGCCAGATGTCGAGCGGCCGCAGCCAGGCCACGGCTTCCCATGTACACGGGCGGCACAAGACCGGAATAATTCGCAGCCCGGACTTGCGATGCAACTCCAGGAGCTCCGCGATCTCCGTATTGAGGATGAATTCGGAGTTCAGGAAGTTCGCGGTAATGAGCAAGAGGACGATGCCGGCACTGCGCAGCTCTCGGGTCAGCTCCTCTTGCCATTGCAAGCCTGGCTCGACCTTGGCATCGCTCCACGTGGAGAGCAGGCCCTGGTTCTCCAGGACCAGAAGCTGACTCAGGATCTTGTTCTTATAGGCGAGATCCTCACGCGCATAGCTGACGAATACTTTCGTTGACATATCGTGCCAACTTCCAGGCCCAGTTTTGCTCTGTTGACGTGCCCTTGCATTGTTGACCTAAAATGCCGTCCCGAGTCAACCAAACAGCTTAATTTAGCTCACAGAGTCGATTGAAGGGAGAGCGAGCCCATGGCCACCATGATTACCCAAGGCCGTGGAGGGCGGACTACTGCCCTTCGGGTCGATTGTGTGCGGGGTGCTGCCGGTCACTGGGTCGATTTATTAATCGATCAATCAATCAACAAAGCATGAACATTTGATACGTAAAAATATAATCACGGTTGAACAATTCGGGATTTTAAATATCCGGACAGATATATTAATTTGCAGTTAAAATCAGGAATGGCTTTGTGATGGCGAAAGAGGTTTTTTGAACATTTCGCCCTCACAAAACGACTGCGCTAGCTGCCTCCTAGCGCAGCTTTTCCAGGATCATGCCGTTGCTGCCCACCGCCCACAGGTGGCTCCCAGCGGTGCCCCACAGATTGGTGATGGTGTTGCCCGTGCCACTCACCTGCGAGCTCCAGCGCGAACCGTTCCAGCTGACCAGCGCTCCCGAGGCTCCGGCCGCCCAGGCATGGGTTGCGTCCGCGACCCAGATGGTCTGCAGCGAGCTGCTGGTGCCACTGGCCTGGGGTTGCCAGGCGCTGCCGTCCCAGCTCAAGATCAGGCCGTTTTCACCGACGATCCACACGTGGCTGGCATCGCTGCCACCGACATCATTGAGACGGGCGGTGATGCCGCCGACGCTCTCGGCGGCCCAGACCGCTCCGTCCCACTGCACCAAGGTGCCATTGCCGCCGACCGCCCAGATGTGATTGGCATCGCTGCCCCACAGGCTGTTGAGCTCAGGGATGCTGCCGGAATAGACGGTGCGGAAGGATCGTCCGTCCCACTTCATCACCGCGCCGGAGAAGGTGACGGCCCAGACGTTTCCGGCATCGCTGCCCCAGATGTCGCGGATCGTCGCCGATTCGCTGGCGGTGCTCTCTGTCCACGAGCGTCCATCAAAGTAGAACGTCCGGCCCTGCGCGCCGCCGACCCAGATGTGATCGGGATCGCTGGCCCAGATCGAGCGCAGGTTGTTGTTGCTGGAGGTGCTTCCCGGCCACCAGCTCTGGGCTTTCCAACGACGACCGTCCCAGGTCGCGAAGGTGCCGCTTTCGCCGACCGCCCAGACGTGCGTGGCATCCAGACCAAAGACGCTCCACAGCGAGCTAGCGGTGATCAGGCTGCTCTGCGGCGCCCAGATACGACCGTCGCTCTTCACCAGCGTGCTCAGCCGACCGACGGCCCAGATGTTGGTGGCGCTGCTCGGCCAGACGCTGTACAGCGCCTGGCTGGTGTTGCTGTTCTGCACGCTCCAGATGCTGCCGGTGAAGCGCATCACGGTGCCGTATTCGCCGACAGCCCAGACGTGGTTGTTATCGGTCCCGCGGACCGAAAAGAGCGTCGGCGCCGTGGGGGTGCTGACCGCCTTCCAGGACGTGCCGTCGAAGGCCATGACAAGCCCCGACGAGCTGTTGGCACCGACAGCGTAGACGTGTCGGCTGTCGGCCCCCCAGATGCCGAAATACCTGGTCGATGAACTGGACAACGAAATGGACCACGCGCTGCCGTTCCAGAGCATGATGATGCCCGAGGTGCTATCGGCGCCGACGGCCCATACCTGCCGCGTGTCGCTGGCCCAGACGCCATACAGGGTCCCGTTGGTGGCGCTGTTCATGGTGGTCCACTTGAGGCCGTTCCAGAAAAGGACGGTCAAGCCATCGCCCACCGCCCAGATGCGATTGGCATCCAGGCCCCAGACGGCGGTCAGATCTTTGGTGGTTGGCGAGGCCTGGGTGACCCACGACATGCCATTCCAGAACAGGATGGTGCCGCCGCTACCGACCGCCCAGACATGCGTGGCATCGCTGCCCCAGATTCCTCGCAGGTCGGCGGTGGTAAACGAGTTCTGTCGATTCCAGGTCGTGCCATCCCAGCGTAGGACGGTGCCGCGCTCGCCGACCGCCCACTGGTCGTTGGCGGTGAGCCCCCAGTTGCCAAATAGGTGCTGATCTTGGGGCGCTGGGTTGCGCCAGCACCACTTGTCGGCGCTGCAGAAGGCGTCATCGGCTTTGATCGTCAGCGTCGTCGTGGCGCTCTTTCCCAGCAGGGTGGCGGTGATGGTGCTGCGACCCAGGCCCTTGCTGGTGGCCAGGCCGCTGCCGTTGATCGCGGCGACGTTTGTGGCCGGCGCGATGTCGGTGCTGGTCCAGCTGACCATGCTCGTCAGGTCGCCGGTGCTGCCGTCGCTGTACGTGCCGGTGGCGTTGAACTGCAGCGAGCCGCCATCGACGAGCGTGGGGTTCGCAGGCGTAATCGCCAAGCTGACCAGCGTTAGATCGACGACGGTGATCGTCGTGCTCGCGCTCTTGCCCATCAGCGAGGCACCGAGGGTGGCTTGGCCCGCTGCCGTGGCCTGCGCCTGCCCTCGGCTGTTGATGAAGGCGACTCCGGTGGCCGGCGCGATGTCGGTCACGCTCCACGTCACCTGGGTGGTGATGTCCTGGGTGCTGCTATCCGAAAACGTGCCGGTGGCGCGGAAGGTCTGCCACTTGGCCTTGACCACCGTCGGATTGAGCGGACTTAGAGCAATGCTGACGAGGGCCGCCGGAGTCACGGTCAGCCGGCTGGCCGCGCTCTTGCCGAGGACGTTGGCCGTGACCACCGCCTCGCCCAGACCGCTGCCGAAGGCCAGGCCGCTGCCATTTATCAGCCCCACGCCGACGTCGGGCGCGACATCGCTGATGCTCCAGGTCGCAAGCGGAGTCAGGTCCTGCATGGTGCCGTCAGAAAACGTGCCGATCAGCGTGAACTGCTGCGTCGTCGCCTTGGCGATGGTCGCCTTGGCCGGGGTCATGGTCAGGGTGGTTAGAGTGGCGGCGGTGAGGGTCACGCGCGTCGACGCCCGCTGGCTGCCGAGGGCCGCGCTGACCAGCACCTCGCCCGCCGCCTGCGCACGAAGGTGCCCCCGGTCATCGATGCTCGCCACGCCCTGCGAAGGGGCGATGTCCTGCACCGTCCAGCGTACTTTGTCGGTCACGTCGGCCGTGAAGCCATCGGCGAGCTGCGCCGTCGCCGAAAAAACGTGTTCCGTCTGCTGCGCAATCCGCGGATTGCTGCTGTCCAGCCACAGCGCAATCACCTCGCGGCCGTCGACGCGGGCGTCCGCGAAGGCCGAAGCCGCGCCCGGTGGCGCCATGCCCTGCTCACCTGGGTCTTCCCCAGAACCACAGGCCATCCACCCCAACGACATGCCCAACAACATGAATAACGCCGATGTCGCGGCACCGGCCCGCCAGCCCAAGCGGCCGGCCTTTCCAAACGGGTTCATTGCGCCTACTCCTCATTCACAATCGGTGATTGGCCACTGGCAAAGCACACCAACACGATGACCTGCGCCGCAGCCGCGCGGACTTTAGCAAGTTCGACCGCCCCCGCGGTTCGAACTGCCCACTCAGCGGGTGGGCGGGAAGCTAGGTCAGCGT
>CALFYE010000143.1 GCA_937952145.1 uncultured Myxococcales bacterium
CGACGACTGACGCAGCGGCCGGGGTCCGCAGTAGGTTTTGATAGGCGCTCTAAGTCGCAGCACCGGCCTCCTCCCCGCACCCCGCGCAGTCTCCCCCCGCTCTCCCTTGGGCTTGGCCCCTCATCGTGCATCGTTCCGGTTTGGCCTCCGGCTTGCTTAGACTTTCTGAGCACACCTCTTTTCTGTGCAGAAAGGCTAACCCTATGACACCCCTTAAGAATGCAGTTTCTCGACGGAAACGAATCGCAATCAGCCAGCTTGCGCTGGGCGGCTTGGCGCTCGGCGGCCTCGCGTTACTCCAGGGCTGCGGCGGCGACGACGGTCGGCCGGTGACGGGCATCGGCCAGGCGATTGTGACGCCGTCGGTCAAGAGCGTCGCGCTGGTCAATCCCGGAGGCGGCTTCACCCCGGCTCCCCCCGCGGGCTCGACGTGTCTCGTCGGTGCGCGGAGCTACACCCTGGCGCTCGACAGCGGTCTTCTGCAGTACTCGCGCTGCGTCGGCGACGGCGTGATGCCCTATCGCTCTGAATCGGGGATGCGTACGCTTTCGGATAGCGAGCTCAAAGATCTGACGGCGCAGCTAGGAAAACTGACGGTGGTCAAAGCCGATAACGGCTGCATCACCGACGTCCCGATGCTGAGCGTCACCGTCAAGACCGCCCTCGCCGAGCAGAAGTACGTCGATGACGGCTTCCCCTGTCAGGTAAAAGACGGCCCCTTCCTGTCGCGCACGACGGTCACCGAGACGATGAACAAGTTCGACTCCTACGCCAAGTAGGCGCCCCGTCGTCTGCACCCGTTCCCCGCGCCCGTCGATCCCGAAGCGTTGCCAGCCAGCCAGTCGTTTGACAGGGGGTGCCCTCTGACGGTAAGACCGTCTGAATGAACTCTGGCGAGGGCCCACACTATGAGCTTTGAGCTGCTCTCCGAACACCCGTTTGCCATGTCCAAAACCCCGGCTGCGCTTGGTGCGGCGGGGCTCGGGGGCGGGGCTCCGCGGCCGGTCGTCGAGCCACTGCGGATGCGCATGTATCGCATGGGGAACGGCCTGCGGGTGCTGCTGCTGCGCGACCCTTCGGCTCCCGTGCTGGCCTATCAGACCTGGTTCCGCGTCGGCTCGCGTCACGAGCGCGATGGCAAGACCGGCCTGGCCCACTTGTTTGAACACCTGATGTTCAACGAGACCGAGTCCCTGCCGGCCGGCGAGTTCGACCGCATGATCGAGCGACAGGGCGGCAGCACCAACGCCGCGACCTGGGTCGACTGGACGTACTACCAGGACGACCTGCCGGGCAGCGAGCTTGAGCTCGCCGTGCGCCTGGAAGCGCAGCGCATGTCGCAGCTAGTCGTCAAGCGCCATCAGGTCGAGTCCGAGCGCGGCGTCGTGATCAGCGAGCGCCGCCTGCGCGTCGATGACGACGTTGATGGCTTCATGTCCGAAGAGCTCTTCCGCCTGGCCTTCGACAAGGGGCATCCCTATCACTGGCCGACCATCGGCTGGATGCGCGACATCAAGCGGCTGTCGCTGCGCGATGCCATGGACTTCTATCGGACGTTCTACGCGCCGAACAATGCCCTTTTGGTCATCGTTGGCGATATCGACGAAGCGCAGACGCTCTCGCTGATCGAAAAACACTACGCGGGCATCCCGGCGCAGCCGCTGCCTGACGGGCACTATCAGGCGCTGCCGGCTCGCCCGCCACAGACCACCGAGCGCCGCGCGCTGTTTCACAAGCCGGTGCAGAGCGACAAGCTGCTCATCGGCTATCAGTCGCCCGCGTTTTCCGACATCGAGCACGTCCAGCTCGACTTCCTAAGTGAGCTCCTGCTTGGCTCGCACTCGTCGCCGATCTATCGCGATCTGGTTGTTGATCGCGAGATCGTCTCGTCGATCGGCGCCAGCGTGACGCCCTTCCGTGATCCCGGGCTGTGGGAAGTTGCCGCCTCGCTCAAGCGCGGCCACAGCGCGGAAGAGGCCCTGGCGCTGTTCGATGCCCACCTGCTGAAGGTGCAGCAGAGTGGCGTCAGCAACGACGATGTCGAGCGCACGCGGGCCCGCCTGCTGACCGAGTTCTACGGCGGCATGCGCACCGCGCACGGCAAAGCGGCGCAGCTTGGCGAGTTCGATACCGTGGCCGGCGACTACCGAGCGCTGTTCGATGCGCCGTCGCAGATCCGCGCCGTGACAGCGGCTGAGCTGCAAGCCGTGGCACGCAAGTATCTTTTGCCCGAGCGCCGCACTCTGCTCATCGTGCGTCCCGATGTCAAACCCAAGGCCCGAGCGAAAAAGTCGGCGGAGCGTGCCTGATGGCGACCAAACCTTCTGCGAAAGCCGGGGCAGCCCCCGCCGCGAAAAAACACAGCGAGTCGTCGACTAGCGCGCCTGGCTCGACGGCGCTGCTCTTGGAAGAAAACCACAGCCTGCCGCTGTGTCGCGTCCAGCTGACGCTGCGCACCGGGGCCGCCAGCGACCTGCAGCCCGCGGCTGCGCTGGGCCTAAACGGAGCCGGCCTGCCCGGCCTGTGCAACTACGCCACGGAACTGCAGCGACGCGGCGCGGGCGGCAAGACGCGCGCTCAGCTGGATGACGCCATCGATGCCTTAGGCGCTTCGGTGCACGTCACCTGCTGGCACGATCAGGTGCTGTTCGAAGCGACGGCGCTGCGCGAGCACATCGATGCCGCGAGCGCGATCTTGGCCGATGTCCTCCTGCGGCCCAGCTTCACCCCAAGCGAGAGCGAAAAGCTGCGTCGCGAGCTCGACGCCAATCTCGACGATCTGCGCGATGACGATGGCTCGCTAGCCGGTCGTTTCTTCGCGCGTGCGCTGTACGGCGACCACGCCTATGCCGTGCCGGTGGGCGGCACCAAGGACAGCATCGCCCGCTACAGCGTCGATCTGGCGCGCAAGTGGTTTGGTCAGTATCTCGTCGCCGGCAACCTGATGTTTGGCGTCGCCGGAGCCCTGACCGGCGAAGAGGCCCAGGCGCTTATCGCGCGCCACTTCACCGGGGCGAAGAGCGGCCTCGCCCCCGGACCTTCGCAGGATCCCGACTTTGGCGCCAACGCTGCCAGCCCGAGCACCACGGGGAAGGGCCGCCGCCTGCGCGTCATCTTGGTCGATAAGCCAGCCCGCACGCAGTCACAGATCTACATCGGTCAGCTGGGGCCGCACTGGCGCGATCCGCAGTACTTGCCGCTGCTCGTCTCCACCACTGCTTTCGGGGGCACGTTCACCGCGCGCCTGATGGACGAAGTGCGCGTCAAGCGCGGCCTCTCGTACGGCGCGAGCGCACGCCTGGGCACCGGACGCGGGGTGCGGGGCCTAGTCTCGCACGTCATGCCCTCGGCCGAGCAGACCGGCGAGACGCTAGAGCTGGTGCTGCGTCTTTATCGCGAGTGGGCCGAAGGCGGCCTGCGCCCCGAGGAGATCGACTTCAGCAAAGGCTACCTGCGCAAGAGCCACGCCTTCACCATCCAGACCGCCGATGATCGCCTCGGTCTGCGCACCCGCCTCGCGCTCTGCGGCATGCCCGAGTCCTACGCCCGCGATTTCCCCGACCGCATCGCCGCCATCTCGGAAAAGGACGTGCGCGGCGCCATGGACGCCGTCCTTCGCCCCGACGAGCTGGTCGTCACTTTGGTTGCGACCGCCAAGACCGTCCTCCCCCAGCTCAAAAAGATCGCTGCGCTGAAGCACGCCGACATCGAAGTCGTTCCCTTCGACAGCTTCTAGCCCCAAGGCAGCGCCTGTGTCGCGCTGCGGGTGCTTCCGTTTCGACCACTCGCCGTGGTCAGCAGGCGATGAGCAGGCGCTGCTTGGCCCGGCCGGCGGGATGATTGCGGCGGCCTGCACGGTTGTCGTTCGCGCCGCGTCCCGCCGAGCGCAGCAGCCCACGTGATACGCTTCTTGACCATGGGGGAAGCAGGGAAAGAGGCTGCGCCAGCCCAGCCAGAGCTGGCCGTAACGCAAGACCAAGCTGGCTTCGCCGCGACCCTGGGCGCCGCCGAAAGTCGTGGGTCAGCGCCGGTGACAGTCGGACCGCACCGCATCGGCCGCTTCGTCGTCCTGCGTGAGCTCGGCCGGGGCGGCATGGGCGTGGTCTATGCCGCCTACGACGAAGAGCTAAGTCGCAAAGTAGCGGTCAAGCTGCTGCGCAAAAGCGATCCCAGCGATCAGCAAGGGCGAGCGCGCATTCAGCGAGAAGCGCAAGCCATGGCGCGGGTTGCTCACCCCAACGTGGTCTCGGTCTACGAAGTCGGCGAGCTCGACGGCCAGGTCTTCATCGGCATGGAGTTTGTTGAGGGCACGACGCTGGGCGAGTGGCAGAGGCAGCCGGGCCTCTCCTGGGAGACCATCCTCCTTGCCTACCTCGCCGCCGGCCAAGGGTTGCTGGCCGCGCATCAGGCGGGGCTGGTGCATCGCGACTTCAAACCAGACAATGTCCTCGTTGGGACCGATGGGCGGGTGCGGGTGGCGGACTTTGGTCTAGCGCGGGTGGATGTCGGGGCGGGCGAGGGCGCCGTGCCTATCGCCGTCGCAGCGATCGAGGGGGGCGCACCAGCAGCGGGCCTGACCGTTGCGGGGGCAATTCTCGGGACGCCGGGGTACATGTCGCCCGAGCAGCATCGCGGCCTGCCGGCCGATGAAAAGAGCGATCAGTTCAGCTTCTGCGTCGCCTTGTACGAAGCGCTGTATGGGGTGCTGCCGTTTGCTGGGACGACCCTCGATGAGCTCTCGGCCAGCGTCAGCGCGGGGGCGGTGCGTCCGATCCCGGCCTCTAGTCCGGTCCCTCCGCCCGTCGCTGCGACCCTGCTGCGCGGGCTCTCCCTGTCGCCGGCCGACCGCTATCGCTCGATGGCCGAGCTGGTGGATGCGCTGTCGATCGATCCGCGCCGCGATCGCTCAGCGGCACCGGGCTCGCGCTATCTGATCTTTTCGGCCATCGCGATCCTGATGGCGGTCACGTTTTACTTGAGCCAAAAGACCTGGGACGCACACTCGCTGCACACCCTGCGCATGTATCAGGTTGGGCTGCTGCAGCTGGGGGTCGTCACGTCGCTGGCGGTGCTCTTGCGGTCGCGTCTGCGCTGGCACACGTTCCACTGGAACTTGCTGCGGATCATCGTGCTGATGCTGGCTCAGATGGCGCTTGTGCGCTGGCTGGCGCTGCGGGCCGGGCTGGAGCTGCGCTGGATGGTGGCGATCGACCTATTGGCCTTTGCCAGCGGGCAGGCGGCGATCGCCCTTCTGGCCCTCCCGGTGGCCTGGTTCAATGTCGTCGTCTGCGTCGGGACGATCGTCGCGCTGGCTGAGTCTCCGCTCCCCCTCGAATTCGCCACGCAGCTGGTGTATCCGCTGGCCACCGCCATCGTCGCGATCTTCTGGCTGGTCAGCAGCCGAGGCGGCCGGGCTCGCGCCGATAAGCCGCGCCTGCCGGGAACGACGTCTGTGCACAGCTCGTTCCCCCCATCGGCGGACGCCCGGCAGACGTGAGCTGAGCGCGTGCCTTGCCCGCCGCGCCTACCGCCCAAACCAGAAGCCGGCCTGCAGATTCAGGCTGTGGAAGTCGTAGCCGGCGACCTCGCTGCCGGCCACTTTCAGCATCGGTAGGTTGTAGAAGCGGTACGAGAACTCGAAGGTGAGCTGCAGCCACTTGTGGAGGTGGACGTCCATGCCGACAGCGAGGCGGGTCAGGTGGCCGATGCCGCGGCTCTCGACGTTGCGCACCCAGACCTGCGTCGCGCCCAGGCCGTAGGCGAAGAACAGACGAACGCGCTGCCGCGGCCACAGCGCATGCTTGACGTAGATGCCGTAGCCCATGCCCAGAAAGTCGTTCTGGCCCCCGTCGCCAAAGTAGTAATAGAAGCTGGGCATAAAGCCGATCCAGGCTGGCCACGACACGCCATCGAAGCCGCGCACCTGCCACAAGAGCGCGCCGTCGATGTTGATGCCCATCTGGGTCTGCGGCCGCATATCGCCGGGGGTCTGGGCCAGGGGCAGGCTGTTGGTCGGCGTGTACGTCCAGCCGACGGTCAGGAACAGCGCGCGTGGCACCGCCTTGGACACGAGGAGCGGCCGAAACGGCGGCGGCGGCGGCAGGGTCTCGCCCATCGCCGGATCCAGAGCCTTGTCGGGCGGCGGTGTCGGCTCGGGCGTCATCGGGGGAACGGCGGTGGGCGCCGGCGCGACCTGCCCAGGTGCCGCAACAGGTGCTGCAACAGGCGGCGGGGGCATGCTCGGTGCAGGGGTCGCCGGCGGCCAGCTTGGCGGGGCGACCGGAGCCGGGGCAACCTGAACCGGGGCAACGGTCGCAGGCCCAGTGCTCGGCGGGGCGGGCGGCGTCATGTTGACCTGCCAGCGCGGGGCCGGCGCGGGAGCCGGCTGAGCCGCACCCTCCCCCGCGAGTGCCAGCCAGCACAGCGAGCCCACCACAAGCTTCATGCCTTGAATCGAAAGCGAAGACCGCATCATGGTTGGCGATCATCGCGTGTTTGCGCCGACAGGCAAATCTCTTGTTTGCGCCCGCGGCAGCGAGGTCACGGCAGCGGCCACTGCCTGCGCCGCGCGCCTGTGTGCCCGTCGAGAGAGCGACAGCCCGCCTACGCAGAATGGGAAGGTCGGCAGCCCTGCATCCGATAGTTTGCGTAATCAGTCGCTTCCCCGTCGCTGATTTTGACTCATCGCGGCATCGTCAGCCCCGGTTGGCCGGCAAATAAGGCGCTAGGCAAGTGGCGGGCTTTTCACTACATTGCCCCCCTCTTCTGAATCCTTGTCGATTCGTTCCCCATCCCCCGCTGCCGTCTGGAGGTTTTGCCGATGTCTCGTTGTGATGCGCGTCCGTCTGGTCCCCCCACCTATCCCGCTCCGCGAGCCCCCCGCTCGGGCCGGGCGAGCCTCGCTGGCCTCTGTGGCCTGTTCTGCTTGGCGGTGGCGCCGGCCGTGGCTCACGCAGACTTGCAGCTTGCCGTCGGCTCGCGCGTCGAGCCCTTCCGCTACACGCCGGCCTACTTCCCGAACTCGGGCTTTGCCGAGAGACCGCCGAGCCAGTTCGCTGGCAAGACCGGTCCCTATCAGGCGACCTCGCTCAGCCCTTACCTCGGCCTGTTTTTCGCGCAGCGCTATGGCGTCATGGCCTCGTTCGACGTTGCCTACGCCAAGTCGGGCGGCGAGGTGCAGGCGCCGATGATGACGCCGCCGAGCACCGACAACAACACCTTCTTTCAGCTCGGCATTGCCCTGGGGCTCAAGGTCTACATCACGCCGCCCAAGGCCTCGAAGGTGGCGCCGTACGTCTATGCCGACTTCTACAAATATTTCGCCAGCCTGACCACCGACAACACCGCGATCACCGGCGAGCAGGCCGGGGCCCAGGCGGCGCTGCTGTCGCCGCTCGGCGGCACCTTCGCGTTCGGCGCGGAGTACTTCTTTTCGCCCGGCTTCTCGATCGGCTCGGAGATCTTCGGCCTGCGCATCGGTCACGTAAACGGTGACTATCGCGAGCCGAATCAGACCCGCCATTCCAATGCCTACACCACGCTGTCGTTCTACACCGGCATCACGCTGAACTTCCGCTTCCAGGTCCAGGCCTCGGTCAAGGTCACCGACGAAGAGAAGGACGAAGAACGCTCGCGTCGTCGCTCGGACTATCCGCCCCCGCCGCCGGTCAACAACAACCCGCCGCCGGTGCCGACGCCCGAAGCGGTCGACTAGCCCCGACCGCTAAGCGCGGCGGCGGGGTCCGCAGCAGGCTTTGTTGGGCGTGCTTGGCCACCGCAGCCCCGCCGTGTGCTCACCAGTCGAAAGCCCCGTCGTCGTATTCCTCGTCCTCCTCCTCCTCCTCCTCCTCCGAGCCTCGCGAGTCCTCCTCCTCTGAGTCCTCAAGGGCCAGCTCCTCGATTCTGGGAAGCTGGTACAGCGGCATCGTGAACTCGCTCGCGCCACTGCTCAGCGTCAGTCCGCGGGCCTGGATGACCCAGACCGGTTCATCCACCCAGCGCAGCAAGTACCACTGACCGTTGTCGACACCCAGGTTGATGAGCGGTCCGTTGCTGTTGCGACGGCCAAGGGCAAACTCCCGCTGTCCTCGGCGGTGCACGATCACGCGCAGGTCGAGGAGCTCAATGAGCAGAGTTATGTTGTCTTCGCTCAACGTCGTGTCTAAGGCCACGGCGTTGCGCAGCTGAGCCTGCTGGGTTCCTTTTTTCTGCTTCTCGAAGTCTTGCAGACACTCCTGAGTGTTACTCCACGTCTCGCGGCTGGGAGCCTGAAGGAACGTCGAAAACGTAAACAGAATCATCAATGCCAGGGGCCGCTGCGCGATGTCGGTGCCCTCGATCCGCTCCAGCAGTCCCATGACCAAAGTCCGGCGGAGCCCGCGGAACTGTTCTTCGTCTCGATAGATGGCAAGCGCCAGCACTCGGCAGAAGGCGTTGGTGTCCTGCTCGACATACCAAATCTTGAATGCGTCTGGCCTGGGGTTATGGAGTCCGTGCGGGACTCGTCGTTCCTGTGGCGGGCGCATCAGACTTTCCCGCGGTCGGAGGGTTCCAAAGAGGTGCTTGACCTGCGGATGGACCTTTGTTCCGAACTTCCGCAGCCCTGTGGAGCAGCTGTCCCGGTTCGCGGTGAGGAGCGCCAAGAACTGAATGAAGAGCACCTTCATAAGCGGTTGATAGACCGACCGCAGTCCGTTTTCGGCAATGGCATCCGCCACGCTTAGCTCTGCGCCTTGCGGCTGAGAGGCCATGACGCTGTCGACGAGAGGCATGGCTAGCCGCTTGACGTCCTGGGTTAGACCGGCCGGGGCCACGATGGTGACGTCGTTGTTGGTGCTGAGGTTACTGAGGTAGTAGCTGCCGCAGGGCAGGTCGAGCCGCTGCGGTGGGCTGGCTCCGCTAAACAGCGCCGGGTCGAGACCAATCGCTGCATTGTCGTTGTTGTTCTGCCGCGCCGCGACGATGCCGACCACCGGGATCAGATCATTGGCCGTGCAGGCCCAGGGCGGCGGCCCGCTGACCGGCATGTTGACCAGGCTGGCTTAGGTGACGCTGGTGTTGGTCGCGCCCGTCGGCTGATACCGCGTCTGAGTGATGGCAAGCGGTGTGCCCTTGGCGCGGCCATTGATGAACGCGTTCGATCCGACCGTGCACATGCGGACATCCACCTTGCCCCCGCGTGCATCTCGCCCCCGACGGTCTGCCCCGAGCTGGCGGTGATGCCCGAGGCCGACGAGGTCCATATCGCGCCGCCCACCGTCGTGGTCTGCGACGAGCGCAGCAGGCCAAGCAGGCCGACTCCGCCGCCCAGCCCGCCCGGCGTGTACGGCCCCTGGGTGCTGCCATTGCCATCGCCTAGCTGACCTTGACATCGCACGTCGCAGCCGCCGCAGCTGTTGGGATGGCTTGCGGTCGGTGTACGTCGCGCAGGCGGCGCACACGGCCGACCTATCGCCCGTTCGGTGAGCTAGCCGCGACCGCTGAGCGCGGCGGCTGGTGACATCCGCGCGGCGGTGCGGGCTGGCCAGGCTGCGCCCAGCACGCAGGTCAAAAGCGAAAAGCCCAAGGCAAAGCCGCAAAGCGGCAGCGAGAACAGGAAGTAGCTGTCGGGCTTGAAGGGAAAGTCCGGCAACATCGTGCGCGAAAGCGCGTCGATCAAAAGCGCAAACGCGCGGGCCAGGCCCAGGCCGAAGACCCCGCCGCAGATTCCCATGACCGAGGCTTCTCCCAGAAGGAGAAACCACAGGTCGGCGCGGCTGGCTCCGACGGCGCGCAGCACGCCTAGCTCGTGGCGCCGCTCGGCAATCGCCCGGAAGAAGGTGTGGGTCACGCTGCCCGCCGCCACCGCCAAGGTCGATAGCGACACCAGCACGAACAGCGCGGTGAGCAGCAGCACCGCCAGGCTCGCCTGCTCTGCGCCGTTGTCTTCGATGGTGTAGCCCAGCTTGCGGGCCAGCTCGACGACGCCGGTGACGCCGCGTCCGCGCCGCATCTGCACCGACAGGCTGGAGTACTCGCTCGCCGCGCGCTCGCCGACGAGCTCGGCATTCCAGCGCTGCACATAGGGCAGCGGAATGGTGATGCCAATCGGCGCCGCGCGATCGCTGACGCCGGCCAGCACCAAGTGGCGATAGCGAACCTTGTCGGTCACCGCCTTGCGAGCCAGAAACGATCGCCCCAGGTCGGCGACAAACACGAAGCCGCGCAGCCGTCCCAGCAGGAACCCGTTGATGCGCGGCAGGCCGTTCATCTTGGCCAGCGAGCTGTTGTAGACCTCGATCAGAAACGGCGAGATCAAGACCGGCACCGGCGGGCGACACTTGTTGACATCCCAGTCGCAGAACTCGCCGCTTGGGCAGTTCTTGTCTTCGGTGCAGGGGGCGTTGCTCTGCGGCTCGCGATCGATAAAGGCCAGCGGGCTCTGGGGATCGCGAAGCTCGGGCGCGACGGCCTGCGGATCGATGCCGTCTATCGGCAGATCCAGATACGCAGTGCGACCGATCAGCTTTTCGCCACCCCAGCCGCGCACCGGGAAGGCGACCTTGGCGCGGGGATACACCGTCTCGACATCGGGATGGGCGCGCAGCGCGGCAAGCGCCGCTTGATCAAGAGCCTTAGGTCCCGCCCCCAGAAGCGATCCAATCGCGTCGAGCGCCCCCGAAGCCCCCGAGTCAAACGAGGTCTTCTGCGGCACGACCTCTAAGCGATCGACGGGGAAGATGCGATGCAGCACGCGCTCTTGCATGCCTAAGGACAGCGCGAGGAAAAAGCTCAGCGCGGCGATGCCGATGGTGATGCCGAAGACTGACAGGGCAAACGGTCGCGGAGCCCGCGCGATGTTCTGGCGGATCAGACGCAGCAGGCCGAAGGGACGACGCATCATGGCGACTCTCCGCCGCGCTCGGCAGCCGATTCAGCGACGATCTGGCCGGCTTCGATGCGCAGCACGCGACGGGCCACGGCAGCGACGCGCGGCTCGTGCGTGACCAAGAGCAGGGTCAGGCCCTCGCGCTGATTCAAGGTGTGAAACAGCTCGATGATCTTGCCGCCGGTATCGACGTCTAAGTTGCCGGTCGGTTCGTCACAGAGCAGGAGCTGCGGCCGAAAAAACAGCGCGCGGGCCAGCGCCACTCGCTGCTTCTGACCGCCGGACAGCTCGGGCGGACGAGCTGTGGCGCGATCGGCGAGATCGACGCGGGACAGGGCCTCACGAGCCCGCTCACAGGCGGCGGCGTACGGCAGCGGCTGGGCGGAAAAAGCGTTGGGCAGGAGCACGTTCTCCAGCGCCGACAGGTGATCGAGCAGGTGAAACGACTGAAAGACAAAGCCGATGCGCTCGTTGCGCAGCTGACTTAACTGCGCGTCGGACAGCATCGACAAGTCCTGTCCGAAGACCTGCACGCGGCCGCTGTATTCGCGATCGAGTCCGCCCAGCACGGAAAGCAGCGTCGACTTGCCCGAGCCCGAGCGACCGACCAGCGCCACTAGCTCGCCCCCCGCCAAGGTCAGCGAGGCGCCGCGCAGGACTTCGTCGCGACCGAAGCGCCGCCCGACCTGATCGGCGACGACTAGCGCCGCCCCCGATGCGGGCGCCGCCGCAGACGATGGATCGTCCGGGGCGGGCGAGGCCGAAGACGCAGGGAACCGAGCCGCTTCATTCGAGGAGGGCATGGGGCGAAAACCGCGGGCTGGGATATCACAAACGCAGGGCCTTCTGATAGCGTGTGCGCGCCATGTCGTCCCCCCCACTGCCCGAGCCGCTCGCCCCCGCGCCAGACCCCGGCCCTGCGACGGCTGCTGCGAGCGAGACCTCGGCGTGGACCGGCGCGACCGTGGCCCTGCTGTTCCTCGCGTGCTTGGGACTGGTTGCGCACAGCCTGCTCTTCAACTTCGTCACCGATGACGCGTTCATCTCGTTCGTCTACTCGCGCAACTTGGCGCAGCACGGTCAGCTGGTCTTTAACCTCGGCGAGCGCGTTGAGGGCTACACCAACTTTCTGTGGACGCTGATCCTCGCCGGCGGCCTTGTCTTGCACATCCCAGCCGAGCTGTCGTCGCGCGTCCTCGGCACACTCCTTGGCGCGGTGGGCCTTGCCGTGTCGGCCTGGCTCTTTTCGATCAGCACCGCGTCGATCAGCACCGCGGAGCGCAGCGATGCGCAGGCCGGCTCGCGTCTGTCCGCGCTGTGGCGTGCCAGCCCCGCGCTGTTTCTCGCCGCCATCCCCGGCTATGCCTGCTGGTCGTCCGGCGGACTTGAGACACAGCTCTTTACGCTGCTGTTTACGGGCGGCGCTTCGCTGTATCTGCACGCCGCATCGGTACCTGCCGCGCGGCGGACCCGCGCGCTGCCGCTGGCTGGTCTGTGCCTGGGTCTGTCGGCGCTGACCCGGCCAGAGGGCTACCTGTTCTTCGGCCTGCTCAGCCTGCATCTTTTGGCGACGCAGCTTCAGTCGCGAAGTGCACTCGCAGCGCGTGGCGAGGCAACGCCGCGCTGGTTTTTCGACGGGCCGCAGTGGCAGGCGCTGGGGCTGTTTCTGCTGCTCACCGTGCCGCACCTAGCGTTCCGTCGCCTGTACTACGGCGACTGGGTGCCGAACACGTTCTACGTCAAGTCGGCGGGCGGGCCTGGCACCTGGAAGCAGGGCGGCTACTACCTGTTTACGTTCCTGCGCGATCAGAAACTGGTGGTGCTGCCGCTGCTCTATGTCCTTGGTCTGCTGCGCCTGCCTAGCGAGCGCACGGCTCGGCAAAAGTATCTGCGCCTGGGCCTGGTCACCTATGGCTTGTCGGCCGTGTTTCTTTTGTATGTCGCGTCGGTGGGCGGCGACTTCATGGGGCTTCATCGCTTCGTGCTGCCGATCGTGCCGCTGCAGGTGGTGTGCGGCTTCTTGGGGCTCTGCCAGTTTCTGCGTCAGCGTCCAGCGTCGGCAGCCCTCGGCGGGCTGGGCCTGCTGTTCGCGCTGCACCTGACCAACACCTTCTTTGTCGATCGCTTTGCGCTGTCGTTCATCGGCGCCGATCGCGGCATCGATACGCCGGGCTTTCTGCGTCACTACGCCGCCGACCGCACCGCCATCGGCAAGTGGCTGGGGCAGCACGTCGCCCCGGATGACTATCAGGTCGTCGGCGGTGCCGGCGCCCAGGTCTACTACGCCGGCATCCGCGCGCTCGACAGCTTCGGTCTGTGTGATGCGTACGTCGCCAAGCAGACACCGCCATTGTCCAGCCGCCCTGGCCATCAGAAGTTCGCGCCGCTTGGCTATGTCCTTTCGCGCACGCCGCCGCCGACCATCCTGACCTACAACGTCTATCGCATCGCCGCCGCGCCCTATCAGCCCGACGCTGGCGAGGCCGCGATGTGGCGAGCCCGCGGCTTCCACTACGTCAGCGTGCCGATCCCCGGCCTCAGCCAGCCTTGGTACAGCTTCCTCAAGCGCATCGATCGCCGCCTCGGCCCGCTGCCGGCGCTGAGCGATGGGCTCGACTCGCCATAGGCGCGGGGTGGCCCCATCGTCTAACGAACCAAATTATCAATCATTTCGCGGGAATATTGTTCAATTTAATTTTGATTAGATTAATAATCTGCACTAAATATTAGTTAATGTGACTGACTATTAAGGAGTTAATCAATCTAATTTCTATGCATTATAAGTGTCCCATTCGGTACGCCGACTGTACCGTTTGGGACACTGCTTCCTGCCTCTTCAGCGACGAAGAATGGACCCAATTGATCGGCCTCTTCTTCTATTCTGGAAGATGGGAAAAAACGCAACAGGGGGAAGCCAATGAGGAAGCGTTCTGCAGTCCTTTTAGTGGTGAGTGCGCTATTGGTCGGTTGGATCAGCGCCCAGGTATCCTGCAACGGCCAGAATCTGGGCGATAACGCCGATGGCGGCGCCGATGGCGGCGACCTGCCACCGCTCTCGGGTCTGGTTAGCCTGAGCGTGACGCCGGCGACCGCGACGCTCAGCGTCGACAACGTGGGCGGGCCCCAGACCCAGGCCTACCAGGCCATCGGGCACTTCGACGGTCAGCCCGACAGCGACGTCACCAATCAGGTCAACTGGCGCATCGACAACACCGCGATTGGCAGCATCGGGCGCGGCGGTCTGTTCACCACGTCGAACCAGGCAGGTGGGCAGGGCGTCATCACCGCCTACTCGGGCACGATCACGGCCACGGCGCAGATCCTGGTCAACTTCCAGCCGGTGGTGAAGTCGACCAGCGCCCCCGCCGATGCCGCTACCAAGCTGCCGCCGGGCGCGACCGGCATGGTGATGACCGGGAACTCGCCGACGATCCTTTATCCGTCGAACAACACGATGTTCCCGCGCAACATCTACAAGGTCCGCTTCGAGTGGACGGCCGGCACGGGCAATAACCTCTATCGCCTGGAGTTCAAGAGCCCGCAGCTTACGATGTCGGTCTACACCACGACCACCAACTGGACCCCGGATCAGACGCAGTGGGGCTACATCGCCAACAGCAACGCCGGGGGCAAGGCAACCTGGACGGTGTATGCCACCAACTCGGCGGCGCCCACCAACATCTATCGCTCGGCCGCCGTCGACCTAAACTTTTCGAAGAGCCCGGTCGATGGCGCCATCTACTACTGGTCCACGACGGTGGCGGGTGTCCGACGGGCCACCGTCACGGACGCCGCACCGGCAGACTTCTTGACCCCGGCGCAGATCGGCAAGTGCGTCGCCTGCCACACCGTGTCGCGCAATGGCGCGCGGGTCGGCGCCGACATCGGCGGCAACACGCTGGGCGTGTACAACGTCAAAGACCGCAGCGTGGTCATCGATCCGGCGATGGGCATCGCTATGGCATGGACGACGTTTAACCCCGACAACTCGCGCATTGTCACCGCCAGCAAGGGCGTGCTGACCCTGCGCACCGGCGACACCGGAGCCGTCATCAACACCATCCCGCTCGCGCCGAAGTTCGGCACCATGCCCGACTGGTCGCCCGATGGACGCCTGGTGGCCTTTGCCTACTCGGCGGTGAACAAGGATCGCGGCATCTCCGGCTCGTCGATCGCGACGATGGAATACATGAACGGCACCTGGAGCAACCTCAAGACCATCGTGCAGTCGACCGGCAACAGCGACAGCAAGTACTACCCGTCGTTCTCGCCAGACTCGAAGTGGATTGCCTACGTCTCAGCGGCCGGCGGCAACTCCGACAACAACGATGCCGCCAAGCTGTTCATCGTGCCCGCCGATGGCACAAGCGCACCGATCGAGCTTGCGCAGGTCAATCGCATCGTCAACAACGCCGACCTCGGCATGACCGCGCAGCTTGCCGACACCATGCCGACCTGGGCTCCCACCAAGCCCGGCGAGACGATGTTCGTCGCCTTCACCTCGGCCCGCGCCTACGCCACGGTCTACGCCGCCGGCAAGTACAAGCAGATGTGGGTGGCCGGCATCGATCCCAACAAGCTGCCCGGCCAGGATCCCAGCTTCCCCGCCTTCCGCCTGCCCTTCCAAGGCGACACCGAAAACAGCCACCGCCCCTTCTGGGCCGAAGACGTCCTTGCCCCGCCGCCCCCGCCCGACGGCGGCACGCCGATGTGCATCCCGACCGCCAACGCTGACTGCTCTTCCGCTCCGTGCTGCAGCCCCAACTACTGCAGCAGCACCGGCGGCGGCCCGCCCTACACCTGCCAGGCGCAGATCGGCTAGCTGCGCGTTGCAAGAAAGCCGGTAGTGCAGTGGGACGGGCCGTTCCTATCTTGCCAACGGCCCAGGCACCGTCAGCAGAGCCTGCGTAGGATCACCCTCCGATGCGCGTACTCAGGGCGTCGCGCCCCAGTACACACTCAGCAGAAAGACCAACCCGAGAGTCAGCGAACTCGCCGCAATGCTCCCCGCCACCAGGACCCCGGTGACTCCTTTGTTGAGTCGCTGCACGTCGATCGCGCTGATATCCGCGGCCAGCGTGACCCTGCGGTTCACCTCAAAACCGGGTATCGGACGCGCGATGGAAATCAGCGTCCCTTCCAGCACCGGTTCTTGATACTTGGCGTCCTCTAACTCCATCTCGACCGTGGCCGACTTGACGCGCACGCGCGTCTCCGCAAGTCCCTCCGGCGTCAGATCGCTCCGCTGACTGGGGACGTAGTGATAGCAACCCGCACTGCTGCTGACCAGCAACGCCACAGCGCCGCTGAGCAAGACTTGGCAGAAACGAACGAGACCTGTCACCTGACCAGACTGGGGCCGAGCTGGGTACAATGTGAGCTCCTGCGAGTGTTGAGGGTGCAGCGGGTGTGGCCCATGCACCGGATGCTGCCCGACCCCCCCCCGTGCTCATCCACCCGCCAGGTGCCGCGATACACGCCCGAGGGCGCGCGATCGATGAACCCGCCCCCTTCGACGACCTCCAGGAATCGCCCGCTGTAGGGTGGATAGGTCTTCCCCGGCACAGTTCCGCAGATCGCGTGTGGCCCTCCCGGCTAAGGAGCCACATTCCAACGACAGATGACAAGAGCGCTCAGCCTCCCTTTTGTGAAGTGACTATTGCACGGGGTAGGGTCCGTTGGCTCCACATAAGTCGCAGCATTCCGGCGCAGAATTAGGAATTAGGACTGAAGAGTTAGGACTAAAGAATTAGGAAGGAAGCTTTGGGAAACACCACATATCGCCCACTTTGCGTCGTGGTGGTCTCCGCCTTATCCAGCAAAGAAATCCAAGGAACAGCGGCCCAGTTCCCTTTGCCTGCCGAATAGGCGACCAAGATTCCTGGCCGGGTCTTGACCGGCGCGCAGTTCTGGAGCCAAGCCTGAGCACCGCGAAAATGCGCCAGCACCGGGTCGTCATTGCGGACGGCTCCCGACTTAGAGCGCCTAACAAAACCGTAGCGAGGAACCCCGGCAGCAAGGAGGGAGG
>CALFYE010000144.1 GCA_937952145.1 uncultured Myxococcales bacterium
AGGACGGCTTTGTCCACATCGCCATCCGCGACAATGGACCCGGCATTCCCCGCGCGCTGCAGGCCCGCATCTTCGAGCCCTTCTTCACGACCAAAGATCCGACGCAGGGCAGCGGCTTAGGTCTGTCGATCGCGCACAGCATCATCGTGCGCCAAGGCGGCCGACTTGAGCTGGCCAGTGCGCCCGGGCAGGGGGCACGCTTCGTCGTCATTCTGCCGATCGCAGCCTCGGGGGCAAGCCGCGAGGACAGAACACCTAGCGCGCGAAGTTGATCAGGTAGCCCTTGATCAGCTCGTCGAGATCTCCGTCAAGCACGGCATCGACGTTGCCGATCTTCATCTCGGTGCGGTGATCGGTCACCAAGCGATAGGGCGCCAGTACATAGGAGCGGATCTGGCTACCCCACTCGATCGACTTCTTTTGGCTGTTGGCCGCGTCCATCTTCGCTTCTTGCTCGCGCTGCTTCTGCGCGTAGAGCATGGCGCGCAGCATCTTCATTGCAGAGGACTTGTTCTTGTGCTGCGAGCGCTCGGACTGGCACTTGGCTACCAGCCCGGTGGGCTTGTGGATCAGACGAACCGCCGACTCGGTCTTGTTGACGTGCTGGCCGCCCGCCCCGCCGGAGCGCATGGTCTGCACTTCCAGATCTTCGTCGCGGATATCGATCTCGATCGAGTCGTCGATGTCGGGATAGACAAAGATCGCCGAAAACGCAGTGTGCCGACGCGCGTTCGAGTCAAAGGGCGAGATTCGCACCAGGCGATGCACGCCGCTTTCAGCGCGCAGGTAGCCATAGGCAAAGCGGCCGCGGACGGCAAAGCTGACGCTCTTGATGCCGGCTTCTTCACCGTCCTGGACGTCTAGCTCTTCGATGGCAAAGCCGCGTCGCTCGGCCCAGCGGTAGTACATGCGGCGCAGCATGTCGGCCCAGTCCTGGGCGTCGACGCCCCCGGCCCCGGCGTTGATGCTGACTAGCGCGTCGGTGTGATCCTGATCGCCAGACAGCATGCGCGATAGCTCAGCCTGTTCGACCTGCAGCGACAGAGCCCGCGCTGCTTCGACCGCTTCTTTGAACGTTGCCTCATCGCTGGCCTCGATCGCGAGATCGAGCAGCACTCGCGCATCGTCTAGGCCGCGGAGCAGGTTCTGCCAGCCCTGCACCGTGCTCTTGAGCAGCGCCTGTTCTTTGAGCAGCGTCTGCGCCTTCTGCTGATCATTCCAAAAGTCGGCAGCTCCAGTGAGCTCGTCGAGCTGTTGGATTCGCACCTGGCTCTTGTCGATGTCAAAGATGCCCACGGAGCGCGGTCACCCGCCCCCCGAGGGACTCCAGTAGTTCTTTGGTTTCGCGAGTCTCAAACGACATGGGCCCAGACGAACTAACACAACTTGTCGTGGGCGGGGAAGCAGGAAGCGCGGACGGGCGGGCCTGCTTTGGGGATTACTTCTTCGGGCTGGGGCTGCCGCTGGTCGATGGGGCGGTGGCTGGGGCTGGGGCTGGCTTGCTCCCGCCGGTGAGGCGCACCGGGGGAAGCTCCGGCTTGCTCGACGTGCCCGAGCGCGAAGTGGGCGGGCTGTGACGGTTCACCGGCGGGAGATCCGGCCTGCTGGACGTCGCAGAGCGCGAGGTGGGTAGGCTCTGACGGTTCACCGGCGTGAGATCCGGCCTGCTTGAGGTCGCAGACTGTGGCGAGTGCATGCTGCGGCGACTGGCCGGCACCAGGTCATCGGCAGACGCGCTGCGCCCTGAGCGTCGGCTGGGCGGGCCGAGGGCGGAGTCCATGCCAGCGCCGTTTTCGGCCCGGATGGGCGAATAAAACCCCGAGCTCGCCGCCACGGTCTCGTCGATCTCCAGTGGGCCGTTGCTCTCCATGGCCGACAGCAGCTTGCTCAGGTGTTCGATGTCGCGGCGGAGCTGCTGGGCGGAGCCGCGCAACGACACCGCTTCTCCCGCGTGCTGCTTGGCCAGGCGATCGACCTCGCCAGTGGCTCGCCCCAAGTGCTCGCTCTGGTGCTGCTCGCGAACGTGGACTTCAACCGCTTCGTCGAGGTTGTTCTTGATCAGGCCGACATGGTCGCGCAGCCGCAGCAGCGAGTCGCGCAGATCGCTGTGCAGCTTGCCTACCTGCGCGATCTGCTGCAGCAGACTCGCCGTGCGATAGCTGCCGCGCTGCTCGCCTGTCCCTTCCGAGTTGTTGAGCAGCGCCTCGGTACGGCGGATTCCCGTCGTCAGGAGGGCCATCGCTTGATCGGTGGCGTTACTGACTAGCGAAAGCGAGATGGCGCTGGTGCGAGCATCCCCGAGGGCTTGCGTCGTATGGTTCAGCGACTTGAGCAGGGGCGCCATGATCGACGCGACCTCGTTTAGGCGCTGCTCCTGCTTGGCCGCTCCGGCGGCCAGACTATTGGCCGATCGCTCGACGGTGGACACCGCTGTGCCAAGGTGGCGAACCAGGCGCATGGAGGACGCGACAAAGGAGTTTAGGCGCTGCGCCGCCACATTGAAGGCGCTGGCCAGCGTTCCGATCTCGTCGTTGCGATCACTGAAATCCTGCAGCAGCGAGCGGGCGCGCAGCAGCTGCCCGCGTCCCAGCTGGTCCGCTGCGTCCTTGAGCTGCTCGATCGGCCGTGTGATGCGCTCGATGCCTGCAAACACCACGAACAGGGTCGCAAGGAGCAGCAGGGCTAGCACGGCCGCTGCTTGCCGCGGGGCGTGGCCGACGAGCTCGCTGTGGGTACTGAGCAACGTTCCGATGATCAGCGTGGCGTGACCGAGGACGGCAACGCGGACGCGATACTGATCCCGCAGCCTTCGACTATCACTGGTCCAGCTGCTGACCAGGGTACGTGGCTTGGTGACGATCGTTGGGGGGAAGGTCGATGCGGCGACATCGTTGTGCAGGACCGCGATGCCGATCTCAAGCCCTTCAGTGAGGCTGGATAGGGCACTCGGCGAGAGGCGATAGGCCGCGATCAGGTGGCCCGCCCATAGGTCGCTACCGATGGGCAGGCGATATACCTCCCACAGTGCGTCATTGATCGCGACTAGCTCGCCGTCGGGGCCCAGCGCCTCTTGAATGGCGCGGATAGCGACGCGCGGCATGTGGACTTCATCCATGGGTGTGGCCGCCGCCATGCTGACGATTTCGCCGCTGCGATCGGTAAGAGCGATCGAGTCGATGCCTAGGCTGTGCGATGGCGTTGAGGCGGATCCTCCTGCCGGCGAAGGTGAGGTGCCTACAGTCGATGGGGCAGGGGGCATGTCGGCTTGGCCGCGGGAACCAACAAGGGTCCGCGCGATGTGCGCGAGCTGATCGCGATCCCCTGCCAAAAGATAGGCTCGCAGGCTGGCGCGCTGAGTCACATACTGCAAGATCTGGCGACGGTGATGTCGTTCACTACGCCAGCGCTGCAGCACCGCTTGCTCGGCGAGGATGGCGGTGCGCTCCAGCAGCGGATCCGTGGCTTGGTGCAGCGTGCGACCGAACAAGAATGCCCCCAGGCTGCCTAATGCCAGCGAGGCACACAAGGCGACAAGGATCAGCTGCGTGCGCAGGCGCATGTCGAGCCTACCTCTTGCCTTTCTGCGGGATCACCGTCGGTTGGCTCGGCGGTACAACCTGGAAGTGAAGGGTCGTGCGCTCCCCTCCGCGGACCTCCAGCGGCAGCGACACCTGTCCCACCTCGGGAGCGTAGGCCACCGCGCGATATCGACCGGCGGGGACACCGGTGAGCGTGTAGCTGCCGCCTCGGCTAGTCAGCGTGGAGAGTCCGCTTGGGGCCACCACCACCACGGCTTCCATCGCATCGTGGAGGCTGCAGAACAGCTCAATGATCCCGGGCCGATCAAGCTGCACCGCGCGGGACTCGCCGGGCGCCATCGTGCCGCTCGACAGCGGCTTGCTGGGCGATACGGAGAACACGCTGTGGACCATCAGATCGTCGTTGATGATCTGTAGGCTCTGGCCGGGTGTTGCCAGCAGTAGCTCCAGTCTCATGTGAGCGCTGCGCAGCGCGAGAATTGGTCGCTCGCGTCCTTGCCCGGCTGGGTTGCCTTGGCCTTCCAGGAAGACCGCGGCGCGTCGGACGGCATGCCCATCCCCCAGCCGCACCTCACCGCTGACGCTCCCGGGGGTGGTCGATAGTGCCGTCGCCGTTGCAGGTGCTGTCGCCGCGGCGCCGGCCGGTGCAGCCGCTCCTGGGGGGGCGGTGTTTGGGGCTGGCGAGCCGGCGGTGGTTTGTGTGGCGACGGTTGCTGGCTGCATGTTGGTTGCCGTCGGCGTGCCGGCTGTTGGCGCTGCCGTCTTCCCTGGAGCCATCAAGGGCACCGGAGCCGGTGCGCTCGATCCGCTGGCCTTGGTCGCCGGGCCGGTGGCGGTGGCCGTCGGCGTCGGGGCTGGAGTGGACGCCGCTGTCGGGCTGCTGCCGCTTAGGCTGGGTACGGCGACGCGTGGGGGCTGCCCTGCCGGAGCGGAGGGCGTTGCGGTGGCGGGTGCAGGCCGCTGTGGCTGGGCCACAAGAGGAGCACTCCAGAGGAAGCTCAATGGCAACAGCGAGATCAACAGCCTGCCCATTCGATCTGATGTTATCGCAAGTTGAGGGCGCTGGTGATGGCGCCTACGACGGCCGGCGCAAGACCGCGGGGCAATCGACAGCAGACGGAGAGAGCGTGTCGGCGATCGTCGCAGGGGGGCTGACGTTGCCTACGTTCAGCGCGTCAACCAGCAGGCGCCACCGATGCGCCGACCCCAGGTAGCCAAGCCGCGGCCGGCTAGGCTAGAGCGGGCGCGCGGCTTCCTTGCGCAGGAAGGCCAGCAGCGCATCGTCCAGAGGCGCGCTCTCGGTGGCTGGGGAGCCAAGACCGATCGCCGAGACTGCACCTGGGATCGTTGGGTTCGCGAAGAACCGCGTCTTGCGCAGCGAGTCGCCCGTCCGTCCCCCAGGGAAGCTTGATGCCGCCTTCAGCGAGGCTGGAGCCAGCATTACCGCACCTTCCGAGGTCGAGTGCATGCGCAGCCGACCGGTGTGCAGACCGCGCACATACACCGGACGGGTCAGGCGAACCGGGTGCTGACTGACGCGACCCACGGTGACCTGGAACAGCGGGTTTGGCGATGGCGGATAGACCGGCACGTGCTCGGCAGAGTCGCCCCCAACCAGCGGGCGTGCGGCGGGTAGCGGCGTCGCCTTGCTGAGCTCAAAGGCTTCCTCTTCGTCGTCAGTGGCCGAGTCAGCGACGATATCGATCATCAGATCTTCATCGCTGTCGCCATCGAGCTCGACTGGTGGAGGAGCTGGAGCAGGCTTTGCCGGGGCTGGCGGCATTGGCACCGGTGCCACCTGAGAACTCGAAGCAGGGCTCTTTTGCAAGAGTCGCGCTGCGAGCGAGCCAGCATCGCTCTTGGCTTCTGGCTTGGCGTCCGTCTTGGCTTCCGGCTTCGCGGCTGGCGTGGCTTCCGGCTTCGCAGCCAGCGTGGGTGCCTTCGCTGTCGCATCGCCTGTCGGAGTGGACACGGCGGTGGGTTTGTCGTGCGAGCCCGCCTGGCCTGCGCGCGCCAAGACTTCGGGGTGGTTGTCGAACTCGCCGTCGCGCACTCGACGCAGCATCACCTTATGCTGATCCTGCATGCGCTTCTGGACAACGGCGTCAGGCTCCTCTGCGGTGTAGGTCCCGCGCAAGGAGGCCAGGATCGTCCCATCGACGAAGCAGTGCGTGAAGAGCACTAGGCGGCCCAGGCCCGAGTCCTCCGTCTGCACATGGAACAGGTGTCCTGCGTGACGGACGTTATGGTTGTAGCCAAGAAACGGCGGACGCTTGCTCACCGCCCATCAACGTATCACGTCGGGACCCTCGCCAGATCGTAATTCTCGTGAGCTGTTTGCGAGGTCGCGGGGAGCGTGTGCTGGCCTGTCCGCGGGCTCTCAGTTTGTGTGGTTGTGGGCTGACTTGGGACTTTCAAGCCGGCGCCATTTGCCATATTTTCGTCGCCGCGCATGAGCCAGAGACCTTCTCGACCGCCGCCTCTTCCCGAAAAGCAGTCCCACGCTGGCGCCCCGCACGATGGCTATGACGGTAGCGATATGGGCTACACCTCGCCCGAGCTATCGCCGTCCTTCCTGACGGCCAACATCATCTCAAGTGTTGAGCCAAGCATCGAAGAGGACGAAGCCCAAACGGCTGCCATGCCGACGCATGAGCGGGCTGAGCTGAGTGCTCCGTCTGTCTTGCCGGCAAGCTCGATGCAAGCGACGGTGTTTGGCGTGCAACGTATCTCACCCGCCCCGGCGATCCCACCCCGCCAGGCTCCTGCAGCACCTGTCGCGCAGCACCTGGCACCGGCGGTCCGCACCGCGCCACCGCAGCCACCTGCTCGTCCGACAGCGCCAGCGAGTCCGGCCTCTGGCCTCAGTGCGGCGGCCGCGGCCATGGCGGATCAGCCGACCGGTTTTTTGCGTCTCCCAGATCCGATAGGTGGGGGCCACACTCCAGCCAGCAGTCGAGGGGGCCCCGCCTCGGGCGCGGGAACGCCAAGCTGGCTCGCCGAGCAGCCGACCTCGTGGGTTGCGCTACAGCCCAGTGCTGCCGAGGCACCGATGTCTCCGCCGGCGAGCGCCGGCCCGGCTGCCACCCCCTCGCGCAGTCGCCCGTCGTCGGCCGCCCTGACGCCCAGTGCGGCACCGTCAAACCTGCGGCCCTGGTTGCTGAGTCTGGGCATCGGCCTGCTGGGGGGACTCGTCGCACTGGCGCTCATTTTGTCGGCGATGCGCTATCTCAGCGGCAACAAGCCAGGCAGCACCCCCGGTGAAAAGTCGCGCAGCAGCGAGTCCAGCACAGCGTCCCGAGGACGCGAGGCCAGCGAGCCTGCCCTGGCTCCCGGCGCGCTGCCCGCCCTGGCCCTAGACGAAGCGATGCGTGCTGTTCAGCGCGGTGATTTAGAGCGAGCGATCACGGTCCTTACTCAAGCGCGTGAGCGCCAGACCGGCTCGCCGGCTGCTCTCGATTCGCTCATCGACTCGCTCCGCCGCGTGCGCAAGAACCGGCTGCCGTAATTCCGCGGCACGCCCGCTCCTCCCGACTCTGTCCGCCCGCAAGAGAGAATGCCCATGCTGTCGAGATGGTTGCTCCAGTGCGCGATTAGCTGCAGCATCGCGATCCTTTTCTACCTGACCAGCGCGAGCATCGTGCACCGACTCTTCAGTCGGCGAGTGAATCGCTCAATCGTTCGTCGCGACGTGTTCCTCGGCCTGGTGTCGCTGCTCTCGGGCACGCCGATCATCCAAGGCTTCGCGCTCCTCGCCGATCGCTATCACATCGGCTTCATCTACCAAGACGTCGGCGAGCACGGCTACCTCTACTGGCTGATCAGCATGCCGCTTTACGTGCTGCTCTGGGACCTCGTCTTTTACGCCACGCACCTTGTGCTGCATGTGCCGCTGGTCTATCGCAAGTCGCACTTTCGGCATCACGCCTTCCGTCCGCCCGTGGCTTGGTCAGGGATCGCGATCGATCCCTTCGAGACCATCCTGTCCGGCATCTTGCCCTACACCGTGCCCCTCCTCATCGCGCCGTTTCACATCTACACGGTGTACGTGCTCAACATGCTGCTCTTGATCTGGGCGACGGTGTTGCACTCGTCGGCGGCTTGGAACGGCAATGCCATCTGGATAGGCACGCGCGACCACAACCTGCACCACGCCTATGGCCTGCGGAACTACAACTTCGCAGCCGTCTTTTCGTTCTGGGATCGTCTCTTTGGCACGCTAAATCGCAGTGTCGAGCCGCCCTGGTGGGGCAAGGACTTCTGGCAGCCGAAGGCTGGCGTAGGCAAGGGGGCGGCCAAGGTTCCGCTCGATGCTGATGGGGCCGCCGCGCTGTCGGGCATTCCCAACCTGAATGATCTCCTGGCGGGCCCGGGGGCTGGCGCTGAGCATCCGACGGCCTCGCCGCCCTCAGAGGGCTGAGGTCGCTCGCCTTGTCGAAGCCGGCATCGCGATCCGCAACCAGCGCAGGCGCGACGTGGCGACGCCGGGGGCGTGCCGCATGGAGCTGGATTGGGCGCGGCGCTGGGCTTGGCTGGCTTCCGTTTTCGTTTCTGCCACTGGCGGCCCTGGCATCTGAGGGAGGCGCTGCCCCGTCGGTGTCGATCGGTGCGGAGTCACCAGCCGCAACGCCGGCGCTCAGCCTGCCGCAGCTCATTGGTGAGGTGCTGGCCCACAGTCCCGAGATCCAGGCAAAAGCCGCCGAGATCCGCGCCGCGGCTGAGCGTCCGCTGCAGGTGCGCACGCTTGACGATCCCATGCTGATGATTGAGCTGTGGCAGGTGCCGATTGGGGCCGCGCACATCCCGATCATGCTCTCGCTGCGGCAGCCGCTGACGTGGCCGGGGAAGCTCGCCGCCCGCGCCGCTGTCCTATCGCACGATCGGGCGCGGGCCCAGGCCGAGCTCCTCACCTCGGAAAAAGATCTGCGTCTGGCCACGGCGCGTGGCTACTTCGACTATCGGCTGGCCGTGCGTGGGCTAGAGGTGCTGAGCGCGGCTCGGGCGATCGCCATGGCGCTCGTGGCCGCTGTCGATGTTCGCTATCGCGTGGGGCGGGCTGAGCTAGCTGAGCTGCTGGCCGCGCAAGAGAGCTTGGCAGTCCTCGACAACCTCCTTTTGGACGCTGGCCGCGAGCGCGACTTGGCGCAGGCCGCACTGAACGTCTTGCGTAGCCAGCCCAGCGATACCCGCCTCGGCACCCCGACGACGGTGCCGGCGCCGCATGCACTGCCAGCGATCGCCAGCTTGCGGGCACAGGCGCTGCGCAGTCGGCCCGAGCTCTTGGCGCTGGATGCGCAGATCGCTCAGGCTGATGCGCGCCGCTTGGCGGCGGCCAAAGAGCGTGCGCCGGATCTGGCGCTGTCGTTTTCCTACATGGCCACGCTGCATCCTTCCGCGCCGGCCGAGCACAACTTCACCGCCGGTGTGCAGACCAGCCTGCCTTCGTTTTCTCTGCTGCGGGCGGCTGCGCAAGAACGCGAAGCCTTGGCGCAGCGGCAAGCGTTGCAAGCGCAGCGCCGTCAGCGAGAGCGGGAGATCGATGGCCAGCTGCAGGCCGCGCTCTTGCGGGCCGAGACCGCGCTGCGGCATATGCGCTTTCACGCCGGAACCTTGCTGCCGCTCTCGGAGCGATCGCTGCGGGCAGCGCAAGCCGGATATCAGAGTGGTCGCGTGCCACTCAGCTTGCTTTTAGAGACGGCGCGTCGCTTGGTGGAACATCAGCTGGAGTTTGAGCGCTATCAAGCCGAGCTAGGTCAGCGTCTAGCTGAGCTAGAGGCCGAGAGCGGGCTGCCGCTCTTGACCGGATCGCCCGCCGAGCGGGAAGCGACGGTGGGCCCAGCCAGCTCAGCGGCGAGGGCGGGAGGGATGCCATGAGCGCCGTACTGCGGCCTAGACGAACTTTTTGGGTGGGGGCGCTGCTGCTGCCCGGGCTGTTCGGTGCCTGTCCGTCCGAACCGCGGCGGACTGCCGATGCACCCCGTACCGATGCGGCGGCGACGGTGAGCCCGCCACCCAGCCAGGCCGCACCGGCCCCCAAGTATCAGTGCCCGATGCATCCGCAGGTGGTCAGTGACAAGCCGGGGGACTGTCCGATCTGCAATATGCAGCTTGTGCCGGCACCGACGGCCCCAGCCGCTGCACCGTCCACTCCGACAGGGGAGGCTGCGGGAGGCAAGGCGGTGGCTCTGGCGCCGATCACACTTGATGAGGCGCGGCAGCAGCAGATGGGTCTTAAGACCGCGGTCTCGCGCAAGCAGACCTTCGGCGGGGTGCTGCGGGCAGCCGGTCGCTTCGCGTTCGACGAGACGCGTGTCCACCACATCCACACTCGCTTTGAAGCCTATGTCGAGCAGGTGTTCGCCGACTTCACCGGCAAGTTCGTCAAGAAGGGCGAGCCCCTGCTGTCGCTGTATTCCCCCGATCTCTACGCCGCTCAGCAGGAATATCTGATTGCCCTGCGCCAGAGCCGCAGTCCGGTTCCGGCATCACCGCTTGGACCAGCTGGACGGGCGGATCGCGACGTGGATCTGCTAGCGGCAGCGCGGCAGAAGCTCTTGCTGTGGAACATCACCTGGGCCGACATTCGCGCGCTTGAGGCCAGTGGCCAGCCGAGTCGCAGCGTGAAGATCTACGCCCCAAGCTCGGGCTATGTCGTGGCCAAGACAGCGGTGCACGGCATGCGCGTCAAGCCCGAGGACTCGCTGTTTGACATCGTCGATCTATCGCGCCTGTGGGTCTTGGCGGACTGCTACGAGTACGAGCTGCCGCGGCTGCGCGTCGGACAGAACGCCACCGTGACCGTCGCCTACTTTCCCGACCACAAGTGGAGCGGGCGCATCACCTACATCTATCCGGCGATCGATCCGCTGACCCGCACCGTGCGCGTGCGCCTGGAAGTCGACAACCCGCAGGACATGCTGAAGGCCGAGATGCTGGCCACCGTGGCGGTCGCCGTGGCGCCGCGCCAGGCGCTGGTGGTGCCCGAGGATGCGGTGATCGAGACGGGCACCCGCAAGCTGGTGTTCGTCGTCGAAAACCAAGGGCCATCCGCGATGCGCCTGGTGCCGCGCGAGGTCACCACTGGCGAGCGTGCCGAAGATCTGTACGAGATCACCTCGGGCTTAGCGGAGAACGAGCAGGTGGCGGTGGCCGCGACGTTCTTGCTCGACTCGGAGTCGCGCCTGCAGGCTGCGCTGCGCAACATCGGCGATGCGCCGACGCCTGCGGCAGCAACGAAGCCCAGCCCGCCGCCTGAGCCGAGCCCAGCTCCCGATGCCGGGGCCGCACCGAGCCCGCGGCCGGCACATCATCACCATGCCCATCCTTAGGCGGCTTATCGAGTGGTCGGCGAGCCATCGCGTGCTCGTCGTCCTGCTGTCGGCAGCCGCGCTGGGCTTGTCGCTGCTGCTTTTGCGCGATATCCCGCTCGATGCCATCCCCGATCTATCGGATACCCAGGTCATCGTCTATTCGCGCTGGGAGCAGAGCCCGAACGTTATCGAAGATCAGGTCACCTATCCGATCGTCACGTCGCTGCTGGGCACGCCCAAGGTCAAGACGATCCGCGGCTTTTCCGACTTTGGTTATTCCTATGTCTACGTGCTGTTTGAAGACGGCACCGATCCCTACTGGGCTCGCTCGCGCGTGGCGGAGTTTCTGCCGAAGATCCAGGCCCGGCTGCCGCCCGAGGTGCGGACCGAGCTAGGACCCGACGCGGCCGGCGTGGGCTGGGTCTTTGAGTACGCGCTCGTTGATGAGTCGGGTGGGCACTCGCTGGCCGAGCTTCGCTCGTACCAGGACTGGTTCCTGCGCTATGCCTTGCAGGCTGTGCCGGGGGTTGCCGAGGTCGCGACGCTGGGCGGCGGGGTGAAGCAGTATCAGGTCACGGTCGATCCAGTGCGGCTGGCAGCGGCGCGCGTCAGCCTGCGCGATGTTGTCGATTCGCTGCGCAAGAGCAATAGCGAAGTCGGCGGCCGTCTGCTGGAGCTTGGCGGACGCGAGTACATGATCCGGGGTCGCGGTCGCATCGCCGCGGTCAGTGACATCGAGCAGATCGTGTTGCGCGCCAGCCAGACCGGCACACCGCTGCGCATTGGTGACATCGGCCGCGTCAGCATCGGGCCCGATCTGCGCCGCGGCATCGCCGATCTCGACGGGCGGGGCGAAGTGGTGGGCGGCATCGTGGTCATGCGCTACGGCGAAAACGCGCTGCGCGTCATTGAGCGCGTCAAGGCCCGCCTCGCCGAGCTTGCCCCTTCGTTGCCCAGCGGCGTGCGCGTGGTGACCACCTACGACCGTTCAGATCTAATCGAGCGAGCGCTCTCCACACTTTCGCTCAAGCTGCGCGAAGAGATGCTGATCGTGGCGGCGGTTATCCTGCTCTTCCTATGGCATTTCCCGTCGGCGATCGTGCCGATTCTGACCATCCCGATCTCGGTCTTTCTGGCCTTCATCCCGATGTATCTCATGGGCCTGACCGCGAACCTGATGTCGCTGTCGGGCATCGCGATCTCGATCGGTGTCTTGGTCGATGGCGCGATCGTCGAGGTCGAGAACGCGTATCAGAAGCTGCATGCCTGGCAGGCGGCAGGGGGCTTGTCGCGGCCGAACGCCGACGCGGAAGCGCGCGCCGTGCGGCTGCAGGCGCTGGTCGAGGTCGGCCCGTCGGTGTTCTTCTCGCTGCTGGTTGTCGCGGTGGCCTTCGTGCCGGTGTTTGCATTGGTCGATCAGGAGGGGCGCCTTTTCCGACCGCTGGCGGTCAGCAAGAACCTGGCGATGGCCATTGCCGCGCTGCTGGCCGTCACGCTGGATCCGGCGATGCGCATGCTGCTGACGCGCCTGCGACCGTTTTCGTTCCGCCCGCGACTTCTCTCGCGACTGTTGACGCAGATCTGGGTGGGCACCTACCACGCCGAAGAGCAGCACCCGATCACGCGCGTTCTGGGGCGCGCCTATGCCCCGGCTTGTCGCTGGGTGCTGCGGCATCCGCGCCTGACCGTGGCGGCGGCGCTGGCGCTCATTGCTTCGACGGTGCCGATCTATCTTCGGCTGGGCTCGGAGTTCATGCCGCCGCTTTACGAAGGCAGCATCCTGTACATGCCGACGACGCTGCCGGGCCTGCCGGCGACCGAGGCAGCACGCCTGCTGAAGACGCAAGATCAGATCCTGCGGCGTTTTCCCGAAGTGCAGACGGTGTTCGGCAAGGCCGGGCGGGCCGAGACGGCAACTGATCCGGCGCCGCTATCGATGATGGAGACCACGGTCGTGCTCAAGCCGGAGACCGAGTGGCGCAAAAAGGCGCGCTGGTTTTCGACTTGGGCGCCGGCTCCACTGCGCGCCATCTTGGGCAACCTCTGGCCCGAGCACATCTCCCACGAGGATCTGGTCAGCGAGATGGATCAGGCGCTGCGCATTCCCGGCACATCAAATGCGTGGACCATGCCCATCAAGGCCCGCATCGACATGTTGTCGACCGGCGTGCGGACGCCGATCGGCATCAAGGTGATTGGCAGCGAAGCCGCTGAGATCGAGCGCATAGGCATCCAGGTCGAGTCGATCTTGCGTGGGGTAGCCGGTACACGCTCGGTGTTTGCAGAACGCTCGACCGGGGGATCCTTCGTCGACATTGATCTGCGGCGCGGCGATCTTGCTCGCTATGGCTTGAGCGTCGAAGAGGTCAACGCCGTCATCGCTACGGCGGTCGGCGGCGAGACCGTGACCACCACCATCGAAGGGCGAGCGCGCTACTCGGTCAGCGTGCGCTACCCGCGTGAGCTGAGGCAAAACCCCGAACAGCTCGGCCGCGTGCTGGTACCGACGGCGACTGGGCAGCAGATTCCGCTGGCACAGCTGGCGGATCTGCGTCTGACCTCGGGCCCGGCAATGCTGCGCAACGAAAACGGCCTGCTGACGTCCTATGTCTATGTCGACTTCGATACCAGCCACATTGATATCGGACGCTATGTCGCAGCCGCCAAGGCGGCCGTCGCTGAAAAGCTGCCGCCCCGCCCCGGCTATACCCTGCTGTGGAGTGGTCAGTACGAAAACCTTCTGCGCGTGCGCGAGCGCTTGCAGATCGTCGTGCCGGTCACGCTGCTTCTGATCTTCCTGCTTTTGTACGGCTCGACGCGCTCGGCGGTGAAGGCCAGCATCGTGCTCTTGGCGGTGCCGTTTTCGGCGGTCGGCGCGGTGTGGCTGCTGTATGGGCTGGGCTACAACCTGTCGATTGCGGTGTGGGTGGGCCTGATTGCGCTGATGGGACTTGATGCTGAGACCGGCGTGTTCATGCTGCTGTACCTCGACCTGGCGCTGGGCGCGGCGCAGGCCCAGGCCGACAGTCAGGGGCGCAGCCTGGGGCGCGATGAGCTGGTCGCTGCCATCGAACACGGGGCCGTAAAACGCCTGCGTCCCAAGGCGATGACCGTCGCTGCGGCTTTCATGGGCCTGCTGCCGATCCTGTGGGCAACGGGAGCGGGGAGCGATGTCATGAAGCGCATCGCCGCGCCGATGGTCGGCGGCTTGTTCACGTCCTTCGGGCTTGAGCTCTTGGTCTATCCGGCGGTCTATCTGCTGTGGAAGGGGCGTCGGTTAGCGGCGTAGTTTCTTCGGACTTAGCAAGCGGACAAGCTCAGGCTCGCTGCCGGCAAGCTTGGGGCGATCGAGGAAGTCGAGCACCGAAAGCACCTGCATCACCGCCGGCTCGCTGCCGCGTGCCTTGGCGAGCGCCAGACGCAGCCCGTCGAAGTGGGTGGTGGCCTGCTTGCCTTCGAAGAGTCCTTGAAACTCGCGCTGCAAGCGGGTGCTCCACAGCGCGGTGGCATTGCCGCGGAGGTTACCCAGACGGGCCGCCGACCACAGCAGGGCAGCGATGGTCAACCGGCTGCTCTTATCGGTCTGCGCGGTCACGACCGCTGGCCCGCTACGCAGCGCCTCGGCGAACTGCCCCACGGCGATCTGCACCTGCAGAAGTGTGATTGCCGCCCCCAGGTGCTTCGGTGAAAGCTGCAGCGCGGCGATGCTGGGGAAGTACGCGGCAGGCGGCGATTGCAGATGCTCCAGCGCGACGATTCCTAGCTCGGCGAGCGCATCGGCGCGGACTTCGCCGTCTTCTGGCGTCACGCGCTTGAGGAGCGCGGCCACTTCCTGCAGGCGACCGACCAGGATCGAGGGATCGCGACCGGCATCGGCCACTGCCATACCCAGCGCAATATGCGGCAGCTTCAGCGGATCACCGACGGCCATCACATCATCAAAGGCCTGCTCGTAGCGGGCTTTGGCAGCTGAGATATCGCCGGCCTGCCAGGCATAGACACCAGCCCAGAAGTGGATCATGCGGTCGTCCCAACGTACCGGCGGCGCGGGCCGCGGCACCTGGGCAGCGCAGCTAGCCAGATCGACGGTGTTGACCGGCAGCGAAGTCGGCGCCAGGGCCTGCAGACCCGGCAGGTTGGGGCGGCGGCAGCGCAGGAAGAAGGCCAGCTCATTTAGCGGACGGGTCTCGACGCCAGTCGGCCAGACGCGGGCCGTGCCGTCTTCGCTGGTGGTGACCAGGTAGCGCCCATCCGGGCTGAAGCGAGCGCTCAGCACATTGTCGGCGTGGCCGCGCAGCACGCGCAGCAACCGGCCGGTCTCGGCAGACCACAGGCGCGCCGTCTGATCTTCACTGGTGGTGACGACGCGCTGACTATCGCGACTGAACTGCACCGCCAAGAGCGCGCGCGTGTGTCCGACCATTTCGCCCAGCGGATCGCCGGACTGCGCATCCCACAGCCGAGCGGTGCGATCGTCGCTGGCTGTCACCACGCGGCTGCCGTCTGGGCTGAATCGGGCACCGATCAGCACATCCTCATGACCACGCAGGACCAGCACGGAGTTGATGCGGCTGCCGTGCACGCTGTAGATGCGGGCGGTGCGATCGGTGCTGGCGGTGACCACGCGCTTGCCGTCGGGGCTGAACTCTGCGCTGACGACCCAGTTGCCATGCCCATCAAGCTCTGCGAGCAAGCGGCCGCTCTGGGCATCCCAGATGCGGGCGGTGCGGTCTTCACTTCCGGTGACGACTCGCTTGCCATCTGGGCTGAAGCGGGCACTTAGGACCTTGAAGTCATGGCCGCGTAACTCAGCGACCAGCTTGCCGCTGTCGGCATCGAAGATGCGGCCCTGATTGTCCCAGCAAGCGGTGACGATGCGTGTGCCATCGGGGCTGAAGTGGGCGTCGGAGACCCGGTCCTCGTGACCGCTCAGCTGCAAGCGACGCTCGCCGGTTTCGGCGTTCCAGACACGCACGCTGCGGTCAGCGCTGGCCGTCAGAACCCACTTGCCATCGGGGCTGATATCGATTGCCGAGAGGTTGTCGCTGTGGCCGACCATCTCTTCCAGCGGACGGCCGCTGGCGCGATCCCAGATCTCAAGCGTGTGATCGCGGCTGGCGGTGATGACGTGGGCGCCATCTGGCGTGAACAGAGCGTCGCTTACCGCCTGGCGATGTCCGCGCAGGATGATCGAAAACGTCTCGTGTCCCAGGTCCCAGATGCGGGCGGTACCGTCGCTGCTGCCGGTGACGACGCGACCGCCATCGGCTGAGAGCGCGATGCTCTGGATGCGGTCGCTGTGGCCGCGCAGTTCTGACAGGGGGCGCCCGCTTGCCGCATCCCAGATTCGACTGGTGCGATCCCAACTGGTGGTGAGGATGCGACCGCCGTCGGGGCTGAAGGCGATGGCGGTGATCGCATCGTTGTGTCCCTTGAGCTCAGCCACCAGTCCACCGGAGGCGCTGTCCCAAAGCCGGGCGGTCCCGTCTCGGCTGGCGGTGAGCAGGCGATGTCCATCGGGGCTGTAGGTCGCGGCGATGACCGCTTTGCTGTGACCGTGCAGCTCGTACAGCTCTTTGCCGCGCTGCGACTCCCAGACGCGCGACGTGGTGTCTTCACTGGCCGTCAGCACGCGCCGCCCGTCGGGGGAAAACGTCGCAGCATAGACCGGTCGCGTATGGCCGTAGAGCTCGGCGATGGGCAGGCCGGTCTTGATGTCCCAGATGCGGGCCGTGGTGTCCTGACTTGCCGTGACCAGTCGCTTGCCGTCGCTGCTGAAGGCCGCCGACTGCACCCAGCGGGTATGGCCATCTAAGCGCCACAGCGGTCTTCCGCTGGCCGCTTCCCAGATGCGCGCGGTGCCATCCTGACTGGTCGTCGCGATGATCTGCCCATCGGGGCTGAAGCCAGCCCAGGTGACGCCCAGCTTGTGGCCACTGAGCGTGCTGAGGTTCTGTCCGCTTCCCGCCTCCCAAAGCCGCGCCGTCCCATCGTTGCTGGCGGTCACGATGCGCGAGCCATCGGCACTCCACTCGGCGCTTACGATGGCATCGAGATGCCCGCTGAGCACCTGCAAGACGACGCCGGTGTCGGCATCCCACAGTCGGGCCGAGCCGTCTTGCCCGGCGGTCAGCACACGCTTGCCATCGGGGCTGAAGCGCGTCGCAGTGACCGTGCCGCGATGACCAACCAGCACAGCGGGGACGGCATCGATGGCGCGCGTCGCTTCACCCAAAAGATACGGCACGCTGGGATCCTTCGAACCCTCCCTCAGGGCGCGATGCAGGCTGAGCAGTGCGCGATCCGGCTCGTCGGCCAGGAGCTGTGTGCGACCTTCCTCGACCCAGCCTGCGAGCTGCTCTAGCCGCGTGCGTTCGCGCTCGGCGGCCTGCTTGCGGATCTCGTCCTGAGTCGGACCGCAGCCGGCGGTCGATGCCGCCAAGCACAGAAGAACTGCGCAGACCACCGGGGGACGCCTACGCACACTTTGCAGACGGGGCCACATTGTCTTGATTTCAGCAGCCCTCGCACAGTCCTGGCAAGCGTTTCCTGAGGCTGCACGCTGACTTCTCAGCTTGCGGTCGCGGCATCGTCAGGCACGGTCCGCCGTGGATGCTGGCACCGCGGTGTACGTCGATGTGGTCGCATGAAATCGGCGCGTCGCTTCTCAACCTGCGGTACACCGAGGCATGGCAAGCGAGCTTTCTCTGCAGGTGCGGCACAGCGGGATCTGGCAGCTGACCAGCGCGGTCTTGTCGAGCGCTGGGCAGGTCCTGGTGCTTGACCCTGGCTACTTCCCGCGCGAGCTAGCCGAGCTGCAAGCCTTGGCCGGGAGCGCTGGCGAGGTGCAGGCCGTCGTCTTCAGCCATGGTCACTGGGATCACGTCGTCGGCTGGCGCGCCTTCCCGGCGGCCCGCGTGCTGGGAAGCGAGAGCTTGGTCGAAGCCATCACCTGCCACAGCGAGCGAGCGCGTCGCGATCTCGCTGAGGCTGCCGACTTCGATCGCCGCTGGTACATCGATCGCGGTGCGCCTCTCGCATGGCCGAAAGCATCTGCCCTGCAAGCGCTGCACGATGGCCAGACTCTTTCGCTGGGAGGCGCGACACTGCAGGCGCTGCGACTGCCCGGTCACAGCCCTGACGGCCTGGGCTTGCTGGCATCGCAGGCCGGCCTGCTTATCGTCGGTGACTACCTGTCCCCCTGCGAGATTCCCTTTGTCGCCGATCTGACGGCCTACCGTGCCACGCTGCAGCGACTGCTGACCCTCTTGCCACAGGTCGAGCGCGTCGTCCCCGGCCACGGCCCCCTGCTCTCAGCGGCACAGGCGCGCGACATCGCCCTCGCCGATCTCCGCTACCTGGATGCCCTTGCTGACTGTGTCGACCGATATGTTGACGGGCCCGCCGCGGTCTACCAGCGCGCCTTGTCGGTGCCGTTGCCGCGCGGGGCGTCGATTCCCGAGATGCAAGAACACCACCGCGATAACCTCAAGCACGCTGGCCTTACCTCGGCGGGCTCGCTGTGACGCGCTGCGCCCGCGACGACGGCTAAAGTTGGCTCGGCAGCTTCAGCTCTGACTTTCGGGTGCGCTCTCGGCGCGCTGGGTTGATCGGACTGCCGCTCGCGCCCGTTCCCCGCTGGGCCATGCGCTTGCCTCGTCGAGGCGGCGGCGGGGAGGGCGCCACTTCCGGCTCTGGCGGGCTCTCTGGCTTTGCTGCGCCGTGGACAAACACCCGCAGAGCCAGATCGCCACGTCCATCTTTGAGCTTGAGCTCAACCCGGTGCGGGCCAGTTACCTTCGCGCAGCTCAGGACGTACATGTCGCGCCCATCGCTCTTGTCATTGGCGATGGGCTGGTTGTCCGGCGAAAACAGGTACATGTCGGCGTCGTCCACCGTCGGCGCACTGGTGCCAACAAACGAATAGCAGCGGCCGGCTTGCAGGGGCACCGAGATGTCCAGCGAATCGCCGTCGCGATTGGGAGGGCCCATCTGGATCGGACCGAGCGGCGGGAGGCCGGGGGCGCGCTGGCCCGCCAGCCAGCCGATGCGGGTTGCGAGATATTCCTGGCCGGGATCGGCGTGAACCGGTGCCGAGGCCAGGGCCAAACCGAGCAGGACTCCGAGTGATTGCAGTCGCATGGGGCTACTCCGATGGGGCGTGCCTGTGGGGCGGAGAAGAGCGCGCCCAGCGGCCGCGGCAGCAAACCATGTTCGCGGGCAGGGAAGCAATGCGAAGTAGGCGGCCCAATCGATCTCCAGTTGGTCGACCGAGGGGATCGGTGTCGGCGCTCCGGCACCAGTTGTCGTTGACTTCGCGGGGGCCGCGTGGTGCGGTCGCGTCTTCGCTCGACGCGAGCGAGTCGTTCTGAGCCAGACAAGGAGATCCCATGTCGAAAGCGTCTACGTTTTTTCTCGCTGCGGCGCTGGCCCTGCCGGCCTCTGCACTGGCCGATCCCGCGAAGCTCGCGGGCATTGGCGACAGCATCTCGCAGGGCTTCGCCGCCAATAACTTTCCTGGCGATCACGCCGACATGGCGTTCGGCCAAGGCAGCGATCGCGAGGTCAACTCGCTGTACCTGCGCTACAAGGCGCGCTTCCCGGCTTTCGCCAAGGAATTCGTGTCGGTGTCGGGGGCCGAGATGGTCGGCGGCAGCAACAACGCTGCGGCCCAGGCGAGCCGCATCTGTCGCCAGGCCAGCAAGCCCGATCGGGTGGTGATCGAGCTTGGCGGCAATGACGTCTGCAACCGCAGCAAAGGCAGCGCCAGCGATGCCGCCAGCAACCTGTACTCAGTGACCACCTATCGCAACGCGCTCAAAGCCGCGCTCGATACGCTGGGGGGCTGTCTGCCGATGGGGGCGCAGGTGCTGGTGCTGTCGATGCCGCGCGTCGATTTTCTGTACGAAGCGGGCAACGCCAAGAGCGCGTTTACATGCAACGCCGTGTGGAGCTTAGCCGGCGTCTGCAGCATCGTCACCAGCGAGGGAAATGCCAGCCGACGTCGCCAGATCGGCGCTCGCATCGACCAGTACAACGACGGCCTGCGACAGGAAGTGCAGGCGGCGCAGAGCCGCTACGGCAGCAAGGTGCGGTTCGTCACCGACTGGCAGGGACCGCTGGCCAGCAACCCCAAGAGCTCTGTTGGTGCGTATGCCTTTGGCAAGGACGACATCGACAGCCTGGACTGCTTCCATCCCTATCGCACGACGGGACAGAAGCGCCTGGCCTGCGCCGCCTGGGAAGCCAGTGAGTACGGCGTGCTGAGCAACATCCCTAAGACCTGCCTGCAGTAGCCCAAGGAGATTCCCATGAAGACTCGGATGCACAAAAACCCCAGTCGGCGATCCCCCTGGCTGCAGATCATCAGCGGGGGCGCGATGGCGCTGTCTCTTTTGACTGGCTGTCAGGCTTCGGACGGCAGCCGCGTTGATCCGGCCTCGGCCGATGGTCATGAGGCGCTCGCTTACAGCATCTCGCCGAGCACGCTGGTTCAGCCCGAGCCGGGGGCTACAGCGACGGAATACTCGGTGCGGGCGGTCACCCTACGGCTGTTCGGTACCTCGGGTGCGGCGGGCGTTTCGGCTGGTTCCGTCGACGAGACGAGCGCGCCATTCGCCACGCTAGCCGATACCGCAACCTGGGCGACCACGAACTATGCGCTGGGTGAGACGATCGGTCGCAACCTGCGCCTGGTCGCCGTCTTCGAAGACGGCATTGAGCTTGTAGACAGCGAAGCCGGCGGTGCGCGGCTCCGACTGTCGGCAGGCGAGGATCTGAGCGTGCGCTTGGTCGAACACCGCTTCGATCGCGCAGTCATCGACGAGGGGCAGCATCAGTTCGTCGTCAACGGAACCGGCCTGGCTGGTCTGCTGGCCTCGCGCGGCTTGGGCGCGACCCTGACCCGCATGGAAGCCGCCTTTGCGGGCTATCGCGGCCTGGCGCTGGTCCGCGTTGACCGGCGCGGTGCGCTGGCGCGGCTCGGTCTTAACTCTGGCGATCGTCTGCTGGCGATCGACGGCGAATCGGCGACCGCTGACGGCCTGGCTGCCTGGCAAGCGCGTCTGCAGTCGGCTCAGCCGAGGACCTTCCTGCTGACCGTTGGCAGGGGCGGCAGCGTCTGGGAAGCGACCTACGTCGTGAAGTAGGGCCGCTCAGACCGCGCCCTGCTTGCGGATCAGCCACATATCCGTCGAGACAAAGGGCAGGGGCGGTAGCTCCCCCGTGCTGACAAAGCCGTAGCGACGATAGAAATCCATCGCGTCGCGCGTGCGCAGCCAGATGCGCGGCGTGTGTCGCAGGCGCGGGTGCTGCAGCAGAAGTCCCACCACCGCCTGCCCCAGCCCGCAGCCTCGCCAAGCGGCGTCCACCATCACGTCGTAGATCAGCGCAAACTTGCCACCGTCACTCAGCGCGCGGGCCGTCGCCACCAGCCGCCCCGCGGCGTCGCGGGCCCCGACCCAGGCGGTCGAGCCCAGGTGCGCCTGTCGCAGCTGCGTGGCGCTTGGCCAGGTATTCCAGTAGGCATCGCGCAGCAGACCCACTGCCTCGTCGGCATCCTGGGGGCCAAGAGCGCAATGCAGCCGTGTCTCACGCGGCCCGCGCAGGAAGTCGGGGAGGGCTTGCGCCCCATGGCGTTCGGAAAGCCGCGTCGCGACCAGATCGATGGCGCGCGGATCTTCGGCCAGACCGCGCTGCCAGAGCTGTTCGAGGATGGACCGAAGCTCTTCCGGCGAGCGGTTCTGCCCGAGCTTGGCCTTGCCATCAATGGCCTCGATCGAGAGGCGCAGCACCAGCACACCCGCCACCGCCTTGCGGTACAGCGGGTCATCGGCGCGAATCGGCTGGTGGCCGCCTTCGAGCTGGTACTTCTGCATCAGGGCCTGCAGCGCGGCCGCCTTTTCGTCGGCATCTTCGACGGCTGTGACCGTACCCCGGACCTGCACGCTGTCGTAGTAGGTGGTGGCGGGGCAGGCGCGCTCGGGGTCTAGGAAGTAGCTCGGGATCTCGGCCACGATCTCCTCGGCACAGACCACCGCCGGCCGACCGATGACGGTGAGCTTTTCGCCGGCCGGTGCGCCATGGAAGTAGAGCCCGCCCGGCAACAGTACGGCGTGCAAGGCGCGCAGGATCGGCCGTCCATCCTCGTCGGTGCTGGCGAGGTGGACGACCCGCGCCTGGGCCAGCAGCTGTCGCGCGGCGGCCTCGCCTTGGCGATAGATTTCTTTGCGCATCAAGAAAGGCTGGTCCTAATCTGGTCTAAGCAAAAGATCCGGTTTTAGAAAAAGGAATAGACCAGTGAGTCCTCGTCTCCGCGAGCTGCCGATCAGCCTCTTGGCTGAGTCCGCAGATGGGCAGCTGTCGTCGCCATCGACCCCAAAATTTCTGCAGATCGCCGCCGCGCTAGTCGCTGACATTCGTCGCGGACGGCTGCGACCTGGCGATCAGCTGCCAGGTAGTCGGGCGCTGGCGCTGTCCCTGGGGGTGCATCGCAACACCGTCCTGGCCGCGCTGCAGGAGCTGATCGCCCAAGGCTGGCTGCACGCTGCAGCCGGTCGCGGAACCTATGTGGCGGCGGATCTGCCGACGCAGCGGAAGGCGGCATCGCGGGGCCCGTCGCGAGCACGTCCGAAGACTGGGGCCGCTCTGCGACGCCCGGGCTTTTCGCTGCCGGCGGGCTTGGCCGTGGCGTTGGCGGACGAGCGCGCGCTTTGGTCCGAGCCCGTGCCGCGCGGTACGCTGGCTCTGCTCGGTGGGTTGCCGGATCTACGGCTGCTGCCAACAGCGGCGCTGGCCCGCGCGTATCGCCGGGTGATGGCGGTGCGGGGCGGCGAGCTCTTGCGCTACGACGATCCGCAGGGCGACCCGGGGCTGCGCACCGCCTTAATGCGTCTTTTGTGTCAGCACCGCGGGCTGTCGGGGGATGCTGCCGATCTGCTGGTGACCCGCGGCAGTCAGATGGCGGTATACCTGATCGCACAGGCCCTGCTGCGGCCGGGCGATGTCGTCGCTGTCGAGGCGCTGGGCTATCCCCCGGCCTGGGCCGCGCTGCGACAGGCGGGAGCCGAGCTGGTGCCGATCCCAGTGGATGCGGCGGGCATCGATGTCGCGGCGCTTTGCCGACTGGCCGCCACGCGGCGACTGCGCGCGATCTATCTGACGCCGCATCACCAGTACCCGACCACCGCGATGCTTAGCCAGGCGCGCCGCCTGCAGCTTCTGGCGCTGGCGCAGCGTCAGCGCATCGCCATCTTGGAAGACGACTACGACCACGAGTTTCACTACCAAGGGCGGCCGGTGCTGCCGCTGGCCAGCGCCGATCGGGGCGGGGTCGTGGTCTACATCGGCACGCTGTCAAAGCTCCTCGCTCCGGGGCTGCGCATCGGCTTTGTCTGGGCCCCCCAGGCGCTGCTCGCGCGGCTGACCGCGCTGCGCGTCATCCTCGATCGCCAGGGCGATCACGGTGTGCAGCGGGCCGTGGCCGAGCTCATCGACGATGGCGAAATCGAGCGTCATGCTTGGCGCTGCCGTCGTGTCTATGCCGCGCGCCGCGAGCACTTGGCGAGCCTGCTACAGAGAGACCTCGCCGATGAGCTGCGCTTCACTCTCCCGGCGGGGGGGATGGCGCTGTGGGCCCAGGTGGCGGATGGGATCTCGGTGGCTGATTGGCAGGCCGGGGCGCGGCGAGAGGGCGTGCTGTTTCAGCCCGGCGGGCGCTTCGAATTCCATGGGCGACCGCTGGCCGCGATGCGGCTGGGCTTTGCCTGCCTCAACGAGGACGAGCAGCACGAAGCAGTTCGGCGGCTGCGGCGGGCGCTACCGCGGGCGGTTGCGTCCCGTCGGCGCTAACTACAGCGAGACGCGCACGGCCTGCAGGCTGCGTGCATTGAGCGTCGTCCAGGCCGGTAGGCGCTGACGCAGCGACTGCAGCTCGGGCGAGGTGTCGGGGGGATGGAACTGACGAAGCTGCACTGGCACCGGAGTCGAGCCGCGCAGGGTCAGCGTCAGCTCTTGCCCGGCCGGGTTTGGCGCTACCAGGAGCAGCGTGATCGTGGTCTGGCCCTCAAGTGGCTTCGGCAGCTCACCGGGGAAAGACCAGCTGACCAGCGAGGCATATGGGATCTCGACAAAGGTCACCCAGCCGCTGGCAAAAAGCCGCAGCCGCAGCGTGCGCGTGCCGGCCTTGGCGTCGTTGCTGCGCTCGACAACATCGAGGCGGGGCGGGGGAATGGGCAGCGGCTGGGCCGGCAGCTTGTGGCTGGGCGGGGGCATCCAGCCCGGCGGCAAGAAGGTCGACCACTCTTCGGATGCGGGCACCGGCTGGGCCTCGGGAATACCGGTCAGAGCACGGGCCAGAGGCGGCATGTCTTCGCTTTGCAGGAGCAGCGCCGTGCGACCGTCTTGCGTCGCGTGCACGGCCATCACTCGCTTGGGCCGGCTGGCCGAGTAGGGGGCGTGGACGGCAAGCAGCAGCAGCCCCAGCCCCGTGACCATCCCGCAGCTCAGAAGGAGCTGCCGCAGGCCCCCATGCTGATGCAGACCCGGCAAGCCAGACAGCGAGATCGGCAACACGAAAAGCAGCCACAAGATGACGGCAATCGGCATATCGCCCGGGGCCGGTCCGGGGTTCATGCCGACGGTCAGACCGATAAAGGCGGGCACCAGGCCAACCGCCAAATGGATGAACAGCGCTGCGCCCACCGCCAGGCTAGCTAGCCAAAGCTCGGTGCGTAGATGCGGCAGACGTAGCGATACGGCGAGGGCCAGCGCCGACGGGACCAGCCACCACAAGAACAGGTACGCCACGCCCAGCCCGGCCAGGCTGAGCAGCGCGAGCAGCAACGAAAACAGCACCAAGCTGGCGGCCCAGGCTGCGAGCGCTAGCTCGTCGGCGCGCTGTCCGCGCGCGAGTGCCCGTCGCTGCCAGGTGCTGTGCAGCGCCAGCACACCACACAGGCCGGCGAAGACATAGCTCGGCACGACTAGGTACGGAGTGGCGTAGAAGCCGTGCGGTCGTTGCAGGAGCAGGGCCACCAGCGCCGCGGCGAAGAGCGCGCAGAGCAGCCCGGCCAGCGCCGACAGCAAGGTCCAACCGACGCCGGAAAGGAGTGCGCGGGATCTCAGCTGGCCCGCTCGTCGCAGCAGGATGAGGACGACCAGGGAGAGCACGATCGTCCCCAGCGCCAGCCCGCGGGCTACAGCCATGGAATAGACCAGCGTCGTCTGGCTGAGCAGGTCGTAGTACACGGTGCGCTCGGACTCTGGGGTCAGCATCGCGCCGCCCCGGGCTAGCTCGCGGCTGACGGCGAGGATCGTGCTGCCGAGATCCTGCAGTGTGCCTGGCTGCAGCCGCGACGAGGTGTCGAGGTGGGTATGCACCGCCCAGATATCTTTGACCGCAGCGAAGGCCATCCCCGGAAGGCCAGCGCGAGCGAGCGGCTCGAAGTCTCCGCTGGCCTGCGTCAGTCCGCTTTGGATGAAGTCATTGCCGAAGATCGTCGCCTGCGGCGAGGGCACGGCGCGGGCATAGGCCCGCAGCAGCGCTGGGACGTTGGCACTCGCCGCCATGAGGTTTGCTTTGCCGCCACACGACCCATCGGTGTCGATAAAGGCGCGCACATCCTTCGCAAAGCGATGCTGCAGGAATCCCGCGGCACCGCCTGAGCCGGCCTCCTCTCCGCCGTTGAGGTTCAAAACGACCGTCCATTCCAGCTGCGGCGAGGCCGCGAGCGCTCGCATCGCTTCCAGCGCGGCTGCAGTCCCGATGCCGTTGTCAGCGCCGCCGTTGGCTTCGACGGGCGAGTCATAGTGGGCGTTGATTAGCAGGGCCTCGGAACGGCGGCCCGGCAGGCGGGCGAGCACATTGCGGACGCGATAGTGAAAGTGAACGCCGCTCCAGACATTGACGCGCGTGTCGCCCTCGACTTCCTGCAGCTCGACCTCCAGGCGAGGCTGCTTGCGTAGCTCGCCGGCCAAGAACTGCGCCGCGGTCAGGCTGGCCGCGCTACCCACCGGGTGCGTGCCAATCTCATCAGCGAGCTTGCGCACCGTGGCCATGGCTCGCCCTTCGGAGAACTGCTCCAGCGGAGCATCGACGGGCAGGGGACGCGGCGGCCGCTGCACCCAGGTGGTGATGCCCCACAACAGGAACAGCAGCGAAAAAAACAGCGCCCAGGTTCGCAGTCGCTGGGTCTGGCTCGTCGTTCCGGTTTCCTGATGGGTCATGGGACAATCCTTTTCCGTCGAGATCACCGCGCGTCGCTTCTCCTATTTTAGGAGTGAAGCACAGTCGGAAGGCAGCAATTCGTCCGACCTGCTGCGTCGCGCGTGTGCTTGAGGCTGGTCATTCCGTGATCAGCCGGCCGTGATCAGCCGGCCGTGATCAGCCGGCCGTGATCAGCCGGCCGTGATCGGCCGGCCGTGATCAGCTGGCAGAGGATTGTGGCAGGTCCTGACAGCGCGGAACGGCGCCGGGATCGGGGGTATCAAAACGCTCTCGCAGTCGACGGTGACGTCGCTCGAAGGTGCTCCGTACGATCGAAGCAATCACAGGGCCCAGGCTCGCTAGCCGCGGCTGAAAAGAGATCCGGTCCGTCACCCGGCTGCCTGCGCCGCTGGGCGACAGCCGTCGATCGTGAATCCAGTGTTTCTGCAGCCAGGTCGTCGATTCCTCGTGAAAGCCTTGCCCCGGCGTGATCTCCGTCAAGCACAGCGCATGGCGGTCGAGTGGAATCACCCCAAAGAGCGTCACCCACGACTTGAACAGCACCTGCCTCAGCGGGATCTGACTCGGGGCGATGGCCGATAGCGGGAGCGCGGCGGGATAGCTCATGCGGATCGGGGAGAGCTCCGCGTTGATGCTCTCCATATTCAGCAGGTGCGGCCATATCTCGTCGGGCGACGCCAGTAAGTCCGAGGCAATCTCAAAGGTCTCCATCGCAGGAGTCTCCATGGGTACGGGGGGGGCAGGACGGGGCAGCGTACGCCGATGCGCAAAAGCGGTCTTTAGGAATGTGGTTAGGAATGTGTCTCCAGCTTCCCAATTTGATTCCTGGATGATTGGTTGGTCCAAAACGGAGTCGAGATTTTTTGGGGGATGCTCACGTACGCGAAATACATCGCCACCGGCGTGACTCCCGTGTCGATCGTCTAGCGCGACGTGTGGCCGGGGCCAAGTCGCCGCCATTGGGAGCGTGGCCAGTCTTCCTCTGCAACTCGCGCGCGGCGCAGTGTCCGGCGTTGGCTCTGGGGGCGTATTCCGGGAAGGCGGTGCCATTCCTAATGACATTCCTATGTTCATCCTCAAACCAAAAAGGAGGATCGCTATGACAAAACTACTGCTTGGAATCCTGATGATGTCTACGCTCGCGATGGGCTGCGCACATCACCCGGCAGTCATGGCGGAGAGTGCGCCACCCGTCACTGGCCCGATGCAGAAGGCCAGTCCAGAATTTGTGGCGGAGAGCAGCGTGCGCAGCACCTGCCGCGGTGACTCCGACTGCGCGCTGGGGGATATCTGTCATCCCGAGCTCAATCGCTGCGTGTCCAGCTATCCCAGCCCGCGGATGCTGAGCATCCAGCTTTCGGGTTCGGCGGTGGACGACTGCCGACTGGTGAACGTCTTCTTCGCGTACAAGTCGACGGAGCTTGTGCCCGAGGCGCAGCGCTGGCTGGCCTACGACGCTCGTTGCCTGAAGGCGCGGGAAGCCAAGGTCCTGATCCTGCAGGGCCATGCGGATCTGCGGGGCACCTCGCGCTACAACCGCAAGCTGTCGGTCGCGCGCGGCCAGGCAGTGCGGCAGGTCTTGCTGCAGTCCGGGGTTGATGTGCCGGTGCTCGTCCGCGGCTATGGCAATAGCCGGCCGCTGCGCAGTGGTCGCAGCGAGCGCGCCTACGCCTTCAACCGGCGGGTTGAGCTAGTGACGCAGTAAGCGCATCACGGCCGCGCGCGAGCCCAGGCTGGCTGTCCTCCGCAGCGACGGATCTTGGCGGGATGGGCAGCCGGTGCCGAGCTTTCGTCGTGCGGGTTGGCTTAGGCGTGGGCTTGCGGTGAGAGGGCGCGGGGAAGGGGGAGCTGCTTGCGGTCTCCCCTTCGGTGCGAAGTGACGGGACCTTCGGTGTGAAGGCGGCCGCTTAGAAGGTGTTTACATATTAATCTGCGAAGGCCCTCAACGCGACCTTGCTGC
>CALFYE010000145.1 GCA_937952145.1 uncultured Myxococcales bacterium
CCAGCCTCGTCTGCGTCGTTGATCTTCTACATCTGAAACGGGGTCACATGCCGACAGGCATGCTCCGTCGTCGTGCCTAGCAGCCGAGGCTGTCTAGGCAGGGGCCCTGGGGTCACGAATGGAGGGGACGGTGACCTAGGCCGCAGAGCGGGCCGATCGCTGGGGAAACTCACGCACCGTCAGCCCTGGGCCCTCATAGTCGCGCCCGCGGCAGGTCAGGATCAAGATCTGCTGCGTCTGGGCCGCATCCTTTAGCGCCGCAAGCATGCTGCGAAACCGTCGGTCATCCGAAAAAGCGAGGACATCATCGAAGAGCAGACAGGCGGGCTGCCCTTGGTCGCGCAACAGATCAGCGAAGGCCAGGCGGCTGATGACTGCAAGCTGCTCGCGCGTGCCGATACTCAGGGCATCAAACGGCTCGCTGCCTCCCGCCCGGCGCAGCTCAGATACCGAGTATGTGCCGTCGGAAAATCGCAGCTCTCCATCGGGGAAAAGTCGTGTTAGATAGCGCTCTACCCGTCGCTGGACCGGCAGGATGAAGTTCTCTCTGGCCGCATGCTCGGACTCGCGCAGGACCTCCTGCAGGAGCCGCAGCGCCTCGGCTTGCTGGCTCTGCTGGCTCGCGACGATCCGCGCTCGGTTGAGCTGGCTCTGCAGACGCGCCTCGCGCTCGCGGAGGTCGGACTGAGCCAGCCCGCCCAGCTCGCCCTCAAGGCGCGCAACCAGCTGCGTGACACCAGCCAGATCGAGCTGCAGCGCCTCAACCTCCGCCTGCCGCGCCCGCAGCAGGTCGGCCGTCACTTGCGGCTGCGCGGCCTCTAGCTCACGCTGCGCCACCAGCTGCTGCGCCTCGACCACATCCAGGCGCTCCTGCGCCTCGCTCAGAGCCCGCTGCAGCTCGGCATCGGCGCCCCGACCCTGGGCTTCGGCGAGAGCCGCTTCACGGGCCTGCAGCGCCTGCTGCCCACTCTGCAGCTCACCCTGCAGGCGCGCCTGGCGATCGTTTTGCTCCAGAGCCGCTTGCTGCGCACTCCGCAGGCCGGCCTGCGCTTGCTGCACAGCCGCCTCGGCCTGCCTTAGCTGCCGTTGGTGGTCGGCGATCCGCTCGGTTAACTGCGACTCCACAGCCGCGGGGTCCGAAGATTCCGCATCCGGCCCGAGCTCGGGCGCGGCTTCGTCGGGGCTCAGCCCGGCCTCGATACGACTCAGCTCGGCCTGCAGCGCATCAAGCCCTCGCGGAGCAGCGGCCTTGAACGCTTCGCGCAACCCCTGCACCTGCTGCAAGAGCGCGCTGCGTTCCCGCGCCTGAGCTTCAGCCGCGTCGAGATCGCTCACCCCCGCGTCCTTCAGCTTGTCGGCCAACTCCTGGCGACTGTTTGCCACGCGTTGCTGCCTCAGGCTCAGATCCTCGGCGCCGGGGTGGATCGTCAGGGCCGCCTGCTGCCGGCCTGCTTGCCACAGCGTCAGTTCGCTCTTCTGCGTCACCAGCAGGGAACCGGGATCCCCGACGGGCTTCCCGTCCTGCCGCAGCTCCCAGCCCGGCTGTAGCGCGACAGCGACGCGGGTGGCGACGGCATCCAGGCGCCCTTCGGCGGCTCGTAGCTCTCCCTGCAACTCACGCAGCCCGCGGAGCAGCGCATCGTCGACTCGCAGCGAGCGCACCCGATCCATCAGCGCCCGACCTTGCACTTCTGCCGCCCGAGCCTGCTGCAGGTTGTGGCGATAGCTCCCCGCCTCGCGCCCCAGGCGAAGCTGACGCTCCAGATGCTCGTCGCGTCGCAGCATGGCCTGCAACCCCAGCACCTGCGCCTGAGCCGCAGCCAGTCTCTCTTCGGCCTCGGCACAGACGCGCTGTCGATCGGACAAGAGAGCCTGGCCGGCCCCCAGCGCCGCGAGCTTTTCCGCCAAGCGCCCCCGCTCGCTCTGCACCCAGGCCAGCTCGCTCTGGCGCTGCCGGAAGTTCTGCGCCGCCAGCCGGACCTCGACTTCGGTTGCCCTCTTGCGCTCCTCCGCCTGACGCTGGGCGGACTCGACCGACTTGACCCGCTGCCACTCGGCCTCGGCCTGCTTCAGGGCGGCGCGGGCGCGGAGCAGCCGGTCCTCTTGCTCGAAGCCCGCCAAGCGCTCTCGGGCCTGCGCGAGCTCAAGGCTGGCGGTCTCAGACCGGCTCAGCTCGGCCTGCACGGAAGAGAGCTCATCGGCGAGACCGGCGATCGTCGTCTGAGCTTGCGCATAGTCACCGCGCGGGCGGCCGTTCTTGCCAAAAAACTCGCTGTAGCGCTCAGCGATGCGGGTGAGCAGCTGATGACCATACGGCCCCCCCAGCGTCTCACCCAGCTCGGCTTCAAGCGCCCCGTGTAGGCTGCGACCTGCCGGCCCGTCCTTATCGGCGAGCGCCGTCTTCCAACGATCCGAAGACGCCCCCTGCTCTAGCCACAGCAGGCCCAGGATGCCGTGATGGCTGACATCGTCGGCCGGACCGCGATCACGTCGGCGAAAGCGCAGCAGCTCTTGCAGCTTCTCTTCGGCTTCCGAATCGGCGTAGACGGCGCTCCCTGAGGTCACGCGCAGCTCGGCAAACTCCTTCAGATAAAAGCCCTTGCGCAGACGATACGAGGCCCCGCCACACTCGAAGTCGATCGTCACCTGCGGCTGGACTTCCGACTCAAACGGCAGGAAGGCGCGGGCATAGCTCTTGCCAAGGCTGTGCCGGTCGAAAAACGCGGCCTGAAGCGCGCGCAGCAGGGTCGATTTCCCCGCCTCATTATCGCCGGCCAGGACCGTCAGACCGTCGCTGAGATCGGCAACGACGACCGGCTCGCGAAAGCGGCGAAAGTTCTGCACTTCGATGCGACGAATCTTCATGTCTTGTCCCCTAGCGCGCGGTCCGCGGCCCGGCTGGATCGCCCGCTATAAGCGCGACGAACTCGGCGTAGAGCAGGCCCAGGGCACGGCGGGCGCGCTCTCGCTCTTCGTCGCTGCGGTCGGCGTCGGTGGCCATCTGCTGCAGCTTCTCTACAGCCACGCCAACAAAGCCGTGATCGCGCATCGGCTGCAGATCGGCCTCGCTGGGTTGCGCGAGCAGCCCCTGCAGATCGCAGCGCAGGACGTGTAGCTTGGCCCGCCAGCGTCGCAGCTCTCGCTCTAGGGTCTGTCGGGTCTCTAGATCGATCGTGCCGCGGAGCGCTAGCTGCACGACTTGCTGGCCATAGGGCGCACCCAGCGCCTCTAGCTGCGCGGTCAGGTTCGCCAGGTCAGCGACGCTGTGTAGCTCGACGGTGAGATCGTGCCATTTGAAGTGACCAATGGCGATGCGCTCGACCTGCGGGAGCTCGCCCGGCCCAGCAATCGTCACCAGCAGCACATTGCCGGGCAGGTTGTCTTTGAAGCGATCCGGCTCGGGCGTACCGGCGTACCAAGCCCGCTCCGAGATCTCCCGCGTGCCATGCCAGTCCCCCAACGCCAGGTAGTCCAGGCGGGCCCGCTCGGCGCGATCGGCGGCGATCTCGTTGTGCACCCGACTGCCCTCGGGAAGCTGGCTCTTGATGCTGCCGTGCGCCACCCCGACGCGTACGGTCTCGGGGGGGGTCTGCATGCTGTCGAGGACCGCCGTCACATCACTCGCCTCGTGCCGACGCAGAAGCGGCGCCGGCAGGATGGCCAGCCGGTGCTCGGCGATCAGCTGCGGCTGGGCGTCGGTGAGGAGCTTGATATTGCCGGGCGGCCTGAGCTGTCGCAGTCGCTCCCAAGCGCTCTGCGGCCCCGCGGCATCGTGATTGCCCGGCAAGAGCAACCACTGCCCGTCGTAGCCCTCCATCGCGCCGAGGGTGCGCAGCAACAGATCATCATCGACCTTGCTGCGATCGTTGCTGTCGAACACATCGCCGGCGACCACCACGGCATCGACCGCGCGCTCCTTGGCCGTGGTGGCGATCTTGGCCACCGTCTTTAGCCGCTGCTGTCGAAGCTCCGCCGCTTTGTCGCCATCCAGTTCGTCGAGGTCGGCAAACACTTTGCCGATCTGCCAGTCTGCGGTGTGCAGGATCTTGACCGCCATGCTCGCTATCCTGTGCTCAAGTGCGGGGCGGAAATTCCCCCGTCCCCGCCGGATTTGCAAGGTGATCGCGAGCCCATGGACCGAGCGCGAGCCGGGCGCGGACCGCGCGACGCCGCCCCGCTTGACAGCCTGCCGTCGTCCCTCCATGCTGCGCGCGTGCCTGTGTCCCCGTCGAAATCTCGTCCTAAAAAAGCGGTCGATCCGGCCGTCTACTTCGTGTCGCTGGGCTGTCCCAAAAACCGCGTCGATACCGAGGTCATGCTCGGGCTGTCGCAGCAGGGCGGGGCCCAGATCGCCGAAAAGCCCGACGACGCCGACGTCATCGTGGTCAACACCTGCGGCTTCATCAACGCCGCCAAAGAAGAGTCGATCGACACCATCTTGGAGATGGCGCAGTGGAAGACGCAGGGCCGCTGCCAGCGCCTGATCGTCACCGGCTGCCTGACGCAGCGCTATCCCGACGAGCTAGCCCGCGAGATCCCCGAGATCGATCACATCCTTGGCTCGGGCGATGTCGAAAAGATCACGCAGGCCATCCGCGGCGGCCAAGGGGGCGTCGAGGTGGCGGCCACGCCGAGCTACATCTACGACCACGACGCGCCGCGCCCCGCTTCGCAGCACGCCTTTTCGCGCTACGTGAAGATCGCCGAGGGCTGCGATCGTCCCTGCGGCTTCTGCATCATCCCCAAGCTGCGCGGACCGCAGCGCAGCCGCACCCCTGACTCGATCGCCACCGAAGTCGAGCGCCTGTCGCAGACCGGCGTCGTCGAGATCAACCTCGTCGCGCAGGATCTGACGACCTACGGCACCGATCTGCCGATCCCGGCCGGCCCCGACGGAGCCCCGCAGCCCGACGCGGCCCCGCGCCTGGCCAGCCTGCTGCGCCGCATTGGCGAGCCGCCGCCGGGGGACGCGGCTGGCTGGCTGCGCTGGATCCGTCTGCACTATGCCTATCCCACGGCGGTCACCGACGAGCTTCTGGACGTCATGGCCACCTCGCCGCGGGTCGTGAAGTACCTGGATGTGCCGCTGCAGCATGCGGACGATCGCGTGCTGAAGCTGATGCGCCGCGGCCACGTCGGCAAGACGGTGTGGAAGCTGTGCGAGCGGGCCCGGGCTCGCGTCCCTGGCATCGCCCTGCGCACGACGTTTATCGTCGGTCATCCCGGCGAGACGGAAGAAGCCTTCGCCCGCCTCTGCGAGCTTTTGCGCCAGGTCGAGTTCGATCACGTCGGCGTCTTCTGCTACTCGCACGAGGAGGGCACGCCGTCGGGAGCCCTGACCGAGGTCGTGCCAGCCAAGGAAGCCGAGCGTCGCCGTCGCGAGCTGCTGCGCATCCAGCGCCAGGTAAGTAAAAAACACCAGCGGGCCCGACGTGGTACGTTAATTGACGTACTTGTCGAGGGGGAATCGGACGAGAGCGAGTTCGTGCTGGTCGGTCGCCACGCCGGCCAGGCCCCCGAGATCGATGGCCGTGTCTTCCTGTCCCTGGGCGAGGACGCCGCCGACCTGGTGCTGCGACCTGGCGATCTGCTGCAGGCGCGCGTCACGGGCAGCGCCGACTACGATCTCGCCGCCACCGTCGAGAGCGAGTCCGCCGTCCTGCAGCCCGCCTACCGCCCGCCGCCGGGCATCAAGCTGCCGGTCAAGCTGCGCGTCGTCGCCTGACGCCGGCTTCAAGGCGCCCTATAGGCGGAGGCAGCGCTGAGCGGTCAGAACATCGCTTCGCGCGATCTGCTGGTGCGGCGGGCGGCCAGCGTACGTGGACCTGGAGCCGACCGCGCGCCGAGCACGGGATCGACGTGGCATCCGGTGACGCTTAGAAGGTGTTTACATATTATCTCGCCCGTCGAGGGCCCCGTAAGGCTGGGGCCGC
>CALFYE010000146.1 GCA_937952145.1 uncultured Myxococcales bacterium
CGAGCCCGAGCCCAACCCCGGGTCTTTCCAGTGTGCCCGGCTCACTCAGCGTCCCGCCGGCTCCGCCCGAGCCTCTGCCGCCGCCCCCTAGCCCCGGCCCGCCGGGATCTGCCTCGCCGGTGGTGGGGGCTCCTGCCGCTTCGCCCGCCCGCCCCGCGGCGGCGTCCGTGCCGGCCTGCGAGACCCGCGCGCTGCCCACTGCCACCTGTATCAAGGGCTCACCTCCACTAGATGAGCCGCAACGCACCGCCCTGCTGACCGCCTTTCGGCTCGCCGATGTTCGCCTGTGTCCCGGCGAGCGTGTAGTGATTCGTTCGGAAAAAGGGGAAGGTCGGGTGCAGAGCGCGGCCTCGACGGCTCGCATCCCCAAGCAGCGGCTGGAAGACTCCATTGGTGCCCTGTTTGGTCCTCCCGACAATCCCCCGCTACCAGCCAAGGTCATCGTGCAATGTTCAGATCGTTAGCAACCCGCAGGGGCCGCCTCGCTGGCCATCGCGGCTTTGTCCTCAGTGGCTGGCTTTTGCTGTCCTGTGCCCGCCCCGTGGGCCCCACGACCGAGCAGACCTTGGCCGAGCTACGCGACGATCTCAACACCGCTCGCAACGAGCTGGCCGAGCTCAAGACGGCGGTGGAAAACGATCGACGACAGCGCTTCAGCGACAAGTACTGCAAAGACAACACCGTCGCCCGCTTCATGGAGGCGCTGCGCACCAGCCCCATGAATGCCTGTGCCGAGGTTGAGCTGGACAATGCCCTGAACTTCATGCACACCCAGCGCTGGGTCTTCGCCTGGATGCGGCCGCACGAGGGCATCGCTGGCCTGCACCCGACCCGCGCCGGCGGTATCCTGCGCAACCTGCGGCCCGAGATGGTCCACGCCTCGACGCGCGTGCTGGTGATGGTGCAGCCGCATGAAGAGAGCCTAGAGGCCATGGAGCGCGCCCACCGCCTCGGCGATGCCGTCCGCGACAAGGTCAAAGAGCTGCTGCCCGAGGCCCTGCGCCAGACGCAGGTCATGCCGACCTATTTCCTGCCCTGCACACTGGTGCGCAGCCGCGGCAAGCTCAAGCGCTACAAAGACGCCGATGGCACCCCGTACAACGAGAGCCTCCCCGGCGAGCCCGGCAAGAAAGAACCCCGCGTCGCCGTGTGGATCTTCTTTACAGACTGCTGAGCCGGCAGACAGCCCCCTTCCCATGTTCGACGTTCGACCCTGGAAGTTTGTGAGACACGCCATGTCAAACAGCCCCCCTTGCTCCGTCGTCTCTCTACCGTATTGCGCGCCGCCCGCGGCCCGTTCGCGTAGCCGCGCTCCCCGGCTGGCAGTCTTGGCGCTTCTCTGCTTGTCGCTGTTCCCCGGAGCCGCTCAATCGGAACGGGGTGACAGTTCAGCAGGGTCTTCAACGTCGTCGTCATCGCGCGTTCCGTCAAAGATCCTCCTGTGGGGCATCGGCGAGCGAGACTGCGAAATGGACCGCGCTCTGGGCGACGCCGTATACAACAAGCTGACATCATTAAAAGGGGGTAGTGGCAAGTGGCCGGTCGAGCGCGTGGAGCGGGTCCGGGGCGGCGACTCGCCCTTTCCGCCTGCGTGCAGCGGACCCGAGTTGTCGGCGGGGGCTGGCTGTGTTCAGGCCCTCACCAATTGGTGTCCGGGTAGCGAGGGCTGGCTGCTCGGCGGGCGGGTCTCGTTTGTGTCCGAGAATAGCAAGAAGATCACTCGGGTCCGCCTGTGGCTCTACGACATCAAGAGTAAGCAGCGCATCGTTCAAGACGACTACTGCCAGTCATGCACCGAGGAGACCGGTGTCATGGTCGCGGCCCACGCAGAGAGGCTCTTGATGACGGCAAGCGCGGGCGCGTGGGAGCAGGGCAGCGGGGGCCCCGGCTGGCTCCTCCGGGCCGGCCTGTCGGCGAACCCCGGATACTGCTCAGCGTCGCTCCCCAAAGATCCGCGTCCTTCGAAAGATCCGCGTCCTTCGATCTTGCTCCTCCTGCCGGATCTACCGCTGGAGTCAACCGGCATCCCGACTAGACAGAACGGCGGCCCGACCAAGCCGAACGGGGGAGCACTTGAGCCGACCTCCCCCTCCGACGATCTGAACAAGGTCAAAGGGCAGCTAACGAGCCTGCTCAGCCGGCTTAACTACTCGCCAATCGTCACGGACCCCAAGCTGGCGCCAGCGCCTACGCGGACTCTGAAAGTGACCGTGGAGCCGAGCGCGAGCAGCAGCGTGGCCATGGGAAAGAAGCTGACGCTGACGCTCACGGACCCGGCCGCCAAGTTTCCCGAGACGCGTGACCTGCCCTGCAAAGAAAGCTGTAGCGCTAGCATTGGATTGGCCCAGGCGAAGCTTCTGTCGTTCTTCGCCCACTGTTTTTCTTCACAGTGCGCTCAGACCCAGGATAGCGCCTATAGGCCCCCGGCAGCCTGCCTGCCGTTCCCAGCCCAAGTCTGCCTCGATCTGCCCACCGCGCCGCCGCCGTCCGAAGATCCCGCGCTTCCCGCGTCTCTGCGCCAGAGCAAGAAGCTCAGCACCTGGCTCCTGGGGGTTGGTTGGACGGCTGCCGCCTTACCGCTCGCGACGTCTGCCGTGCTTCTTGGACTCGACCAAGGCGGGTACACCCTCCCTAATACCAAGGAGCCAGAGCGACCCATTCACGGTGCCCTCCAACCAGCTATCGGTGTCACCTTTGGGCTGGGCGTCACGCTCGCGGCTGTGGCCGGGATCGGCACTTCGGTCGCCATGCAATCCCGTGCGGCGCCGCCCGAGAAAAAGCCATCCGAGCCGCAGCGCTGGCTGCAGTGCCCGGCTAGTCCCTCCTCTGCGGCCCTTGTCTCGGGGAGCTACTGACATGCGCACGCTGCAAATCCTTCTCTGCCTCACTGGTGTTTGGGCCTGCTCTTGCAACACCTACACCGAAGCTCCTTCGGACGCCGGCTCCTCAGCCGATGCCGCAACCGACGCGGGCGATCTCGCCCAGCCCGCCGCCCCCTGCCGCGCCGCCCAGGGCCTGACCGGGACCCCGATCATGGGCTGGTGTATCGATATGGATAAGATGCCCGCGCTGACCGACTGGAACCTCGCCAGTCAGATCAGCGCCTGCCCGGTGATGCCCGGCCCGGCTGGCTGGGCCCTCGCCGGCAGCGGGATGATGGCAGCCCTCCGCCCCGCTAGCTACCAGAAGAGCGGCTCTAGCGCGGCCTGCGCCTTCCGCCTGCCCGATATCATCCCTGGCAACTGGGCCGGCAAGACGCGCCTCCGCATCGCCATCGAGCACGTCTATCAGCCGGGCACCCCCGCCACCAACAGCTACGCCGTGATCGAGCTACTCGGCACCCCCGCCACGACCCTTTTATACCCGACGAGCACAGCCCCGGGGCAGCCCAGCTTGGCCCACTTTGACGTGGATGTGGCGCGCCTGCCCCCGGCCGGCAACGTTCCCATCGAGTTCCGCCTGTACCAGAGCAGTCCTCTGACCGCCGCTCCCACCTGGGAGATTCGCTCGCTGGCGGTGCTGGTGGAATAGGCGGCTTTTCGGCGGGGTTTGTCGGCGGAGTGAAGGAGTGCGGTGCCCGTGGCCAGGGGCGAGGGATGGGGCGAGGCTACTCCCCGACGGTCGCGGTCAGGATGTCGCTGGGGAGGCCGACCTCGCGGTTCTTGAAGACGGCCTGGATGCGGTACTCGCGGACTTCTGGCTGTCCGGGGGTGCTGGGTGGGGCGCTGTCGAAGGCAGGCGAGTGGCGGACGCGGTCGAGGAAGCGCCAGGTCGCCTCGCCTTTTTTGCGGCTGTAGATATTGACGCCATCGAGCTTGCCGCGGACAAAGCGGATCTCGACGCGGTCGGCCTGCTTGACCAGGCGCACGCGCGGCTTGAGGCTGTCGAGGGTGGCCGGGCTGGTCTCTTCCGGGCTGGCCTGCGAGCCGACCCCCAGAGTCTGCGCCATGGCCGGCGTCCACCCCGGCGAGGTCTTGAGGTGCGCGATCTTCTTGCGCAGGGCCACAAGATCCGTCTCTTTGACGTCCTGCACCGCCTGGGCCGCCGCCCGCCACTCGCTGCGCTTCTGGGCCTCACTGGCAATGGCCCCGGCGATGTTGCCACACAGCGCCTTAATCGCCTTGACCTCGGCCTCCGCCAACCCTAGCGGCGCCGCCACCTGCCCAATCTGATTCGCCACCGTACCCACCGCGACCGCCAAGTCGGCATGCTTGTCTGGAAAGATCCCCGCCATCGAATATCCCCTTTCGCATCGAGTCCGCGCCCCCTCCCCAGGGCCCATCATGGGCCGCAGAGGGAGACTCCTTAGCGTACCACGGGGGCGGGGACAGCCGCGCAGCGAAATTGCTCGTTCGACCTCAGGCGCATCCCGCGCCGCGTGCAAAGAGCGTCGATCCGGCGGCGGGTGGGGGGCTGCGTCGCGTGCGAAGACCGCCGTCCTGACCGCGGTCGGATGCGGCGCGGCGGAAAGAAACCAACGCTCCCTCACCGGGCGGGGGCAGAGTCGCGTGTGGTCGGGGCTTGTCCGCACCGTGGGCGCGGAGGGAAAGAACGTCCGCTAGTCCAAGCTCAGGAGGTCAAATCGCTTAAAGTCAGGGCGAACTTGAGTCATTTCATCGGGGCTGAGCACCCCGCCAAAAAACTCAATCGCATGGGCCGTCCGCGCCCGCCAGGCTTCCTCAGCCGGCCGGCCCTGCATCCGTGTGAAGGAACTCCGTAGCACTGAGAGAACTACAGCAGCGTGTCCCGCGCGGGCGAGCTGCTGAATTTCCCGGATCGCCCACGGTCCAAGAATCTCGTTGTACCGCTCGTCAAAGCCCAAGTAGATATCGACGAGCCGGGTTGCGCGGGGGGCGGGAGCAGGCAGCGCAAGGATCTCAGTCTGCAAAGCCGCCGCCGCCGCGATCCGGGGCAGGGTGAGGCCGCGCAGATCCTCCAGCTCACGACGCTGCGGCCCGGCCTCGTCCTCTGGCTGTGCTGACAGTGAAGCGATGAGTTCTGTCAGTCGCTGCGCCGTGGGTCCGAGTGGCTCGAATGGCGCATACGCAGCGTAACAACTGAGGAGCACAGGAAAGTGTTGCGCAGCCCATGGATGGGCTAATAGAGCGTAGTAGTAGCTACGCCCAGCCCGACGCTGGGCATCGTTCCCCAGCATCCCGACGACCGCCGCCAGGATCACGGTGCTGGTTAGTTCGTCTTCGGTGCGTCCGCGAGCGTCCAGCTTAGCCAGCGCCACCGGTACTAAACCGCGCGAGTCGTAGAAGCTGGCCAGGGCTGCCAGTTGGTTTGCAGACTGCGGACGTGGCAGGCCCTTTTCCAGCTCCTCTCGCAACACCCGATCGACCAAGGCCGGCTCGATGCGCTTGGGCAGGCTGTCGATTCGGGGATCGAACTCGTATAGGAAGTGCAGTAGCGCGGCGCGAGCGATGGCCTCGGGCTTATAGGCAGAGGAAGGGGGGGGATTGGCTGGTTCGGTCATGGTGGGCTTTGATGTCTGCTTGTGCTTCCAGTGACGGTAGGCCCATCCTCCACAGAGCGCCGCGCTGATCAGCAGGAGGAGTAAGCCAAGGTTGCGATGCTTCTGCGAGATGCTCATACGATAGAACGTAGGGTCGCTGCGCCATTGGCCCGAAGCCGCGTTTCCTGAACGATCGAGATGGGAGGGTCGTCGAAGCCTACGGCGGTTTCAAAGAAGCGCTTGGATGTAGTTACGGAATTAGCTGGTTGATTCGCGTTAGGCGACATTACCTGGTTCACCTGATTCGCATGGATCGCATCGAGCAGGGTATGAGCGCACTCATGAGCACACACAAAAGGTGTGTTGTTACTACCATCGAACGCGGAAGCTACCACGAAAGCAGAGTAGACAACAGCATTCAATGCCTGTTTTCCTGCCGCGTAGAAACTACCTGGAATCATTGCTTGTCCTAAATGCCCAGGGATAGAGCTAACAACAAAGAACTCAAATCGATTGTTCCCGGTATCATAGGCTTGAAGCAAGGTCCGTTGTTGAATCGAACCAGCTACCCAATTAAGGGGGGCGGTAGCAGAGGTACTGGCACCTGGGGGCAAAAGGTTCCATCCTTGAAAGTTCAGTGCGTTTACTCTGCCTACAGAAATTGTCTGTGTCGCATCAGAGCATATTGCGGAGGCGATAGAGATACGACCTCCTTTCGAGTCGGTAACGACAATGTCCGCCGAGCCTTGCGTGATGGTGGCCTCCAGCGTGGGAGGATTCTGCACCGTCCGCGCGTTGAACACGCCCGTCGCCTGAATTAAGGCAGCGATATTATTGGCTGTCGTAAGGGGTGGATCACCGGCGTTGGGAGTATAGGGGCCGATTGACCTGACGACGGGTTTGCCCTTTTGGGCGGTCGCGCTAATCGTAAATGAGATGGAACTGCTCGTCCCTCCGGTCGCGTTTCTTCCGTGATCGTTGGAAATTGAAATGAGATTCTCTAAGGGGTCGACATAGTGTGTGTTGATAAGGTACGGGGCCAAGCTGATCTGAGCATACGCCCGCCGGAACCACTTGCGAATGCGGCGTCGAGCGTTATCGATGGTGACTACTCCGTCCCCTCCAACTTTCTTGCGCAGGATATGCACAACGAGGCGAATGGCCTTACTCTGGTCGCTGCCCACAGTTGCTTGCCAGGTTGCCTTCGCTTTCTCGTCACAGTGCGTGTAGGAATAGGTGGCGCGGACCAGCTGTCCGAGGATCTCTTCTAGCGGATGATTCTCGTCCCAGTCTGTCAGAATCGTCTGATTCGCCGGCACGGCAGCTTGGTCTTGATCGTCCACCACTGCGCGAATGTAGCGGGACCGAAAAATGTTGCTGGTGCCTACGCGCTGCAACTCAACCTGAATCTTGCGAGGCTTCTTGAACGACTTCTTGTTCTTCCGTAGAACTTCGACTTCGACGGCTGAGGCGGGAATGGTGTTGCCTTTGACTGTGCTGTCTCGTACTTCGATCTTGAAGTTGTCGCGATCGGTGGATGGATCGAGAAAGCCAGCCGGAAGGGAGCCGTCGTTCGTCACTCGGTTCGAGATTTCAACGCGCGACTTGATCAGCGCTGCGACCGTGTTGGGGTTTCCGCCATCATCGACAATATAGATGAGTGGTCTTGCTAAAGGACATGCCGCCTTGGTGGCTCCAACTTTCTGCGTGCTAAACGATGTAGGCATATTAGGTCGTCCTCCCTTCGGCCACAGCAGCGGGTCCACGCAGCTTTTCTGCCTCCTCCAAGACAATCTGGAGCTGCTGGTTCAGGGGCTGCCCAGAACGAGCGAGGATAGACTCTACCCAGGGAATGCGCAGGAAATCTGCGCCCAGAGCGACCAGGCATTCGATGTATAGGCAGACCTCATTCTCTGAATAGATAGAGTGCCGCGCCGCGTGTTCGATCCCTTCCGTCACTATTCTGCGAAGCTGCGAATCCGATATCGATGCCACTGATTCTTGGCGGCGTAAGTGAACCAGCATCCGCCGGATAAAATCATCGATAGCATAGTCTGCGAACGCCACTAATTGCTCGCTCCGTATTTGGAACATCGCCGCCCCCTAACAGTTAATCTTCACCAGCGGTCCCTTGATAATGATGTTGCCCGACTGTTCGATGGTGATGGAGCCGGCGCCGCAGGCGAGCTTGATTTCGGTGGCGGATTTGATGGAGATGGCGCCGGTGACTTCGATGGTTTGATCGTCGGTGACTTTGAGGGTCTCGGCGCCGCGGATCTGGATGGCTTGGTCGCCGCCGATGGCGATGTCTTGGGCGCCGTCGACGGCGAGGTTGTCGTTGCCTTTGATGTGGGTGCGGCGCGACTTGTCGATCTGGGCGGCCTGGTTGCCGGCGATGGCAATGGTCTCGTTGGCGCCGACGCTCAACGTCTGGTTGGCGCCGATGCTCTTTATGCGGTCGGCGCCGATGCTGATGCTCTCGTTGCGGCCGACGCTGCGGGTGCGATCGCGGGCGATGGCTTCACGGTGGTCGCGGCCGATGGTGTCGGTGGTATCGCGGCCGAACTGCTGGGTGCGGTCGCGCTCGATGACGGTGTTCATGTCAAGCTGGCCGTGCAGCCAGATCTCTTCCTTGCCGGCGGCGTCTTCGAAGCGGAATTCGTTGTAGCCGTTGCCACCGGGGCTGCTTGAGCTCTTGATGGTGCTGCGGGTCTTGTGCTCGGGCAGGGAGTAGGGCAGGGGGTTTTCGCCGTTGTAGACGCGGCCGACGATGACGGGGCGGTCGGGGTCGCCTTCGAGGAACTGGACGAGGACCTCTTGGCCGATGCGGGGCAGAAAGAGGCCACCGTAGCTGACGCCGCCCCAGGGCTGGCTGACGCGAATCCAGCACGAGCTGCTGTCGTCTTTTTTGCCCTCGCGATCCCAGTGGAACTGGACCTTGACGCGGCCATGCTCGTCGCAGTGGATCTCTTCGCCGGGGGGGCCGACGACGACGGCGCTCTGCACGCCGGGGATGCTGGGCATGGGGGTCAGGCGCAGCGGGCGGAAGGGAACATCGGCGGGGATGCACTCGACCCAGTTCTGATAGGCCGGCTCGCTGGCGTCGCCGCCTTCCTCGCCAAGGGCCTGGGGCTGATAGCCGGAGTGTTCGACAGAGACGATGAGATAGTCTTGGTTGCACTCGCTGCGGCGGTGACCAGACAGCGTGAAGGTATGGCCGGGGAGCATGGCGCGGACGTTGCCGGCGGCGACGAAGCGGGCGCGCTGGCTCTGCTGCTCTTCGAGGCGGACCTTGGCGATCTTCTGGCCGATGTCGGGGTCGACGTATTCGCCGGGGAAGAAGTACATGGCCTGCTCGGCGAAGCGCTCGCCTTTTACGCTGGCCTCCATATCGAGCGTGGGCTGCTTGAAGCGGAAGTCGCGGAGGACGGTGGCCCCGGGCTGCAGGGAGCGCTCGCTGCGGAACTCAAACAGCCCCTCTTCGTAGAGGTGAGGCTGATCGCGGACCTCAACGTGGGCGTAGGCCGAGAGTGCGGGAAAGGCGTGCTTGCCATCGCCCAGGACGACGGTGTCTTTGTCCTGCTCGTGCTCGAAGAAATAGCAGATGCCCTCTTCTTCCCACAGGCGCTGGACGAAGGTGAGGGGGCTCTCTTGATACTGCACGCAGTAGTCTCGGGGCTCGTAGGTGTCGTGCAGCATGCGGCTGATGGCGGCGGCTGGTACGCCGTGATCCTGGAGTACCTGCTGGGTGACATCGGGCACGCTCTTTTGCTGGAAGATGCGGGAGCCCCGGGAAAACGCGAGCGGCTTGAGCGTCGGAACGAGGACGGCCTGATAGCGGCTGTGCCGGCTGCCGGCGCCGAGCTGAACGAAGCGCTCGATGACGCCGTGGACATAGCGGCTGTAGCGGACGCCGGTGAAGTGCCGTCCAAGGAGGGTGAGGACGGCGGGCTGGCCGATCGCGGCGTCGAGATCGACGTCGGGATTGGGCGAGACGAGGTCGATCAGGAATTCGAAGGATTGGTTGAGGTGTTCCCGTCCGCGAAAGCGAAACACCCGGAGCATGGCCTCGGAGAGTGCGCTGCACTCAAACAGGTACTCTGCTTGTCCCAGATCGAGCTTGCTCATGGGGGTTCTTTCTTGGGCTGACTGCCCGCCTCAGCGAGGGCTGCGGTAGCGCACAGCGACCTGGATGTGGCAGATGCGAGTCTTTCCGAGCTCGCTATGCAGATTTTTGACGAAGGCATCCATCGAGGTCGCAAGATCGATGCAGCCGGCACTGCCAAGCTCATCGCCACCGTGGATAAAGAAGCCTCCACGACCATAGGTTTCGGTGGTGGGATAGGGATGCAGCGTGATGCGATAGTTGCCCCATGCACTGCTGCTGGCGGTGAACTTGTACCAGGCGTTCTGCCACAGCTCGTCAGGGTTGATCCAATAGGAACCCGCTGGAATGGGTCCCTCGCCAGAGTCATCCTGTCGCTCTAGCGAGTAATCAAAGCGACTGCCCACGCGCCGGCCGGAGGCAGCGACATAAACATAGCTGCGTGCGCCGCCTTGTAGCTGAACGAAGTCACCGTCAAAGGTGATGTACAGCGTGCCGCAGCGGGGCATCGTCGGGTTGTAGCGCTCGGAGGCATATTTCGAGCCTCCTTGGCGCATGCCAAGACCCCTGCCCGCACGATTGAGAGAGCCGATGCCTGCCATGGGAACGCTCCTCCGGGGGCGCCGCCGCTACGCAGCTAGACGCTCCGCGCAGCGGCGCGCTATCCGGCGGCTAGACGGGCGGCTCGTGCCAGTCGGCCTCTGCGCCGACGCCTGCGGGCTCGAA
>CALFYE010000147.1 GCA_937952145.1 uncultured Myxococcales bacterium
TGCCCCGGCGCAGCCGCTGGGGAAATGAGCGGAATCAGCGCCCTGCCGCGCTGGCATGCAGGCAGATGGCCGCCGCCGCCGCCACATTGAGCGACTCTTCCCCGCCCGGCTGGCCGATGCGCACCGCCAGACGGGCCCGTGACGCCACCTCGTCGCCCACGCCCTGCCCTTCATGGCCCAGGGCCCAGGCACAGGGCCAGGGCAGCGCCCAGGGCCAGGTGGGCTCGCAGGTCAGTTCCAGGGCGACAGGAGCGGCCGGATGTGCGCAGAGCCATCACCTCTGGTCATAACACCCCCAGAGGCGTCATTTCAATGCCGAAGCAGCGCGGCCGATGGAAGGGCAGACGCGCAACTCCGCGCGTTGCCCTGGTTTCGGAGGACCCCATGCATCGGCCTACGGATTCCCTGCCACCGCTCGCGCCCTCGTCGCCGTTGGCGCCGTCCCTGTCCCTGCCGCCGCGCGCGCCGCTGCGAGCCCGAGAGCTTCTTCGCCCTGCACCTTCCGCTCGTCGGCCTTCGGCGCGACGCGTTCCCACGCGAGTGAGTTGAGCGCCTGCACAGCGAGCGCCTGATCCCCTCCGGCTCTTGCCTACTCCTCGGCCAGCAGCTCTTCCGCCTCGTCCTTGGCTAGCTCACTCGCGGCGTACCCGCGATACCTTCTGCCCCCGCGATTCCTTAGAAGGTGTTTACAAATTAATTCCCCGTCGAGCTTCAGAGGCTGTGGCCGCAGCGGACTCATTTTTTCGACGCCCCGGCGAAAAAAGGAGTCTGCGTCCGCGGGGGCCCCAGCCGTGCAGCACATACGAGATGAGGGCGTTCGCAGCTTAATATGTAAACACCTTCTTAGTGTTCAACTTCGTAGGCGCCGACGGTGCAGCCCTGCATGGGTCGAGTCTGACCGCGCTGATCGGTGGCCGGGCAGTCACGCCCTAACCCGACGGCAAGGTTGTCCGCCGTCAGGTAGTGGGTCCTGGTAGGCCCGCCAAAAAAATCGATCTGCATTAGCTGCGTATCGCCGACCGTGATCCCGCGGGCGCAGGGGGCGCGAGTGGCGTCGCTACTGCCGTCGCTCCACTCGGCATCGTTCTGCAGGTTGGGCCCGACGCTCTCCATCGGTCGGCTGCAGGTCTGCCCGTTCAGCACGGCTCGGCTGCGGTTGGCGACAAAGAGGTTGTTGCGCAGCCGAATCCCGGGCCCGCCGCCTGCGATCGCCCCACCCGACCCAGTGTCCGAGGTAGTCTGGTTGACCGCGAAGGTGCAGCTGGCGACTTCCGCCGAGGGGAGCGGCGTGACGCGGTCTTCGAACAGCACAGCACCGCCGCCGCCCCGTTCCGCCGCATTCTGACTAAACGTGCTGTTGAGGAGCAGCGTGCGCGTACTCGGTCCGATGTAGGCGGCGCCCCCGGCGTCCGCTGCGTTGCCGTAGAACGTTGTCGCCTCGATCACCGAGTGCGTGCCCTGCAGGAACAGCGCCCCGCCCAGGCTGTGCGCCGTGTGCTCAGGGATGACGTAGTTGCCCTGGAACGACACGCCGTAGATGGCCGTCAGGTCATCGCCAGTCCCCTGCCGAAAGAGGCCGCCCCCGAACGACTGCGCATAGTTGTCCCAGAGCGTGCTCTCGCACAGAACCAGGCGCCCAGCGCCGCGCATATCGATGCCTCCGCCGACGCCGCCGTCGCCGGGCACACCGCCGACCCCCAGCACCAAGTTGTTGACCAGCCAGGTGTTCTCCATACGCAGCGAGCCATCCCGAACCCCGACCGCGCCGCCATTGGTCGATAGGTGGCCGATGAAGTTGCTCTGCCGAATGAAAAGCTCGCCGCCGCGATTGAAGATCGCACCGCCGCTCACCGAGGCGTCCTTGGGCGCAGAGCGGTTGCCAAGAAAGATGCAGTCGTCGATGAACAGGCGCCCGCCCTCCTGCAGGACCGCGCCCCCCGACGAGCCGACTGGCATCGAACCGTCTACCCCGTCGCCCGCCGCACCGACGAAGGTGAGCCCAGTTAGGAGCAGCGTGACCGGCGCTCCTCCCTGCCCCAGGAGGTGCAGGACGCGACTGTGCAGCCCCGTAAACAGTGAGATCAGCTGCCCGCCGTCGATGTGCGTGTCGCGGTCAACCGTCAGCTCATGGCTAAGCTCGATGGCCACAGGCTCGCTGCCGCAGGCGAAGCGGATGCGGCCGCCCCGTCGCACGGCGTCTTCCAGCGCCGTCGCGGTGCAGCTAGCCGGTGTGCCATCGCCGACGACTGCCTCTGGGCCGAAGCTAACGTTGGGATTCACCGTGGCTCGACACAGCTCACGCGGAGACGGCCACGACTGCGGCAGACTCACCCCCGAGCAGGAAAGAAGTGTCAGCGAAGCCAATGCCCATAAAGCCCGCGGACCCAGCCATCGCCAAACCAGACTGTGCATGGCGCCCCCCCTACCAGAGCTCAGGATACCCCGCGAGCGAGGCCACCGGGACGCAGAAACAGAGAGCGAGCCTCAGGTCAAAGAGCTGAGTAAAATCGGGCGCTACGCGAAGTGGCTGGGATGCACATCGCGCAGGAAGGCGCGGATGATGCGCATCGTGCGCTGATAGAGCGGCGACGGAATAATCTCGAAGGCATGCTGCGCGAGCGGCACTTCGCAGAGGTGGGCACGAGCCCCGACGGCGCGCAGCCGACGGTGCAGCAGGCGCGAGTCCGAGATCGGCACCAGGGTGTCAAACTGCCCATGAATGATGAGGATGGGCGGCGCGCCCTTTTCGACGTGGGTAATCGTCTGATGGCGCAGGAACAGATCCGGCTTTTCGTGATAGCGCGCGCCGAACACGACGCCCTCAAAGAAGCGGCGCAGGATCTGGGGAGCGCGTGGCTGCACACGGCTCTCGAAGTCGTAGACACCGTAGAACAGCACCGCCCCTGTGACGCGGGTGTCGGCCTCTTCAAAGCCGGGCTGGAAGCCACGCTCGCCGGGCGACAGCGCCACCATCGACGCTAGGTGACCTCCGGCCGAACCGCCGACGATCAGCGCGTCGGGGGTCGCGCCGTATTCGTGGGCGTGCTCGCGCACCCAAGCCACCGCCGCCTTGCAATCGACGATCGCCGCCGGCAGCGGAAAGCGCGGCGCATGCCGATATTCGATGGCGAACACGACGTAGCCGGCCGCCGCTAGCTCGAACATCATGAACGGCGACTGGCGACGCGTGCCGATAACCCAGCCGCCGCCGTGCACGTAGACAATCGACTTGTACGGCGCTCCGGCCGGCGCGGGCTTGCGCGGCGCGTAGACATCGAGCACCAGGCGCACGCCATCGACGTGACGGTAGACGACCTTGCGCCGCACCCGCACCTGCGGCATCGCCGTCGTGCGCCAGCTGAGGTACGGCCAGAACGACACCTCGCCTTTGACAAAGGGAGGCTCGTGCCAAATCGGTGCGTCGTCGAGAACCGGCTGGCCATCGACTATCGGCATGGTCTTGCGCATCTGCCACAGGTGCTGCAGGAGCAGCGTCCACGAGGCGATGTGCAGCGCCAGTCCCAGCTGACCTGGCAGCGTCGACAGCCCGCCCAGATACGCCAAAAAGAGCGTGATGCCCAGGCCCAGCACGATGATCTGCGGCAGGCCGATCATCACCACCACAAACGAGATCGATCCCAGGAGCCCGAGCTGCGGCCCGTAGACGCGCGGAGCGACGACTCCAAGCACGTTGAGCAGCAGCAACAGCCCAAGCAGAAGATAAGTGAGACTCGCCATCATCGATTTGCCATCTCGTATTTTCCCTCTTTGTCCCGTTTCTGCGAAGGGTCGTCGCAGGGTCGGGGCGGCGACCGCCTCATCGATCGTCAGCGGCTGACGACGAACACGGCGTCGCTCGGCGCAAAATCCTGAGCCGCCACCACATCCTGCACCACCTGCGGCAGCTGGTTGGATATCATGACCTGGGTTCGTCGGTTCAGACGAAAGCGGGGCTGTTCGGGGGGCGCAAACCGAAACCGCCTCCGGTGCGTTTGTGGCTACCGCTTGGAGGACTTCATGCGACGGTCGTTGTTCTGCGTCTCTGCGACTCTATGTTTTTTTTCGCTGGCCACCCCCGGCTGTGACATCCGCGACAAGCCCGGCCCAACGCCCAAAGGCAGCGGCGAGCAGCCTGGGGTCAGCCCGACGCCCCAGCCTGCTGCGGGCTCGCTGTCGGACTTCGATCAGCCCGCCTCATCCCCCGGCGTACTGCCGACCCCTGGAGACGAAAAGCCCGTCACAGCTGAGGGCGAGGCGCCTCGGCCCAGTGGTCCGAAGCCACCGCGACCGCCCGTCGCCCCCGAGGCAGCACCGCCCGCTTCGCCCCGTCTGCCGGGCTCGCCGCCCGCCGAGCAGCTCAAGGCACAGATCGAAAACCGTTTCAAAGGTCAGGCCAGCCGCCGCTTCTATATCCAGACTGATAAGCCGCTATACAAACCAGGCGAGACGGTGTGGATCAAGGCCTGGGATCTGACGACGCGCGCCTTCTCCGGCGGGCACAACACCGCTGGCATGTACATCGAACTCGTCAGCCCACGCGGGGCCCAGGTCGCAAAGAAGAAGGCGCGCGAGAGCGCCGGCATGGCCCAGGTCGAGTTCGATCTTGCGGCCGGCATCGCCGGGGGCGAGTACACGCTGCGTCTGCGCACCCTCGACGGCAAGACCGCCGAGCGGCCGATCGTCGTCGCCAGCTACGAGCCTCCTCGCCTGAAGATGAAGCTGGAATTCGTGCGCAAGGCCTACGGCCCCGGCGACGAAGTCAGCGCCACCTTCGAGGTCAAGCGCACCACGGGTGAGCCACTGCGCAACCAGGCCCTCTACGCCATGGTCCGGCTCGACGGCCAGGACCTGCCCCGCGTCAACTTCACCACCGACGCGCAGGGCGAAGCGGTCGTGCGCTTCAACCTGCCGGCCGAGATGGCGCTGGGCGATGGCCTCCTGACCGTGCTCGCCGACGAGAGCGGCCTGACCGAGTCGATCGCTCGACGCGTGCCCATCGTCCTCAAGAAGCTTAACTTCGCCAGCTATCCCGAGGGCGGCGAGCTTCTGGTCGGCGTCCCCGGCCGCGTCTACTTCGAAGCCAAAAATCCCCTCGGCAAGCCGGCCGATATCTCGGGCCGCGTCGTCGATGACACCGGCGCGATTGCTGCGCGCTTTACCTCGGTGCGCGATGGCCTGGGCCGCTTTGACCTGACGCCCGCCCTTGGCCGCGTCTACCACGTCGAGATCGACCGCCCCATCGGCGTTACCGACCAGTACGCCCTGCCCGCCGCTAAGCTCGAGGGCTGTACGCTGCGCAGCTTCGACGATCTCGACGGGCAGCTAGGGGCGACGCGGGTCAGCGTGCGCTGCGCCGGCAGCACGGCCAAAAAAGTCCTGGTCAGCGCCGTGGTGCGCGAGAACCTGCTCGACAGCGCCAGCGTCGAAGTTCCGGCCGGCGCGCCCGCCGTGGTCTACCTAGAGCCCCGCGGTCAGGGCAGCGAGACCGTCGGCCGTGCCCAGGGCGTCACCCGCGTCACCGTCTTCGACGAGGGACAGCGCCCCCTCGCTGAGCGCCTGATTTATCGCCAGCGCCGCGCCCGCATGGCGGTCAAGGTCACGCCAGATAAGAAAAACTACGTGCCCCGCGACCGTGTGTCGCTAGAAATCCTTACCAGCGATGCCGGCGGCAGCCCGATCCCCGCCGACGTCGCGTTGTCCGTCGTCGATGACACCGTCCTGTCCTTCGCCGACGACAAGACCGGGCACATCCTGTCGCGCCTGTATCTAGAGCCCGAGCTGCCGGGGAAGATCGAGGAGCCGAACTTCTACTTCGATCTCAGCGAAGAGAAGTCTGGGCTGGCCATGGATCTGCTGATGGGGACGCGAGGATATCGGCGGTTTGAGTGGCTGCCGGGCTCGCTGGTGGCGCGCGGGATCCTGGGGACGCTGGGGACCAAGGCCTCGACGGGCCGTGCGCGTGGGCATGCCGCCGAAGAGGCCCTGGCCCAAAACGAACAGCCGGCCGAAAAGGCGCCCAAGCCGGATCGTCCACCGGCCGAGCCCAACAAGCGGGTGGCCGTCGCCCAAGGCAAGGCTGCCGCACCGCCGGCCAAGCGACCCGCACCGCGCGATGCCGAGGCCGCCGATGCGCTCGCCGATGAACGCCCAGCCGCCGCTGCCGAAGCCAAGAAGGACTTCGCCGCGGCACGCAAAGAGCCCTCGGCCCCCGCCCGCCCCATGGCCACGCGCGCAGCACCGGCCTCGCCGCCGGCCATGGCTGCTCCGGCCGCGGTAGCTACCGAGGCGCCGGCCGTTGCCGCCGCCCAGCCGATGGCCGCCCCCAAAGCCGAAATGGCGGACAAGGCCCGCGAGGCCAAGCCCGCTGCAGGCCCGATGGCCGGTGGCCTCGCCATGGGCGATCTGGGCGCCGGTGCTGGCGGTGGCGCAGCCAAGAAGGCCAAGGGGGCGATGCGCCGGCTCGACATGGACGACTTCGACGGCGTCGACAATGCACCGCTCGGCTGGGCTGGTCCGCCACGCCGCCCGCCGGCCCTGCGGCCCCGTCCCGTGCGACCACCTGAGACGTGGACCGTGGCACGCGTGTTCCCAACGCCGAACTACGCTCCGGGCTACAGCGGGCCGCGCAATGACTTCCGCGAGACGGTCTTCTGGCAGCCGACGGTGCAGACCGGCCAAGATGGCAAGGCAACGGTGTCGTTCATGCTGTCGGATGCCGTGACTTCCTTTCGGGTGTTGACCGAGGGCGTCGGTGGTGGAGCCGCCGGGCGCGACGAGACGGTGCTGAAGTCCAGCCTGCCGTTCTCAGTCGCGGTCAAGCTGCCGCTGGAAGTCAGCGAAGGCGACCGCGTGATGCTGCCCGTCGTGCTGAGTAACGAGCAGAACCAGCCGCTGCGCGTCGATCTGCAGTCGAGCTTCGGACCGCTCCTGACGCTGGAAAAGCAGGTGGCGCGGACCAATGGCACCATCGGGGGCGGCCTGCGTGACACGCTGTACTTCCCGCTGTCGGTGACCGGCAAAAAGGGCGAGAGCGAGGTCCGCCTGATCGCCGAGACGGCGGGCCTGCGCGACGAGCTAGTCCGGGCGGTGCGCGTCAGTCCGCGCGGCTTCCCGCAGCACATCTCGCGCTCGGGTCGGATGCGCGAAGGCTTTGCGGGGGATGTCCTTTTGGCCGAAGCGATGCCCGGTACGCCAGACGGTCAGGTGCGGGTCTATCCCAGCACGCTGTCGTCGCTGGTCGCCAGTGTCGAGGGCCTGCTGCGCCACCCCGTCGGCTGCTTCGAGCAGGCCTCCAGCGTCAACTACCCCAACGTGATGGTCCTGCGCTTCATGAAGAGCGAAGGCGTCAGCGATGCCCGTCTGCTGGGCCGTGCCAGCCGGCTGATGGACGAGGGCTACAAGAAGCTCGTCGGCTATGAGACGAACACCCGCGGCTATGAGTGGTTCGGCAGCAGCCCCGGGCACGAGGCGCTGACGGCCTACGGCCTGATGGAATTTTCCGACATGCGGCCGGTCTATCACGACCTCGACAAGACCATGCTGACCCGCACCGCCGAGTGGCTGATGAGCCGACGCGACGGGACCGGAGGCTATGCCCGCGATGCCAAGGCACTCGACAGCTTCGGCCGGGCGTCCAAGCAAGTCACCGACGCCTACATCACCTACGCCCTAAGCGAAGTGAAGCAGGCCGGGCTCAGCGCCGAGATCGACGTCGCGGCCAACGTCGCGCAGTCTAGCGATGACGCCTACCTCCTGGCCCTGACCACCGCCACGCTGTTCAATAGCGGCCGCCGCGGTCCGGCCCTGGCTGGTGCCAAGCGCCTGGTAGCTCTGCAGGACTCCGACGGTGGCTGGAGCAAGGCCGACCACAGCATCACCCGCTCGGGGGGCGAGAACCTGTTTATCGAGACGACGTCGCTGTCGCTGATGGCGCTGCTCAAGGCCAACAGCAAGGACTTCGACACGCCGGTCGAGCGCGGCATCGAGTGGCTGATGGGCCACCGCCGCGGCTATGGCGCCTGGGGGACGACGCAGGCCACCGTGCTGTCGCTCAAGGCACTGACCGCCTACGCCCAGAGTCAGGCCCGCGAGCGCACCGGCGGCGAGGTGACTCTGGTCCTCAACGGCCAGAACATCGCCACCCGCAAGTACGACGGCGACGATCGCGACCCGCTGGTGTTCAGTGGGCTCGGCCAGCACCTGCTCGCCGGCAAGAACCACATCGAGCTCAAGCACAGCGGGCGCACGCCGATGCCATATAGCGTCGCCATCGACTACCGCTCGCTGCAGCCAGAAGACGGCAAGCGCGCGAGCATCGACATCACGACGGGGCTGGAGCGCAATCAGGTCAAGCTGGGCGAATCGGTGCGCATGCGGGTGACGCTGCGCAACAAGACCGACCGCGGACAGCCGATGACCCTCGGTCGGGTTGAGCTTCCCGGCGGTCTGACGTTCCAGACTTGGCAGCTCAAAGAGCTGCGCGAAAAAGGCCTGATCGCCTTCTACGAGACGGGCCCGCGACAGGTGGTGCTGTACCTGCGCGAGATGAAGCCGAAGCAGACCGTTGAGCTGCCACTCGATCTCGTCGCGATTGCGCCCGGCTCATACACGGCGCAGGCTTCGTCCGCGTACCTGTACTACACCGACGAGCACAAGACCTGGGCCGCCGGCACGCAGATCACGATAGAGCCGTAAGCTCGCCGCTGCCGCCGCTCCTCCGATCTCCTCTCGGTTCCGTCCCGCTCCCGTCGCTAGCCCCAAGAAACTGCAGTCGGTCGCAGCCGGCTGCGATAAGGTGACGTTCGGTGTCGGCTCCTCGCACACTCTGCCTTGTGCTGTCTGCCCTGCCCTGCTTGGCGACGGGCCGAAGTCACGCCGAAGAACCGCCGGGCCCGCCCGCTCAAGCCGATGCGCCCGCCCTCGTGCCGCTGAGCCGACCGCTCCCCGATCCGCTGCGCTACGGTGTCGCCCCCCGTGTTCCGCCCAGCGCAGCGCTCAGCCTGCAGCCACTCGACGATTCGCCCCCGCCGCTGACGCTTCGGCGATCACCGCGACGCATGAAGATCGGCGGCCTGCTCTTGGGCATTGGGTACGCACCCGCCGTCGCCCTGGCCCTTGCGCTGTCGCCACAAGCCGGCGAGCCCGGGGGGCCCAGCCTAGTGTCGAACTACACGCTGCTCATCCCCGGCGTGGGGCCGATCGTAAGCGGCATCTACGCCCCAGCGACCAGTCCCCCCGGGACGGCCGGCAGAGTGCTGACCTCATGGACGCTGCCCCTCGTCCTCACCCTGGGGCTGCTACAGGGGACTGGCGCGGCCCTGCTGATCGATGGCGCGGTGCCCGCCCTCCGTCCGACGGGACCGGCGGCCGACTCACTTGACCTTCACTTCCCGCCCTGGCGAACCGACTAGAGTCGCGTCCCCGCAGAGAGACTGCGGAGACAAGCGCAACAGGGTCGTCGAAGCGGGCAGGAAAGCGAAGGTCCGCGGAGGAGTTGCGGAGAGAAGGGGCGGGAGGATCCACGGCTCAGCGACGGAGCCGCGGGGCGGAGGCTACGAGCAGCCGGAGGTCGAGCCGCAGTTGAGGCACTTATGGCAGGCGCCCGAGCGCACCATGATCGTGCCGCACTCGTGGCAAGTCGGAGCGTCGGTCTCGGCGCGCCAAGCGGTGCGAATGCTGCTCGACTGGCTGAGATCGACGTAGGGCGTCTTCGGCGAGCCTGCGGCTGCGCCCTCCCCGGTCCCGTCGGCCTTGGCCACCGGTAACTCCATCTCTAGCTGCTCGCCCTGACGCTGCTCGGGCAGGAACTTCGACTCCAGCCAGCGGAACAGGTAGTCGATGATCGAGCTTGCCCGCGGGATGTCGGGATTGCCGGTGAAGCCCGAGGGCTCGAAGCGCGTGCGCGTGAACTTATCGACGAAGAGCTTGAGCGGCACGCCGTGCTGCAGGGCCAGCGAGACCGCCGTCGCCATCGAGTCCATCAGGCCCGAGATCGTCGAGCCTTCCTTGGCCATGCGAATGAAGATCTCGCCCGGCGAGCCATCTTCGTACATGCCGACGTGGATGTAGCCATCGTGGCCGCCGACCGAGAACTTGTGCGTCAGCGAGCGGCGCTCGTCGGGGAGACGGCGACGCACCGCCACCGGCGCGCCCTTGGGGTTGGTCAGTGCCGAGACATGGCGCAGCAGATCTTCGACCGGCACATCGTGCATGGTCTGCAGCATGGCGCGAGTCGACTCCGGCAGGCGATCGAACAGGGCCTGCAGCGCGCTCGCCGCCTGGGCTTCCGGACCGCTCGCCGGACGATCGTTGGCCGTCTCACGCTTGCTGGTCGAGAGCGGCTGACTGCGCTTGCAGCCATCGCGGTACACTGCCACGGCCTTCAGGCCCAGCTTCCAGGCCTGCATGTAGGCATTCTCGATGTCTTCGACGGTGCAGTCGCCAGGCAGGTTGACCGTCTTACTGATCGCGCCCGACAGGAAGGGCTGCGTCGCGGCCATCATGCGCAGGTGACCCATGTGGTGGATCGAGCGCACGCCGTTCTGCGGCCGGAACGCGCAGTCGAACACCGGCAGGTGATCGGCACGCAGGCCGGGCGCCCCTTCGATGGTCTCGCGCTCGTTCACAAACGTCATGATCTTCTGACGCTGCGCTTCGTCGTACCCCAGGCGAGCCAGAGCTTCGTTCACCGTGTTGTTGACGATCTTCAGCATGCCGCCACCGACCAGGCGCTTGTACTTGACGAGCGCGATGTCTGGCTCCACGCCAGTGGTGTCGCAGTCCATCATGAAGCCGATGGTGCCCGTCGGAGCCAACACGGTCGCCTGACCGTTGCGGAAGCCGGCCTTGTCACCGATCTCGACGGCTTCATCCCACGAGCCGCGAGCGGCTTGCAGCAGGTCGTAGGGGCACAGCGCCGAGTCGATGTGGTCGACGTGCTGGCGGTGCTTGCGCATGACGCCGAGGAACGGCTCGCGATTCTCGGCGTAGCCGGCAAAGGGGCCGGTGACATCGCGCGAGATCACCGCGCTCATGCGATAGGCCCGGCCGCCCATGAGCGCCGTCACCGCGCCAGCGTAAGCCCGCCCAGCGTCCGAGTCATAAGGCAGGCCACGCGACATCAGCAGCGCCCCGAGGTTGGCGTAGCCGAGCCCCAGCGGTCGGAACTTGTGGCTGTTGTCGCCGATGCGCTCGCTTGGATAACGCGCGTTATCGACGATGATCTCCTGCGCCAGGATGGTGATATCGACGGCGTGCTCAAAGGCCTTGATGTCGAAGTCACCCGCCCGCGGGTGCCCCTCGGGGAACTGGAACTTGCGCAGGTTCAGCGAGGCCAGGTTGCAGGCGCTATCGTCGAGGAACATGTACTCCGAGCACGGGTTCGAGGCGTTGATACGCGCCGTGTTCGGGCAGGTGTGCCAGCTATTGACCGTCGTATCGAACTGCAGGCCGGGGTCGCCACACTGGTGAGCTGCCTCGGCGATCTCGTGCCATAGCTCACGGGCACGATAGGTGTCGGTGACGCCGCCGGTGGTGACCGCGCGGGTGTGGAACTGGCGGTCGTGAACCACCGCTTCCATGAACTCGTCGGTGACGCGCACCGAATGGTTGGCGTTCTGGAAGAAGATGGAGTTGTAGGCTTCGCCGTTGAACGACCCGTCGTAGCCCGCATCGATCAGCGCCCAGGCCTTGCGCTCTTCGGCGGCCTTGCAGTGGATGAACTCCAGCACGTCGGGATGCTCGACGTTGAGGATGACCATCTTGGCGGCGCGGCGCGTTTTGCCGCCCGACTTGATGACACCAGCGAAGGCGTCGAAGCCCTTCATGAACGACACCGGTCCGGAAGCCCCGCCGCCGCCCTGTAGCTGCTCGCGCGAGCTACGCAGCGACGAGAAGTTCGTACCGGTGCCCGAGCCGTACTTGAACAGCATGCCCTCGGTCTTGGCCAGACCAAGGATGCTCTCCATCGTGTCGTTGACCGAATTAATGAAGCAGGCCGAGCACTGCGGGTCTTTCTCAACGCCGACGTTGAACCACACCGGCGAGTTGAACGACATCTTCTGCTCGACGAGGAGATGGGTTAGCTCGTCGGCGAAGACCTGCGCATCATCATCCGTTTTGAAGAAACCATCTTTGAGGCCCCAGCCAGTCAGCGTCGAGACTACACGGCCGATCAGCTGACGAACCGAGCGCTCACGCGACGGCGTGCCCACTCCGCCACGGAAGTATTTCTGGACAACGACATTGGTCGCAAGCTGCGACCAACCGGCCGGCACTTCGACGTCCTTCTGTTCGAAGAACACCTGGCCGCCTTCGCCGGTGATGGAAGCTGTGCGCAGCTCCCACTGCACTTGATCGAAGGGCGCGACGCCGGCCCGAGTGAACAGGCGCTTAAGGTGGATGCCCGAGGTTGCGCCGCTGCTCGTACGCGACGAGCGTGTGCTCGCCTTGGCGCCCTTGGCCCGCAGCGGCTGGCTATCCTTGCGTCGCCGCGAACCGTCGGAAAGTGTCTGGCTAGAACTGGCTTGCGGTGCCTGGCTACGCATCTTGCCCGCTCCTTTATCGCTCGCCATCTTGCCTGCCTGCCTGCTGGAAGCCAAAGTCCCTGTCGTCGCTGCCTTGTCCATCATGTCGCACTAACCCCATACCTATGAAGTGCCGAGGGTCGTGGATAAGGAACACCCACTCGCCGCGGCCCGGCGCCCAAGTCGCCCCCCCCGAATGGCTCAACTACCAATAGAAGGGCGGCTTGGAAGAATCGTGTTTCGAGATGCGAATCGCTGTGCTGGTGCGCGGTAGTTCAATGGTTCGACGGTTCGAGATATGAGAAGCGCTTCGCTTCAACAGCGATGCACTTCAGAGTCTCTCGAGCCGGCGGACTTTCGTAACGATTTCCACTACTTAGGGCCGCCAACCGCGCAGTAAGAGATCACTATCATCGTATGGCAGTGCATGGCAACTTCCAGAACGCGCCGGTTCACAAAAAACTGATGAGCCCGCTAAATCCTCGACGGAGAATTACTTCGGCCCTGTTTTCGTTGCTGTTTCTTCCGTCGCTGTGCTGTTTTTTTTCCGCCAGTTGCCGACGGGAAAGCGGATCTTCGCCGCCGCCTCAGGGCAAAAAATTGGCCCAGCCAGCAGGCCAAAAAATCGCGCGCCGGGTGGTCACGTTGACCCCCAGCCTGACCGAGTTGGTGTGGGCGCTGGGAGCCGGGGAGCGGGTCATCGCGGTCTCCGACTACTGCGACTACCCCGAGGCTGCCAAACTCCGCCCGCGGGTCGGCAGCTTCCTCTCCCCAGCGATCGAGCGCATCTTGGCGCTGGGGCCCGATCTTGTCCTCCTCGACGGGGTGCAGGGGGAGGCGGCGACCATGCTGACCCAGGCCGGGGCGCGGGCGGTGGCCGTCCCGATGCAGGATCTGGCGCAGGTGCGAGCGGCATTCACCACCGTTGGTGAGCAGCTGGGTGATCGGCAGCCGCAGGCGGCGGCCCTGTTGGGCGATCTCGATCGCCAGATCGCTGCCGTCAGTGCGCGTGTGTCGTCGCTGCCGCCGCGCAAGACGATGTTTGTGGTCGATCGCCAGATCGGCAGCTTGCGTGGCCTGGTCGCCGCCGGCCCAGGCAGTTATCTCGACGAGCTACTGCGCCTGGCGGGAGGAAAAAACGTCTTTTCAGATATGGGTCCGCGCTACGCCAAGGTGGCTGCCGAAGCGATCGTCGAGCGCCAGCCCGAGGTCATTCTGGACGCCATCCACACCGATCCAGCCGGTGCCGCGGCGCGTAAAGAGGACTGGAGCGCGCTAAAAGACGTGGCGGCGATCCGCGTGGGCCGAGTGCACATCCTGGCCAACCGGATGTTCGTCACGCCGGGCCCACGGCTAGGCCAAGCCCTGCGCGAGATTGCCGAGCTGCTGCATCCTAGCCAAACTAGCCCGCTGCCGGCACCGTAGCGGCCGCGGCCGGGCATGCCGGCAAGAAGGCGGGGACCTAGGCTGCGGACTGCAGCAGGTTGAGGTACTCGCCCTGCGTTGCCCAGCGCCAGAGTTCGGCGGCTCGCCACAGCGGGAAGGGATGGCTGCGCCAGGCGGTCTGCAGCATGGTGAAGATGCGGCTCATCACGTCTTCCTCGCCAGCTCGCCGGGCCCGCAGTGCCTGTTCCATGAAACGATCCAGCGACAGCTCGGCCCCGAAGCGGGCAGAGCCACCAGCCAGCTTCATCAGTACCCGCAGCGCAATCGCGGGATCGCGCACCGCCAGCAGCATGCCCCGATCGGCGGTCAGCTCCGAGCAGCGATCCCAGCTCAGCAGGGCGAGCTGAAGCGGCACCATCACCAGGTTGCCGATGCCCAGCGTCACCTTGGCTAGCTCCGTGGCGGCCAGCCCCAGCAGCCTGGCCGCCATCTTGTAAAGGACGTGCTTGGACTGATAGTGCGCAAGCTCATGCGCCAACACCGCCAGCACTTCGTCATCAGTCATCGAGTCGAGGAGGGCGCTGGTCACGGCGACATAGGGCGCATCGACACCGCCAGTAAAGGCGTTGGCCTCGGCTCCTTGATAGATGTACAGCGCGGGCAAATCTTGCACGTCTAGGGCATAGGCAGCCCGCTCAAAGAGCCGCTCCAGTGTGGGCAGCTGGGTACCACCAACACGAACAAAGCTGCTCTCGTTAAACAAGTTGTCGTAGCGCTCGACGGTGGCCTCGACAAGCTTGCGGAGCAGCGTCGATACACCCGGCACGGCTTCGAGCGTCGCCAGGCTCTGGGCGTCGAGCGGATGCTGGTAGACCTTGCCGACTAGGCCGCGCAGAGGCGCCTCCCGACCGACGAACAGCGGAAGCTGACAGCGGCCACAGCGCAGCTTTTCGGGCTGCTCAAACGCGCGACTTAGGGGTACGCGGTTTTTGCCCTGGCAGCCATGGCAAAGGACGATTCGTGCAGCGTCCTCTGGTAGCGGAAAGGGAAAGCTGCCAGCATCACTGGACTTGCCGGCGTCCCCGCCAGCAACTGGCCCGCTGGCCGACATCGGAGTTCCTGCATGTGGGTCGCTGCTCATCTGCTCATGACCTTCGCGTCGAGATTGAATCGTGTACCGGGAGCGACGAGGCTGCATCCGGCCCGTTCGTCGCGCCCCCACGCTAGCATGAGGCCAGAGCCGCGCCAGCCCCGGTCATGGCCCATCGTCATGGTGCCCACAGCACGGCTCAGCATCCCCGCCCAGAGACGCTGCAGCAGGCGGACTGAGCCCCCGCCCGGCGAAGCTCGCGGCTGGCCCGACCGCCGCCGAATCGCCGCGGCAAACTTTGCCGTGGCGCCCCAACCACCCGTGATATGCTGAGCCTGCATGTCCTCTTCTTTTCCTATGCGGAACATGAGGGTGCGCTTCTCCGGTGATACGCACATCGGAATGAAGCGCAAGCACAACGAGGACAGCTTCATCCTGCCCGACTTCGAGCGGGCAGCGATCGTCGCTGACGGCATGGGCGGCCACGCCAGCGGAGAGGTTGCCTCGAACATGGCAGTCGAGGCGGTCGCGGCCTATCTCAAGGCCACGCAGGATCAAGCTCCGACGACCTGGCCGTTCAAGATGGACCAGCATGTGCGCTACGAGACCAACCGCTTGGTCGTCGGCGTCAAGCACGCCAATCAGCGCATCTGGGAGACCTCGCAACGCAACGAAGAGCAGCACGGCATGGGCACGACGATTGTCGGGGCGCTGTTCCTCGATGACCGAGTGATCATCGCCCACGTCGGTGATAGCCGCTGCTACCGCCTGCGACGCCAGCAGCTGCTGCAGCTGACCGAAGATCACTCGCTGCTCAACGACTACATCAAGATGAAGCGACTCTCCGGCGAAGAGGTCGGTCGCTTCCAGCAGAAGAACGTCATCGTTCGCGCCCTCGGAATGAAAGAGTCGGTGCAGGTCGATACGCAGGTCGATGTGCCGCAGCTACACGACATCTATCTGCTCTGCTCCGACGGTCTCTCCGGCATGGTCCCCGACCCGCTGATGGCCGAGATCCTCTCGGATGAGCCAGATCTCGACAGCGCTGTCGATCGCCTGCTGCGCGCCGCCAATGAAGCCGGGGGCACCGACAACATCACCTGCATCCTCGGGCGCATCGAGCCCCTGTAGTCGCCCGCCGCCCTCCGCCTGCCCCGCCGACTCTCCCTTCTGCGCTATTCCGACTGCCAGTTTTCCAGGTCCGCTGCGGCCGAGCGCGGCGTCTGCCGATCGTCCGAGCGCACGCGCCCGTCTTTGATGAACAGCCGACGCTGAGCGTACGCGGCGATGTCGCTCTCGTGCGTGACGATGAGGATGGTCATGCCTTCGCGGTGCAGGTCCTGCAGCAATGCCATCACCTCCAGCGAGGTGCGCGAGTCCAGGTTGCCGGTCGGCTCGTCCGCCAAAAGCAGCGACGGCTGGTTAACCAGGGCGCGGGCAATCGCCACGCGCTGCTGCTGCCCACCAGATAGCTGAGCCGGGGTGTGGTCGGCCCGTTCGGCCAAGCCCACTCGGGTCAGCGCAGCCAGCGCGCGCTGTCGCCGCTCTAGCGTCGGAACACCGGCATAGTGCAGCGGTAGCTCGACGTTCTCGGCGGCGGAAGTCCGCGGCAGCAGGTGAAAGCCTTGAAAGACAAAGCCAATGGTCCGCAGCCGAATACGCGCTAGCTCGTCGCGGCTCTCCTGCGCGATGTCGCGGCCGAGCAGGAAATACCGGCCTGAGGTCGGTCGGTCGAGGCAGCCGAGCAAGTTCATCAGCGTCGATTTGCCAGAGCCACTCGGCCCCATAACGGCGACCAGCTCACCCGCCCCGATGCTCAGATCGACCCCGCGCAGGGCAGCCACTTCTTCGCTACCGCGGTGATAGGTCTTCTTGATCTGCTCAAGACGAATCACCGGCCCGGGCTCGGCGCGGGGGACAGGGGCCGTCGGGTCACTCTTGGCCTGACTGTTCGAGGCACTCATCGCCGCGCTCCGTCTACGACCGGGTTACATGCCACCGCGACGGAAGCCGCCGCCGCCACCGCCACCGCCACCGGGACGCGGTGGGGCCATCGGGCCGCCGCCCATGCCGGTTCCGCCCTGTGCCGCGCGTGCCGTATCGACGACGATGGTCTGGCCTTCGCTTAGGCCTTCGCGGACCTCGGTCATGACGCCATCGCTGATGCCGATGCGCACACGGACCGGCTGTAGCTCGCCCGAGCGGCTGCCATCCGAGGTGACGTAGAGCACGGCAGGCGTAGCGATCTGGCTCGGATCCTCAGCGTCTTTGCTCGCGCCGTCTTTGCCAGCGCCGTCTTTGCTCGCGCCGTCTTTGCCCACGCCATCCTGGCCTCTTCCTTCTTTGCCCTCGCGACCCGGCCGGCCCTCGCCGCGACGCCGACGTCCCTCTCCAGCGGGGCCGGGCTCGCCCGCCGGGGTGGCTTCGCCAGAAGGGCCCGCGGTCTTCTGCTGGTCGAGGCGTGGCTTGAAGCGCAGCGCTGCGGCCGGAATGAGCAGCGCCGCTTGACGACGCGCGACCTCAAGCCGGACGTTGGCGGTCATGCCAGGCCGCAGCAGGAGCTCGCTGTTGTCGACCTGCAGCACGACGACATAGGTCACGACGTTCTGCACCGTCTGCGCAGCATTGCGCACCTGGGCCACGCTGCCGCGGAAGCGACGACCCCGAAAGCTATCGACGGTGAACTCGGCCATCGCTCCCACCCGCACGTGACCGATATCGGCTTCGTCGACATTGGCCAGGACCTGCATCTTGCGCAGATCCTCCGCGATGGTGAACAGGTTCGGCGCCTGGAAAGACGCCACGACCGCCTGCCCAAGCTCGATGTTGCGAGCGATCACCACGCCATCGACCGGCGAGAGGATGACCGAGTTTTTGAGGTCGAGCCGCACGCGATCGAGAACTGCCTGCGCCAGCTTGATCCCCGCCTCGGCGTTGCTCACCGCAGCGCGCGTACTCTCACCCTGAGCAATCGCCGAGTCGCGCTCGGCAAGCGAGATGTAGTTCTTGGCCGCCAGAGCCCGGGCCCGCTCGGCCACGAGACCCGCGTTTCTGGCATCGGCCTTGGCCCGCAGCAGAGCCGCCTGCGCAGCCGCGACGTTCGCTTCCTCGCGCCGCACCGCCGCCTGAAACAACGCCGGATCGAGCTCGACGAGGACCTGGCCTTTTTTGACCGCGTCGTTGTAGTCGGCGTGGATTTTCCAGACGATGCCCGACACCTGCGAGCCGACCGGCGAGAGCACCATCGGCTGCAGCGTGCCGGTAGCGCTGACAACTTGCACCAGGTCGCCGCGGGTGACCTTCTGAGTAATCCAACGCGGACCTTTCGGCGCGCTGAAATAGCGATACGCAGCATAGCCGCTCCCGCCGAGCACGACGACGAGGGCAGCGATCCACAGGATTCGACGCATGGAGGGGCTCAAGGGCTGGCCACCGGTTCTGGCTGGGGTTTGGGCTGCGGCAGAAGACTCTGACTCTAGCAGCACTGCGAACGAATCAGGGCGGAGGCTGGTGGCGCGCTCGATGGCGCAGCCCCCGCTGGGTAGACGACCTAGGACAGGGCCTAAAGCCCCGCCCCTACAGGCTAGCCGGGGTGGCGCCGTCGAGTGGAGCAAACGCCGCCAGGTGCTGATTCTGCCCCACGCGGAAGTAGCGCTTGATCAGCCACTCGCTGCTGCTATAGACGCCCTCTTCACAGCGACTGTCCCAGGCGGTCTTGCTCTGACCTGACTGCGTGATCAGGATGCGAATCGCCCGCGGGTCGCGATCGCGCAGGTCCTTGAGTGCGGCGATGCGCTCGTCATCGTTGCCGTACTGAATCAGGGTGTCGTCCAGGTCGCGATCGGCCAGCGCGTTGAACTCCGCCGGAAGCTGAAACGTCAGCTTGCCCTGGATGGTCGGCGAATAGGCTTCGCGACGCGTCAGCTCGGGGACCTGGGTACTCACCAGGGTCATGCCCACCGGGCCCATCTCCGAGCCGTAGACGCGGCGCACCATCTTGCTGCCGTTGGCTGTGATCTCGCACTTGTCCGGCGGCGTGTTCCCCGTTGCCCCGCCAGCATTGGGAGCGTAGACGCTGACCTGCAGGCCACGGTAGGCGATGGGGTTCCCGGCGCCGTCGTCCTTCTTGCCAATCAGCACGACGTCAAGGCATGCGGCCTCGCGACGTGCACAGGGGTCGTCAGTCTCGCAGGCCGAAAGCCCAAGACCAGCCAGCCCCAAAGCGAAGGCAGCCCATAGGCGAAAGCGACGGAAGTTCGGCAACGGACCGTAGGCTTTCCAGCTCTCCAGTATCAGACGGGTGCTCATGGCTGGCGCACGCTAGCACAAGTGGCCGGCGGACTTCGATGCCTATGTCGTAGCCGATGGCGCCGAGGCAGCCGGCGATCGGGCCTTGTTAGCAGCGCTCTGAGCCCGTGACATCACCAGCAGCACCGACACGGCCGCCGGCGTCACACCCGGGATGCGGCTCGCTTGGCCGATCGATAGGGGGCGCTTCTTCGTCAGTTTCTCGACGACCTCACGCGATAAGCCCGGGAGCTGCGAGTAGTCGGTGTCTTCGGCAAGCGGTGCCTCTTCCAGCGCACGGAAGCGCTCGGCCTCTTCGGCCTGGCGGGTGAGATAGCCCTCGTACTTGATGGCGGTCTCGATTCGCTCGGTGAGCGATGGTGCGGACAGCGGATCCAGCCCCAGCGCAGACAACAACGGGGCATAGCTCAGCTCGGGTCGCCGCAGAAGCTCGGCCACTTTGGTGGGACGCTGCAGCGCCGATGTGCCAAGCGCCGTGAGTCTCTCGTTCGTTGCTGGCGTCGGGGTCACGACCACGCTTTCCAAGCGGCGGCGCTCCTCGCTCAGCGTCGCTTGGCGGGCGCTGAAGACTTGCCAGCGCTCGTCATCGACCAGACCCAGTCGGCGGGCCAGCGGCAGCAGACGCTCATCGGCATTGTCCTCGCGGAGCAGCAGGCGGTACTCGGCGCGCGCCGTCATCATGCGGTATGGCTCATCGACCCCTTTGCTTGTCAGATCGTCGACCATCACCCCGAGATACGCTTGGTCGCGGCCAAGCCGCAGCACCTCGCCATCGCCGCGCAGCTTCAGGGCAGCGTTCGCCCCCGCCCACAGCCCCTGCGCCGCTGCCTCCTCATAGCCGGAGGTGCCGTTGATCTGCCCGGCCAGGTACAGCCCCGCGACGTGACGCGCCTCCAGCGTCGGTTGCAGCTGCTGTGGGTCGCAGAAGTCGTACTCGACGGCGTAGCCAAAGCGCAAGAGGCGCGCCCGCTCAAGACCCGGGATGCTGCGCACCACCTCGATCTGCACGTCGGCGGGCAGCGAGGTCGAGATGCCGTTGGGGTAGTACTCGACGGTGTCGAGCCCTTCGGGTTCGAGGAAGATTTGGTGCCGTGGCTTGTCGGCAAAGCGAACGATCTTGTCTTCGATCGACGGGCAATAGCGCGGTCCCACACCGGTGATGCGGCCAGCAAAAAGCGGCGAGCGGTGCAGGTTCTGCAGGATGATCTCGTGCGTGCGTGCCGTGGTCGCGGTGATGTAGCAGGGAAGCTGCGGCAGCGGCGGCGGCGGACCATCCTCGCAGAACACCGGCAGCGGCACGTCGCCGGGCTGGCGCTCAAGTGAAGCCAGATCGATCGTCCGACCGTCGATACGACACGGCGTGCCGGTCTTGAGCCGACCGATGCGAAAGCCCAGCTCACGCAGCGAGGCCGAAAGCCCACGCGAGGGGGGCTCGCCCATCCGTCCGCCATCGGCTTGCCGCTCGCCGACGTGCAGCCGACCCATCAGAAAAGTCCCGGTGGTCAGGATCACCGCCCGACCGCGAAACCACACGCCCATCGTCGTCGCCACGCCAAGCACCCGATAGCGTCCCGACCCCGCGGCCGCCCCAGCAGCCGAGCCGACATCTACCGGCTGGATCTCGGGGGCCTCAGCGGGCCCGAGTTCGGTGAAAATCAGCGCCTGCCCCTCTGCTTGCTGAATGTCGAGGAGCGGGGGCTGTTCGACAAGTGCCCGCACCCGAGTCCGATAGCGCACCTTGTCGCACTGAACGCGGGTGCTGCGAACCGCCGCGCCTTTGGATGCATTGAGGCGACGAAACTGAATGCCGGTGGCGTCGGCCGCCCGCCCCATCACGCCGCCGAGGGCTTCGATTTCCTTAACTAGCTGCCCCTTGCCAACCCCCCCGACCGCCGGATTGCATGACATGTGACCGATGGTGTCGAGGTTGCCCGAAAGGAGCAGCGTGCGCTGCCCGAGCCTGGCTGCCGCGACAGCCGCCTCACAGCCCGCGTGCCCCCCCCCGACGACGATGACATCGTAGGCCTGCGGATACTCAATGTTGCGCATGCGCGCCGCATACCACGACGAGGCATCCGTATCAAAGGCCCATCGCGCGGCGGGCGGACGCCGACAAAGCCGCTCCGCTTCCAGGCGACCCGCATCGCCCCCGAAAGCCGCCCCGAAAGCCGCCCCGAAAGCCGTAAAGCTCTCGTGATACCGTGAGACCAATGTCTTCGCTGCGTGCCACTGGGGGGGCGGACGTCGACCCATACCTGTATCTCGACCCGCCGGTGCTCGATGCCTCAGGGCTCCTGGCACTCGGCCAGGCCCTGCTCGATGCCGCTCCGCTCTCGGGGCATCCGTCGCTGCACGGACCGCTCCGCCGACTGCGGCAGGCTTGCGACGACTTGCAGGGGGCCCTGCGGCAGGTGCGCGAGGCCCCGCCACCACCACCTCCTCCACCCCGCCCCGAGAGTCGCCAGCCGGCTGACTTTGCGCTCGACAACGCGTGGACAGCCCTCTACGACCGGCTGCGCGCCTACGCCATGCTGCCCGAGTCGGAGGTGCCCAAGGTCAAGCGCGCCCAAGAGCTCTTGCGGCTGCTCTTTCCCGATGCGCTGGGCTTTCTGCGTCTGCCCTACGAGGCTGAATGGACCGAGAGCGATCGCCGCCTGCGCTCCGTCGAGAAGCTGAGCTTGCTCCCCGACCTTGATGCCATCGCCGGACCCGAGTTTCTGGTCGAAGTTCGGCGCACGCACGAGATCTACAGTCGAGCCATCGGTCGCCGCTCCGAGGCGGCTGCCAGCAGTGATAGCGAGCGTCCGACGCCACCCACGGCACGAGAGACACCACGCGACCACGGCAAGGACAAAGACAAGGACAAGGACAAAGACAAGGACAAAGACGGGCGAGATAGCGGAGAGAATCCGGCGCTGCGTGACCTGCGGCTGCACCTGGCTCGCTGCATCTCGGCCTACGCGCTGAAGGTCCTGGCCCTGACGCCCGACGACATCAAAGATTATCAAGCCACCAAGCGCTGGCTGGCCCCGCTGTCGGCCTTCCAACGCTCCGAGAGCCGCAAGCATGCCGGCCAGGCCCACGCGGCAGGCCAATCGACGGCGGGGGCCAGCACAAGTGGTGCACACTCCCCGGTCGGTGCCCCGGTCGGTGCCCCGGTCGGTACAACAAGTAGCCAAAGCCACACGGCCCTGCGCTCGCCGGGCCCGCCCTCTCTACACGACTGGGCATCAAACCTGCGAGCCAACGATTCGAGCGCCGACAACAAGCCGGTCGCCGACTCCAGCCCGATCCGGCCGAGCGGGGGCGCAGGGAGAGCGAGTGCGCCAGCCACCCCAGCCTCGGATTCGCGGGCTGGTGGCCAGTCAGGTACCTACCGCCCCGTCGGCGAATCGGGTCTGTATCGCCCGATCAAGCGCCCCGGCTCCTAAGGTACGCCGGGGTCGCGGCGCACTTTTCCGCAGGCGAGCATGCGCAACATGCTACGCTCAGCCTTGAGCGGCTCTGCGCGCTAAGCGCCGGTGACTCCCTAGCAAAGACAACGGGCTGCGATCGCCACTCTGATGCCAGAACAGCTTCTAAATCGCCGATCCGAAGCTCCCCGAGTAACGCTGAAGGTGAAGCGCCTGTCGCAGGAGCCGGCGCCTTCGCCGTGGCCCAAGCGTCTGGCCCTGCTCTTGGCGGTGGCGGTGGGGGGAGCGCTGCTTGGCCAGCTGGGCTCGGCCGTGGTGTCGCGGATGCTGGGCGGCGGAAACAGCGGAGGAGCCGCAAGTCCCCTCACCCGCGCCACCACCCTGCCCGAGCGCCTGAGCGAGATCGACACGCTGCTTGTCAACCATGAAGCCGGTGCAGCTCTGGTCCTCATCGACGATGGCTTGGCGCGCTTTCCCAACGAGCCGCAGCTGACCGGCCTGCGTCGTCGAGCCGATGACGAGCTGAAGAACCGCTTCCGCTATCAGGCCTTCGAGCAGCTCTTGGCCAAGCGCAACTTTGGCGGCGCGATGGCGCTCTACGACGAGATCTCACCCGACTCGTCCTATCGTCACCGCGCAAGCCAGGAGCTCCCTGCCCTGCGCGCCCGCTACATCGCCGAGCAGCTGGAGGCCGGCCAGGCCGCTGCCAAGTTTGGTCAGTGTCCCGAGGCCCGCCTGATCGCCGCTCGCATCCAAGCGCTCGAACCCAGCCATAGCGGAGCCCGCGAGCTCATCGAGACCTGCGCCGGTGAGGGTCCGGCCGGGCGACACCCGTAGCGCCGGCGAATCCCCGATGCTGAAGTCCAGCCGTCCGCCGCTCCTGCGCAGGCGTCGTCCCGATCGTCCGCTGCCCCCGCTTCTGGACAAGCCGCCCGGGAGCCTGGGACCCCGCTCGCTGTGGTGTGTCGATCTGCGCAGTGTCGAAAACGCCTGGGCGCAGCGCCCCGTTGAAGAGCTGCGTCCGCTGGGCCGCGGCGGTCGCCTGGCAGCGCTGTTTGCCGAGATGGATCTCGACCCGCGCCACAGCCTATCGCGCAACACCAGAAACCTCAGCACCGCCCGCATCCAGCGCCTGTTTGAAGCGCTGTGCGAAGAGATGTCCGAGAGCGTGCTCTACGATCTCCCCGAGTGCGTCTGGCGACCGCTCGTCCCGCTGCTCTGTCCCCACGCCGGACCGCAGGGCGGCGCGCTGTGCCCCTACCCCCGCGAAGCCGAGGGCGTCGATGGCCAAGGCGAGACCCTGATCGTGCTAGCCGAAGGCCGCCTCCACGCCGAGTCCGCCGCCCTCCTGCTCTCGCGCTCACTCAGTCCCCCGCAGCTTGAAGGGGGCAGCTCTGTCGACGCCCGCCTGTGGTCGTTCGCCATGGGCCAGCTCCTGCCGATGCTCGACGCCGTCCGCGATCGCAGCCGCGCGCTGCTTATGGAAGTCGCGTAGCGTTCGCCTGATTGGCGCCCAGCTGACGTACGATGGAGCGATGAGGCTCCTGTCGCTCGCCGCCCTGCTGTGCCTAGCCCACACCGCCTTCGCCGATGTCCCGCCGCCGCCTGGCTACGTCGAGCAGTGCACCGTCGAAAAACAGTGCAAAAAGGACGAAGACAGCGACGCATGCAGCGCGTGGCACGGCGACCGCAACAAGTGCAAGAAGCTGCACGAAAAAGACGGCTTCATCTACAAGTGCTCGACCAGCGGCGCCTCGGTCTGGACCGAGATCTACTGCCGCCCCAAGAAAAAGTAAGCCTTCGCTTACAAACCAGTTCCTCGTCGAGCCAATGTAGCGAGCGGCGTCCGCGACAGGCGTGACCGCCTAGGGATCGCCGCCGCTCCACTCCTGCCCGTCTTCTTCCTTGAGCTTGGGAGGCGTGAAGCGGTCGGGGACACGGCCCCGCGCGGTGCGGTAGAAGTCGCGCACCACGTCCATGTCAGCGCGGATGTTGCCGCTGGGAATGAAGCACGGGCCGAAGCCGCCGCGACCGCCGCCGTAGTCGAGCAGCGACAGACAGATCGGCACCTTGGCCTGCAGCGCCATGTGATAGAAGCCCGACTTCCAGTACTGCTTGCGGGCCCGTGTCCCTTCGGCCGGGATCGACACGATCAGCGACTGTCGCTTGCCGAACTCGCGCACCAGCGCCCCCACCAGGCCCTGCGGACCCGAGCGATCCACCGGCACCGCCCCAACGCTGCGCAGGAACCAGCCGAACGGTCCCCAGGCCGCCGTGCTCTTGACCAGCCACTTGAGCTGCACGCCCCACCACCACGCGAAAGCCAGCATCCAGAAGCCATCCCACCACCACGTGTGCGGCGCCGCGACGATGATGTACTTGTCCAAGACCGGCGGATCGCCCTCGGGACGCCAGCCGCCCAGCCACAGGGCGAGGCCGGCAATGCGGTGCTTGATGCCTCTGCGGGGCGCCTGCTTGCGCACCACTTGCATCAGGGCCGGCCCAATTACAGGGGCTGAAACAGGCGATTCAGAATTCGTCGCGGGCTCGACTTCGGTACTCATCTCATGTGCGACTATGAGCCGCGCGATAGACGCACGCAAGCACAGTTCCCGTCAGGCCGCAGTTGACGCGCTGCGTCGGAGCGTGCGATCGCGCACAACCTCATGACACCCCCTGCAATCCAGGACTCATCGCCATGACCTACTCGTGTTTCCGCATCGAAAAATCAGGCGCTGTTGCCACGGTTTATCTCGCGAATCCCAGCAAGCGCAACGCCATGGGACCAGCGTTTTGGGACGAGCTGCCGCAGGTCTTCGCGGCGCTGGATCAGGATCCTGAAGTGCGCGCCATCGTGCTCGCCGCGGACGGTCCAGTGTGGACAGCCGGGCTGGATCTGGTCGGCGTCATGCCGCTTGTGCAGACGCAAGACGGCGGAGCCATCGCGGCCAAGCGAAACCTGCTCAAGCTCATCCAGCGCTTCCAAGATGCGATCACCCGCGTCGAGCGCACGCGACAGCCGGTCATTGCCGCCATCCACGGCAAGTGCATCGGCGGCGGCGTGGATCTGATCACCGCCTGCGATATGCGGCTGTGCAGCGCCGATGCGGTCTTCAGCGTGCGCGAAGTGCGCATCGCCATCGTTGCTGATGTCGGCACACTGCAGCGCCTGCCGCGCATCGTCGGTGAAGGCCACGCCCGCGAGCTGTGCTACACCGGCGACGACATCGGCGCCGAGCACGCGCAGCGCATTGGCCTGGTGAACCACGTCTATCCCGATCGTGACTCACTGATCGCGGCAGCGCAGGCCCTTGCGGCTCGCATCGCCAAGAACAGCCCGCTCGCCGTGCAAGGCACGAAGACGATGCTCGTGCAAGCTTCCGAGACCGCGATTCGCGAGGGCCTGGCGCGGGTCGCCATGCACAACACCGCCTTCCTGATCAGCGACGATCTGGGCGAAGCGATGTCGGCATTTCTAGAGAAGCGCGAGGCCACCTTTTCTGGTCGCTAGCGCGCTACAATGAACGCTGCCATGGCCAGCAAAACCTACGTCACGACGATCGATGAGCGCGATACCAAGCTCCGCCTAGATGACATCTCGACCGAGCCCGATAAGGGCGTCACGCGCGAGGACGCTGAGGCGCGCTTCGGCGAGCTGTCAGCTGAGCTCTTCGGCCTGCAGGATCTGCTGTGGGGCGCCAAGACGCACAGCGTGCTGATCGTCCTTCAGGGCATGGACACCGCCGGCAAAGACGGCGTCATCAAGCACGTCGCGGGCTGCCTGAATCCACGCGGCACTAACGTTGTGTCGTTCGGCGTGCCCACCAAGGAAGAGCAAGAGCACGACTTCCTGTGGCGCGTGCATCGTCACGCTCCGCGCAAGGGCGAGCTCGCGCTGTTCAACCGCTCGCACTACGAGGACGTGCTGGTCGTGCGCGTCAACAACCTGGTGCCCGAGTCGCTGTGGAAGGAACGCTACGGCCACATTCGCGACTTTGAAGAGCTGCTCTGCGAGCACGACACCATCGTGCTGAAGTTCTTCCTGCACATCAGCAAGTCGGAGCAAGAGCGTCGCCTGCTCGACCGCGAAAAAGATCCCAGCACGGCCTGGAAGCTGAACGTCAACGACTGGCGCACGCGCGAAAAGTGGCGCGATTTTCAGGATGCGTACGAAGAAGTTTTGCGTCGCTGCGCTACCCCCAGGGCGCCTTGGCATATCGTGCCCGCGGACAGCAAGTGGTTCCGCAACTTGGCAGTCATCACCACGACCCTCAACACGCTGCGGCCGTACAAGAAGATCTGGCAGCGCAAGCTCGACGACATGGGGCTGCGCGGCGCTGCCGAGCTGGCGGAATACCGCAGGCTGCAGCCCGCTGAACGTGGCAAGTCTGGCAAGGGAGACTCGCGCAAGGGCGACTAGCCGCGCGGAAATTCTCAGCCGCCAAGCGGCCCTATAAAACGCTGTCCACGCCGCCCCGGCTGCGTGATAGGTTCGGCCCCAAAATCTTGCTTATGAGGGCCGCATGACGTCGCTCCCCTGCTTCGACGCCTCGCTTACCGCTCACTTGTCGCATCGGCGCCGCCTGCCGGGTTGCGCGCTTCGCCTGGCGAGTGCCTTGGGCCTGTGCCTGGGCCTTATGCTGGGCTGGGCGACGATGGCAGAGGCACAGATGCTGTCCGAGCCTGGCAAGAGCAGTCGCGCGCTGGGCCCGGCTACGCAGTCCGAGCCAACAGCACAGGCCGCCCCAACACCACCCGGCGATGAGGGTCTGTCGCCGCACTCGCTGGCGGTGCGCGCCCGCTGGGTGACGGTGCCGGGCTGGTCGCTCGACGCCTTCCTCGATGCGCACACCCAGCTCAATGCCGGCTGGAGCGTCGGTATCGAGTACCTCTACCGTGCGATGGGGCCGCACCTCGACCTCGTCACCTCACTCGACTTCTCGTGGCTCAACGCCGACTCGGGGAACTACCTCGGCAAAGGCAACGATCCAGCGGAAAAGACCCACTACATCGTCTTTGACAAGCTCAGCTCGCTGAGCCTGGATGCGTCGCTGATCGGCCACTGGAACCTGACACCGTGGATGGAGATTCGCGTCGGTGGCGGTCTGGGGATCGGCGTCGTCTTCGGCAACCTGTACCAGATCACCGACAACTCGGGCTGCACGCTGCAGAACGCCAACGATCCCAGCAACTGCTATCCCCGCCCGGTCGGTCCGATCCCGACGCTGACCGACAACACGCGGCGCATCCTGGAGTCGAACGCCTGCGAGCCCGATCTGCGCGACAGCACCAAGGACACCGTGCTCTCCCCCTGCTATCGCCGCATCGATACCTACCCGTTCTCGGGCCGCGTCGTGCCGGTCCTCAACACGCTGCTCGGCTTCCGCTTCCGCGCCCATCGCAACGTGCTGTTTCACTTGGAAGCCGGCTGGCGTCTGGCTGGCTTCTACCTTGGGGCTGGCCCCGAGTTCCGCTTCTAAGCGCGCCGCCGCACCTCCCCCATTATCAAGCTGCTAGCCCTCGGCCGACGATTCGCCCCATAATGGCCCTAGGCTTTTTGGGGAGGAGCCGCCATGTCCTCAGTTGTGGCCGAGGACGCGCTGGAATCGATGAGCGCGACGCAGACGCACTCGCCATCTGCGGGGGATGCGCCGCCATCGATCCCCACGGCGAATAGCACCACCAGCACCCTCGTCGGGCAGCGCGTCGGCAAGTACCGCGTGCTGCGCGAGATCGGTCGCGGCGGCATGGGCGCGGTCTTTGAAGCGGTGCACGAGTCGATCGGTCAGCGCATCGCCATCAAGACGCTGAACGAAGAGCTGTCGTCAGACGCTCGCCACACCGCCCGCTTCTTTGACGAGGCGCGGGCCGTCAACATCGTGCAGCACCCCGGCCTGGTGCGCGTCTTCGATCACGGCGTGATGGAGGGCGGCACCGCCTACATCAGCATGGAATTCTTGCAGGGCGAGTCCTTGCAAGAGCGCATCAGCCGCCTGCGCAAAAACAACGAGCGCATGCCGCTGCCCGAGGCGCTGCGCATCTCGCGCCAGATTGGTTCAGCGCTGGAGGCGGTCCACGAAAAAGCCATCGCCCACCGCGACCTCAAGCCCGGAAACCTGTACCTCGTCCCCGACCAAGAGGCGCCCGGTGGGGAGCGCGTCAAGGTGCTGGACTTCGGCATCGCCAAGTTCTTCGGCAGCCCGGATCTGCAGAACGCCGACGGGGATGTCGAACGCCACCTCACCACCGTCGGCAAGCTCCTGGGCACGCCGGTCTATATGTCGCCGGAGCAGTGCAGCGGTGCCGAGCAGATCGACGACCGCATCGATGTCTACGCGCTGGGCGTGATCATGTATCAGCTGCTGGCCGGGCGTCTGCCGTTCGAGGCGCCGGCCGCTTGCGTCATCATGACCAAGCACATCATGGAGCCGCCGCCGCCGCTGCGCGAGGCCGTGCCGACGCTTCCAGAAGAGGTCTGCACGCTGGTCCACGAGATGCTGGCCAAGGCCCCCAAAGAGCGGCCGAGCATGGCGCAGGTGGTGATTCGGCTGGAGCAGATCCTGGCCCTCGATCCCGAGCTGTCGACCGGAGACTGGCGCTCGGTGCACCGCAGCCGCATGACCCTCAAGCGCAAGGGGCCAAGCTCGCGCCCCTTGGTCCTGGCGGTGGTCGGCTTTGTCGTCGCGACCTCGTCGCTGATCGGGATCGGCGTCTACCGCCGCAGCCATCGCAAGCCCGCGGCAACAGTGGCGCGTGTCGAGCCCGCCCCCGTAGCGGCAGCGCGTCCCGAAGCGGCGGTCATCGCGGCGACTACCGCCCCGGCGCCCCCTTCGCCCAGCCCCGCTGTCACGGCCCCCGCGGCTGCGCCTGCCGCACCGGTTGCGTCTACGGCCGCCCCCACCGATGGCACCGACAGCGCCAAGGCCGGCGCCGGCAAGAGCGCTCGCAAGAAGCCTCGCGATGGCAAAGGCAAGGCCAAGCCCAGCACCGCGGCCAGCCCGGCGGGCGACAGCGGCAGCGGCGACATCCCCATCCTGCGCTAAACGCAAAGTCCTTGCATCTAGATCACGGCCCGGGTGACCGGCGATTTTCCGCCGGGCCACTTGCGACGTCGCTTCTGGTGGACAGAGCGAGTAAGGTGCGCGGGCATGGATTCTCGGCCGCTTCCCCCTCCTGCGATTGATCTGGTCCTCTTTGACCTCGACGGCACGCTTGTCGATTCAGCGCCCGACCTGTGCGCCGCCGTGGCCTTTGCGCTGCGCGAAGTCGGCCTGCCGCCACACGATGTCGATGCCGTACGACGCATGATCGGCGAAGGCCAGCGCGTCCTCATCGAGCGCGCCATCACCCGCGCTGCCGAGCGCGCCGGAGTCCCCGCGAGCAGCATCGATGTCGACGACGTGCTGCGACGCTTCCGCGCCTATTACAGCGACCACTTGGTCGTCGATACCGCGCTTTACCCCGGCGTGGTCGAGACCTTGCGCACGCTGCACGCCCTGCGTCTGCCGCTGTGTGTCGCCACCAACAAGCCCGGCGTCTGGGCCCGCCGCATCGTGGAGCACTTTGGCTTGCTGCCGTACTTCGGCAGCCTGGCCGCCGTACTGGGCGAAGATGATGTCGGCGCGCGCAAGCCCGATCCTCGCCTGATCCATCATCACTGTCAGCGCTTGGGGATCGCCGAGGGGCGCAGCCTGCTGGTTGGAGACAGCGCGATCGACTGGCAGACGGCGCAGCGGGCGGGCTGTCAGTTCGCCTACTGCACCTACGGCTTTGGCGACAAGTCGACGGAAGAGGCGATTGCAGCCACCGTCTCTCGGGGCGATATCGTCCTTGGCTCGCCCGCGCGCCCGCACATCTTTGCGACGATGAGCGACCTGTTGCGGCTACCGGCGCTCGCCGCCGGCTGAGCCCAGCACGGCTGGCGAGCGCAGCGTCAGAATCGCCACCTCGGCGGGTGAGCCGGCGCGAATCGGCACTGAGCTAGAGCCGACGCCACAGCTTACGTAGAGCATGGTCTCACCAACACGATAGAAGCCCTTGAGGTAGGGCGCCCCCAGCCTGCGAAACACGTGCGCGGTCAGGCGCGGAATGTCGATGTGGCCGCCGTGCGTGTGCCCCGACAGGATCAGGCCCGGACCGTGCTCCGCCGCGCGGTCGGCTTGCGAGGGGACGTGCGACAGGATGATGCGGCTCTCGCCCGGGCGGACACCGCGGAAGGCGCGCTCGGCGTCGGCTTGCCCGGTGGCCGCGTCATCGATGCCGATGATGGTCAGCGGTGCATGACGCACCCACAGCCGGCTGTGCTGGTTGCGCAGCACGTCGTACTGATGGTGGCTCAGGGCTTCGCTTACGCCGTGGCCATCGGTCCAGTAGTCGTGGTTGCCTAGCACCGACACGGTCGGCACGCGGAAGCCGCCAATCAGGTCGGCAAACGGTGCGACGAAGCGCTGGCTGTAGCAGACAAAGTCGCCGGTCAGAAAGACCAGATCCGGCGCTTCCGCCTGGATCATCTCGACGGCATTACGGATAAATCCGTGATGGGTAAGGATGCCGACGTGCAAGTCACTTAGGTGCCCGATTCGCAGCCCATCGTGGGCGGGATCAAGACCCGGGACGACGATGGTGTGCCGACGCAGGTGCGGTCGCCGCGGATGCGCGCCGGAGACCGCACTGCCCCCCCCCAGGCTGGGCTCCGTCGCCCCTTCTTCCACCACCTGCATTGGCTTCTGCCCACGTGCTGCCATGCGCTCTATTGTGCCTGGCCCCCGACGAGGCGTCAGCCCCCCTCATGCCTATGGAGCGGGCAGGAGCTTGGTCATGAGCGGCACCGCCAGGGCGGCCTGGCTGGCCGTCGCGCTCGACTCGATCACCGCCAGGCCGGCGACCGGCAGCCGGGGCTCGCCCAGCGTGCCGGTGATGTACAGCGCCATCACGCCTTTGTCGGCGCCATCGACGACAAGCTGCGGCAGATCGATCTCCCAGGTCTGCTTGCTGTCGCCGCCCAGGTTCATGCGCAGAAGCCCCGCCGTGAAGTCCCCCCCGCGATACGGCGTGGCGCCCCCCAGGCCCACCGGATCGACGAAGCTCGGCCCTCCGGCCACGGTCAGCGTCAGGCGCGAGCTGGCCGGCGCATCGACGAGCGCGTACACGGCGCGGCGCAGCGTCTGATTGGGCACCGCTTTCGACCGCGGCAGCGCCGACAAGCGCAGCGTCGGACTGCTGCCCTGCTGCTTTCCGCCCAAGACCAGCACCCAGTGCATGTTGGGCAGGAGCCGCAGCTTGGCCTGCAGCCACACCGGGCTAAGGCTGGCGGGCCGTAGCTCCAGCGGATAGCTCATCGGGATCAGCTCTAAAAGCGGCGTCGCCTGCCGATATTCCAGCCCGCTGAACAGCCGCACACTGCCCAGCTTCGAAAACAGATCGATGGCGCCCGCGTCGGGAGAAGCGTGCAACACATAGAGCGTGGCCTTCGGGCCAAGCCCGTTGGGCTCAAACGGTAGCTCGCGCAGCTTGCCGGTCGTCTCGTCGAGCAGAAGGGCCCCAAAGGCGCTGGCATCGCTGGCAAGCGGGTTGGTCTCGCCAAGCAGAATGACGGTCTGCGGATGGCCGACTAGCTCGCTCAGCAGCGACGGGGACAGGACCAGTGAGCCCAGGTCGAAGGCCTCGCCAGCCTGCCGCAGAGCGAGCCGCAGCGACTGCATACTGGCCAAAAGCGGAAGCTCGACATCGACGGCCGGCGACAGCACGGCGGGGCTCAGGTTAAAGACGGGCAGCGGCTCGCGACCGAGCGTGTTTGCGACCTGCAGCCCGAGGAGCGCTGGCGAGGCGTGCAACCCACGCAGGAGGAGGCCGCTCGGCTGGGCATCGCTCAGCTTAGCTGCGACGACCGACAGCCGGGTACCGCCCGCCGCCCCCTGGACATCCGCCGCCCGTCCCAGTGCCGTCAGCAGCAGGCGCTGCCCATCCTGAGCAAAGACGCTGCCGCCCCACAGCGGCGAGTCAGCCGCCGCCGCCCCGGCCGGCCGCAGTTCGACCTTGTGATTGCCGACGGGCACAGGGGTCAGCGGACTGCCTTCGCGCTGGGCCAGACCGGCAATGCGCCGCTCGCCATCGATCCACAGATCAAGCTGCGCCACATCGGGTACGGCGTGCACCAAGATCAGACTGGCGGTTGCAGGGGCCGGGGCCGGGCCGGGGGGACGCTCGCTGACCGGCGATGACGAGCCGCAGCCAAGTGCCAGCAAGATCAGGCCAAGCAGGCCCAGCGAGTGGCCCGCGGCGGGCCAAAAACGACGACGGATACGCAGACTGGGATAGGCCAGGGTCAAGGTAGACATGGGCGCCTCCTTTGGGGGGAGCCGGGACTATACACCGAACCCCAGGTCAGATGGGCCGTCGCTGCCACGGTGACTGGTGGCGGCAAAGCGGACTCTCGTCAGCGCCTGCGCTCCGCGATACGCTGGGCCGATACTCCCATGTCAGACGCATCGTCTCCTCCTTGGATCACGCCCGCCGCTGCCGCGGGCCCCAGCCTCCGTCAGCGGGCCCGTCGCGCCCAGAGCGGCCTGCTCAACATCGCCAAGCTGGTCAGCGGCAATCGCTTCACCCAGCCCTACCGCACCAACTATGTCGTCGTGCAGGCGACCCGGCTTTACGCGCTGCGTCACTACCAGCCGGCGGTGACGCCGACGGCGCCTGGCCCGGGACGATCGACCGTGCTGTTGGTGCCGCCGCTCATGCTCACCGCCGAGGTCTACGACATCGCGCCCGAGCTAAGCCTGGCCCTGTGGCTGTGCAGTCAGGGGCACGACGTCTGGCTGATCGACTTCGGCATCCCGGGACAGCCAGCGCCGCACTCGGGCAGCCCGGAGCCGATCTACGAAAAGGATCTCGTCGATCACATCGTTGCGCTCAGCGAAGCCATCGACGAAATGCTGGCGCGCGGCGCGCAGGGCGTGCACCTGCTGGGCTACTCGCAGGGCGGCATGTTCGCCTATCAAGCGGCGGCCTACCGTAGATGCAAAGGAGTTGCATCTGTGATCTCGATGGGCAGCCCGGTGGATTTTCTCAGCAACCTGCCGGGCGGGGTCCATCGCGGCATCTGGTCGAACATGTTTCAGGCGGGGTCGGATGCCATCCGGCGCTCGGCGTCGCACCTGCCGCAGGTCTCGGGCCGGCTGAGCAGCCTGGCGTTCAAGCTCATCAGCCCGCGCCAAGAGCTCAAGCACATGACCGAGATGCTGCGCATTCTCGACGATGAAGAGGAGCTCAAGCGCATCGAGCCGGCGCGTCGCTTCTTGGGCGGCGAGGGCTTCATCCCCTGGCCGGGACCGGCGCTGCGCGCTTTCGTCGAAGAGTTCATCGTCCACAACCGCCTGATGACCGGCGGCCTGGTCATCGCTGGACGAACTGCGTCGCTGGCCGATATCACCGTGCCGGTCCTTTACTTCATCGGCGGACGCGATCAGGTCGCGCGGGCCGAGAGCGTGCGGGCCATCGAAAAGGTGCTGCCGCACGATGCCTGTCGCGGGGTGGTCGTCGACACCGGTCACCTGGGCCTGGTCGTCGGGACGCGGGCGAAAAAAGACGTCTATCCGCGCGTGAACGACTGGCTGCAGGCGATCGCCCAGGGCCGCGAACCACAGGTCCTGCACGAACCGCAGAGCGCTGCGCTCCGGCCCCGACAAGAGGCAGTCCAAGGAGCGGTCCGGCCGGTCATGCACGCCGCGGCCCGCGCCCTGTGGCTGCAGCTGGGTCAGGTCGGCTTATCGGTCACCGGGACGGCGCGCTGGAGCCGCTTTCAGGTGCCACACCTTGCGAAGCTCGGGCGCTTCTGGGATCGCGCGCACCTGTCGCTGGGCCGCTTGCTCGACGAGCAGGCGCGGGCGCTGCCCAACCAGACCTTCCTGCTGTGGGACGATCGCGCCTACACCTACGCTGAAGCCAACCAGCGCGTGAATCACATCGCGGCGGCGCTGTATCAGGCCGGTGTCCGCCCCAGCCAAGCGGTCGGCCTGGTGATGGACAACCACCCCGACTGCCTGACGGCGCTCGCCGCGCTGAGTCGCCTGGGGGCGGTGGCGGTGTTGCTGAACCCGGCGATGCGGGGCGCCGCCTTAAGCCAGGCCATGCAGGTGACGGGCGTAAAGGACGTCATCGTTGCTCCGCCGAGCCAGGCGGTGCCCGATCTGCTCGACGCTTGCCGGGCGGGGCACCGGCTGCTCATCGGCAGCCCGAATCTGCCAGCCCACCCCGACGGGCTCAGCGCTCCGCACGATGTCGATCTCGAACACCTCGACCCAAGCTGGCCCCGCGGCCTGGCCCGCAACCCCGGACGGGCCAGCGAGGTGGCCTGCTTGATGTTCACCTCGGGCACGACCGGCCAGCCGAAAGCGGCGCGCATCACCAACCGTCGCATGCTGTTTGCTGCCACCGCCGCGTGTGCTGGCTGTGCGCTGACGCCGACCGACACGGTGTACCTGTGCCTGCCGCTTTATCACGCCACGGGCTTGGTCCTGGCAGCCTGCGCGGCGCTCGTCGCGGGCAGTCGCTTGGCGCTGGCCCCGCGCTTTTCGGCCAGCCGCTTCTGGCTGGATGTCCGGCGCAGCGGCGCGACGGTGGTGTTCTACGTCGGCGAGATGTGCCGCTACCTCGTCTCGGCGCCGCCTTCGGCGCTGGAAAAGACCCACGCCGTCCGCTTGTTCGTCGGCAATGGCCTGCGGGCTGAGGTCTGGCGACAGCTCCTGCTGCGCTGCGGTCCGGTCAGCGTTCTTGAGTTCTATGGCGCGACGGAAGGCAACGGCATCCTGGTGAACCTCACCGGCGAAAAGATCGGCTCGGTGGGCCGCGTCCCCTTTGGCGTGGTCGAGACCTTCCTGGCGAAGTACGACCCCGTTGCCGAGCGCATCCGGCGCGACGAGCGAGGCCTGGTCTTGCCGGTCGCGGTGGGCCAGCCAGGCATGCTGCTCGTCGAGATCGCCGCCCACAACCCGCTGTCGCGCTTCGACGGCTACACCGATGAAGCCGCGACGCAGGCCAAGATCCTGCGCGATGTGCGCCGGCCCGGCGATGCCTGGTTTGTCAGCGGCGACCTCTTGCGCGAGGACCAAGACGGCGACTTCTGGTTCGTCGATCGCGTCGGAGACACCTTCCGCTGGAAAGGCGAAAACGTGTCGACCGAGCAGGTTGCCGCGGTGCTCAGCCAGCTTCCCAGTGTCGCGATGTGCACGGTCTACGGCGTCCGCGTCCCAGGCCACGAAGGGCGAGCCGGGATGGCCGCGCTGGTCCTGCGCCCCGGAGCGGAGTTCGAACCCGCTGCCTGCTTCGCGCTAGTCGAGCAGCACCTGATCGCCGCCGCCCAGCCCCGCTTTCTGCGGCTAGTCAGCGAGCTGCCCACCACCGAGACCTTAAAGTTCAAGAAACAGGCGCTGATCGACGACGGCATCGATCTGGCACGCACCGGGCCGCTGTACGTCTACGATCGGGCGGGGCGCAGCTATCGACGCATCAGCGATCCCTCGCAGCTTGTCACCGATGCGCTGTAGAACGACTCGTACGATCGCGCTCATGCCACCTGCGTCGTCCATGCGACGACGGCGCAACCCGCCTCTGCCCATTCAATGTGTCCCTCTTGCCGATTGGAGCCACGCCGATGTCCTTGCCCCAGCTGCTCTCGGATGAAGCCCTCAAACGGATTGCCTCGGCGCTTGACCTCAAGCTGCAGGATCACCCGCTAAAGACCCTGCACAGTCGCCTGGGCGAGGTCGGCCGCGTCCGCCTGTTCTGCCCCGCGACCGCCGATGCCGCGGTGCAGATGCTGGTCCAGGTGAGCCTGGTGGTGCCGCAGTTTCAGCTCGACTCGCACATGCTGTTCGCGGCCACCGCGCCGCACAGCGTGGTGCCCCACTTCACCTTCGATGCAGTGCACAGCGGAACCAGCTACGCCACCCACTTGTGCCTGCTATCGCGCGTCGATCTTCCCGCCCACTTCGACTATGTGCAGGCAGTGTACGAACCCCTGACGCCGGTGCACCAAGCGGCGCTGGCGATTCCTGGCCTATCGCCAGCCAGCCTGCCGACCAGTCTGCGCGCCATGCTCGATCCCTGGTCGCTGGTCCATCACGCCGACGAGCCAGCCTTCCGCGCCCTGCGGCAGCCGCTGCAGGCCTACGTCGATCACTTCTTGACGCTGCTCGCCGATGACCGCTTGCAGCCGGCTCGCTTCGGCCTAAGTCCGTCGGAAGTCGCGACGCGAGACCGCCGCTTCCGCCACTTTCTGTTTCACCCCGAGGTCGATCCGGTCTGGGAGCGCGTCGGTCAGCTACTTGGCTCAGAGCAGACGCTGAGCCTGCGTCAGCTGCTCAGCAACGGCCCGACGTAGTCGCCGGTCTCGACGACTTCCCTCCCCCGGCGGGCCCCGCTCGCTGCGCCCCTTGCCGCTCTGCCGCGCCACGACTCGGCGGCCCTTAGCTGTTCCGTCTGCCGTCTTTAACGCTTGCCAAGGTCGCCTGTCCTTTAGGAATATCCCGCCCCAATGTCAGGCACGGTCTTGGAAACCAGTTCTCCGTCGGCCATCCCCGCCCCCCTAGCTGGCCCAGGGCAGCCAAGCCCCCGGCTCGCACCGGGGGTCGTTCACCGGCCGGTGCACCGCTTGCCGATCTATGCCGGGCTCGCGCTCGTCGGGCTGTCGGCCTGCAGCCCCTACCCCGACGACGGGGAGTTTCTGGCCGGCGTGGTGTACTCAAACGCCTTTCTCAACGGCGTAAAGACGATCGATCGGCTCCCCGCCGTTGGGCGAGGACGCGGAGTGGTGGGCTTCGCGCCATACACCATTCTGGCAACGACGAAAGGCAGCGAGGGCCCGCGGGCAGTCAGCACCGGAACGGTCGCCAGCGCACCGTTTTGGACCAACGGCGGCAAGCGCCAGCCGCTGGCCCGCGACAGCGCGCAGAAGGTCTATCAGCTAGACACCGGTTGTGCCGCCCCGCCGAACTACGCCTTCGATGATCGGCTGGACCTGATTCGCCTCGATCGCCAGTACCCGATCTTTGCCGATATCCCCGAAGTGCTGGCGACGAACAGCGGACGAGCCGGGCGCACCGGGGCCTACAGCGCCGTCGTCGAGGTCATCCACCTGGCCGGCTCGGGCGCCCTGCCCTGCCAGTCGATCAAGCGGCTCGACACCATCGAGAGCCGCATCGGCAAAGACCTGCGCGAGGTCCGTCGCGAGTATCGCCTGCTGCAGATCATCGACCCCCTGCTAGTGCCCAGTACCCCGTCGCTGCCGACCCAGCTTGGGTTTTACAACCAGCTTGTCGTGCCCTACATCGACATGGGGCCGGTGCCGCTTGAACCCGACGGCAATGCTTTCCGCACCATGCCACTCTACCGGCTGACCGATTCCACGGGCAGCTCGGCCGGCAACGTGACCTTCGGCAGCAGCGACGATGCGGGGCCGACGTATTCGCCGATCTGTCGGGACTACACGCTGCAGCTTGCTGCCGGGGCCAGCCTGCCGCTCGATGCCGGGGACCCGGCGCTGCGGTCGGCGGTGAAGACCGAATTCCTGGCTAGCTGCATCGTCTGCCGCACCCTCGACAAAGACGGCAGCGCCGACTGTCCCTTCGCTGGCAGTCAGGCGGTGGCGCCATGACCCAAGGCCAGCCCATCGCTCGCCGCGTCTCGGTCCTGCGTCGCACGCTGTCCCTGCCGCTACTGGCCAGCCTGGCCCTGCCCTGGGTCGCGCCGCAGTCAGCGTATGCCGTCGGTGAACAGAACGGCCGTCTGCGCGGCTCGGTCGTGGAAGCGGGCAGCCAGGTCCCGCTGCCCGGTGCCCAGGTCACGATCAAAAGCGACGCAATGATCGGCCAGCGCACCGCCACCACCGACGAGGAAGGTGGTTTCGACTTCCCCAGCGTGCCGCACGGCACCTACACCATCACCGTCACCTACGAAGGCATGCGCCCGATCAAGCGCAAGGCCCGCGTCGAGCTGGGCGAGACCCAGAACATCCGCATCGCCTTTTCTGCCGAACTCGCTGCCAGCGAGACCACGACCATCGTCGAAGAGCGCAAGCGCATCGACTCGGACAAGGTGTCGACCGGCCGCGTCCTGCGCGCCGAAGACCAGGGCAAGATCGCCACCCAGCGCACCTATCAAACCGTCGTCCAGCAGCTCCCCGGCGTCGTTGGCACCGGCAACCCGATCATGGCCGGTGGCAGCTCGCGCCACAACCGCTACCTGGTCGATGGTCTCGACATCACCGACCCGGTCACCAACACCTTCTCGGCCAACTTCAACTTCGATGCCATCGCCCAGATCGACACGCAGCTCTTGGCGATCGACGCGCAGTACAACTCGCTCGGCGGCGTCATCAACCTGATTACCAAGCGCGGCTCGGATCAGTTCCACGTCGACGCCAGCTTCTACCTCAACCATCAGTCGCTGTCTTCGGGGGCTCGCGCTGGCGCACAGCTTTACGAGGGCAAGCTCGACGACCAAAGCGATCCCCGGCCGCCCAATGCCTCGTACCAGGCCAACATCAACCTGTCGGGACCGCTCATCAAGCAGAAGCTGTGGTTCTATCTGTCGACGGAGCTACGCTACAACCTGAGCTCGGTTGTGCCGGGCCCACCGCTCAACGTCCAGCACGATGCCCGCGTGTTCTTGGGGGTCTATCCCCGCCTCAAGCTGACCTTCCAGCCGGCGGCGCGTCATCGCCTTGAGCTGTCGATCAACAGCGATCCCGCGACCATCACCAACGCGCAGCAGGCCAACACCTACAGCAGCGAAGCCGAGTACACGCAGAAGCAGGGCGGCCTGTTCGGCGTTCTTAACTACGACTACTTCGTCCGCGACAACCTGATCTTCGGCGTGCAGGCTGGTATCTCGTGGAACCGACTCGAAATCTCGGCGGCCAACAACGACTACACGCAGTCGAACTACTTCGATCGCAACAGCACCATTCGCTGGAACGCGGCGACCGCCTCGCGCCTGCAAGATGACCAGCGCTGGCGCTATCAGCTCGACCCGACGGTGACCTGGGTGAAGAAGGGCTGGCTGGGCGAGCACACGGTGAAGTTCGGCGCGCAGCTTTCGTACCTGTACCGCTATCGCTACATCGCCACCGGCGGCAACTCGACGTACACCGACGACACCGGCCAGTCTGCCGATGGCGGCGCGCTGGTTCGCGATGGCACATCGACCGATCGGCCATTTGGCTGCAACCCGCTTTCCCCAAACCCGCGCGCCGGCTCGATGGCAACGCCCTGCTTCCAGGCGAGCTACTACGATCCCGCGCTGGTCCTGCATCAGCAGGGCTTCGGCATCGGCGGCTTCATCCAAGATCTGTGGAAGCCGACCAAGTGGCTGACCATCGTGCCCGGCCTACGCATCGACTACGGCCAGACCAAGAACTCGCAGAACCAGATCGTGCAGAACCTGCTCGGCTTCGGGCCACGCCTCGGCGTCAACGTTGATCTGACGCGCGATGGCAAGACGGTGTTCAAGTTCGCCTACGGTCGCGCCAACGAGACGCTGTCGCTGCTCAGCACCTCGTCCGCCGATGCGCGTCAGTTCACCAGCACCTGGCAGTGGAACCGGACTTCGAATCGCTACGATCGCTTCGTCATCTCGTCGGGTGGAGCCAAAGGCTACGACCTAACCGGCCGCTGCGAAGATGGCACGGTCAGCCCCGACTGCGGCAATGCCCGCCTATCTTTGACCCCGCCGCGCGCCGACTTCGTCACGGTCAGTCTTGATCGAGAGATCGTCCCCAACGTCATCGGTAGCATCGCATTCACCCACCGCATGCTGTCGTTTATGTGGGACGACATCGAGGTCAACGCCAAGACCACGCTCGATGGGGGTGCCTATCGCGACTATGGCGATAAGCGCTACGGCAGCATCTACGCCTATCGCCCAGTGAAGGAAGCGTTCCGTCGCTACAACGGTCTCGACTTCGTGATCGGTGGCAACCCCAGCCCCAACTGGAGCGCCTACATCGCCTATACGCTGTCCTGGCTCGACGGTACCAGCGACGATCAGATCACCACTTTCCGCGATGACCCGCCGCGTGACTTCCGCTACTACGGCTACCTTGGCGACGATCGCCGCCACTCGCTGAAGGCCAACGGCAGCTACACCTGGCGCGGCCTGACGCTGGGCACCAACATCCTGTTCTTCAGTGGTGCGCCTGTGACCCGCCTGTACCTGGCTGAAAATGGGTACGTCGTGCGCAACGGCTGGCGCGGCGTCGATCCCAACGCCGACCCCAACGACATCCGCAAGTGGACCGAGCTACGCACCCCCGACACCCTCGGCATCGACGTGCGAGCCCAGTACGACATCCTCGATCCCTTCCGCAGCCGCGTCGGCAATCATCGCCTATCGATCATCGTCGACATCTTCAACGCCCTCGATCTCTCGGTCCCCACCACCTTCGAGACCAACAACGCCGCCACCTACGGCACCGTCTCAGCCCGCCAGACTCCCCTCCGCGTCCAGCTCGGCGCCCGCTACCAGTACTAAAAAGGAGCCTGCCCGGCAGGTCCCGGCGTACTCCGCAGGAGCGCGCCGACGGCGTTCTTATGTCCGACGCCCCGACGGGGCGGTGGCGCAAAAGGCGACGCTAGAACTCGACGACGGTGCGGATCGAGGTACCGGCGTGCATCAGGTCGAAGGCTTCGTTGATGCGCTCAAGCGGGAGCTTGTGCGTGATCATCGGGTCGATCTCGATCTTCTTGTCCATGTACCAGTCGACCAGTCGCGGGACGTCGGTGCGACCGCGAGCGCCGCCGAAGGCCGTGCCCTTCCAGACGCGGCCGGTGACCAGCTGGAATGGACGCGTGGCGATCTCTTGGCCGGCGCCAGCGACGCCGATGATGACCGAGACGCCCCAGCCGCGATGGCAGCACTCCAGCGCCTGGCGCATCAGCTTGACGTTGCCGACGCACTCGAAGCTGTAGTCGGCACCGCCGCCGGTTAGCTCGACGAGGTGCGCGACGAGATCGCCTTTGATTTCGCTGGGATTCACAAAGTGGGAAAGACCGAAGCGGCGGGCCATCGCCTCGCGTCCGGGGTTGATGTCGACGCCGATGATCTTGTCGGCCCCGACCATGCGCGCCCCCTGCACGACGTTAAGCCCGATGCCGCCCAAGCCGAAGACGACGACGTTGGCCCCGGCTTCCACCCCGGCGGTGAATAGCACCGCGCCGAGGCCGGTGGTGACGCCGCAGCCGAGGTAGCAGATCTTGTCGAAGGGGGCGTCGCGCCTCACCTTGGCGAGCGCGATCTCGGGCAGCACCGTGTGATTGGCAAACGTCGAGCAGCCCATGTAGTGATGCACCAGCTTGCCGCCGATCGAAAAGCGGCTGGTGCCGTCGGGCATCAGGCCCTTGCCCTGCGTCGCGCGGATGGCGGTGCAGAGGTTGGTCTTGCGCGACAGGCACGACTTGCAGGCGCGGCACTCGGGCGTGTACAGCGGAATGACGTGATCGCCGGGGGCAAGCGAGCTGACGCCGGGACCGACCTCACGGACGATGCCCGCGCCTTCGTGGCCGAAGATCACGGGGAATAGGCCCTCGGGATCAGCGCCAGAGCGCGTGAATTCGTCGGTGTGACAGACGCCGGTGGCCTTGATCTCGACCAGGACTTCACCAGCTTTGGGGCCGGCTAGCTCAACCTCTTCGATGACTAGCGGCTTTCCGGCTTCGTAGGCAACTGCGGCTCGGGTGCGCATGCGATGACCTCCGTGGGCACGGTATCGCATCGCTTCTAGCCGGCGCAGACAAAACGCCATGGCCATCCGCCGGCTCACACGTACAATGCGGCCCCCCCGAGGCCGTGCCGGCCGCTCCCCGTCCCGGCGCACGCCTCCCATCGCAGCTCTCAGCTCGGAGGTGTGGTTTTGGCAATGTCTCCCCCGGTCCTTCCCCGTCGCACAAAAGCGCTGGTGCGGACGCTATCTTCGCTGTCGCTGGCCGCCGCGCTCACCGCCTCGTGCACCGGCCCCAACCCCGATGCCATCGATC
>CALFYE010000148.1 GCA_937952145.1 uncultured Myxococcales bacterium
TCAGGGGATCGGTAGGCTTGCTCGCATCGTAGGGAGTGACCTGCCGAATTAATAGGCTTTTTGCGGTATCTGTCGTGGGCAGCGCGCGGGCCAAAACATCAATACAAATCGAGTTTTTGTCGGCCGTGGCGGTACTGCTCAGTAGGCCCATATCAAACGCAAGACGAGCCTGCGTCGAGCGCTGCGGATCGGTGGCCGCGGCGCCGTGACAGACACCGGCACAGACCGCGAGCTTGGGCCTGATAAGTGCATCGAATTGCGGGATATTTTTGCAGGCGGCCGGCGTTCCGTTCGGGGGCACGAGCGCAATGCTGGCAAAGACAAAGGCAATCCGTGCCGCCAGGCTGAGGTTCGAAGCCAAGAGCAGGTTGCCCGAGCCCAGGGTCTTGCCGGTGCCAAGCGGCGCCGTCAGATCGAGGGTGCTGAAGGCGTCGTTGGGCTCGGGCGTGGCGGCGGCCGAGGTCAGGATCAGCAGGCGAGGGTGCTTGATCTGCACGCCGGCCGACGGTCCCGCGACCAGCGTCAGGTTCTTGAGCGAGTACGAGCTACCGGTCTGGGTCAGCGAGAACGAGATGCGGGCCAGCGGGTCCCCGACCAGCCCCTTGAGGTTCATGTTGTAGTCGCCCAGCCGCACCGGCATCGACGGCGTGATCGGCGTCGTCATCGCCATGCTGCCGCGCGTCGCCGCCTCGTTTTCCAGCCAGCCGCGCACCTTGACCTGCTGCTCGGCCGACAGCGCTGGCCCCTGGTGGCTGCCCTTGGTCAGCAGCGAGCTTTCTTCCGGCTTAGCGGTCAGAAAGCGACTCATGGCATAGGTGGTTATCGAATTATATTCATCACCTGGAATCAGGAATGGATCATAGTTCGATTGCTTGCTTTGATGGCAGACTTGGCAGGAAGCGTTTAGCTCTGGTTTGACCCGTGCCTCGAAAATGGACCGTGGATCGAGACCCACTTCGTCAACAGCATTCGGGTCGTCGTAGGGAGAAGGCAGGACATCGGGGGTACAGGCCGATAATAATAGGTAAATAGATAAAGAAAATCGTGTACTTAAGCGAGATGACGATACAGGGAATGGGTTGGATTGTCGATGACGCATGATTGCCAAGGACAGTGTATCAAGTCGGCAATCTGATTAGCAATTCATTTCGCGGGCTAGTCCCGCCCCATCTATCAGAAATAAGCCGGGAGCGATTTTTGCATAAAAATCGCCCACCTGAGCTTATGTGAACACACGTGGGGGGGCGGGGACGGCTTACGTCGAGGCGTTGAGTCGCGCCAGGTCGTCGTGGATCGAGCCGGTCACGGTGCGGGCGCAGAGGCGCAAGAAGCCGCGCGCGCCCCACAGCGGCTGGCCGAGGTTCTGGGGGCCGTGCCCGTCGAGAACGTGGTGGGCGCCCACCGCCAAGGCGGCCGCGGCACCGCCTAGTACGACGGCGCGACCCAGGCGTCCACGGCGGGCAGCCGACACCGCAAAGATGGCGCAGCCGAGCGCGGCGACGTGAGCCCAGCGCACGAGCGGGTTCTGATGTTGGGCGAGGAACTGCGGCCAGAAGGTCTCGAAGTCTTGCGGGGGGTCGGTATGCATGTCGGCATGGTACCGGCATGGCCCCAGCGACACCATGCTGGTTACGAGCGGGCGTCGATTGCCTGACCGTAGCTGGCATCGGCCAGATCAAGGGCCGTCGAGACACCGATGAAGGCCATCGTGACCTTCTTGCGGCTGCCGCTGATATCGCCGTTATCGGCGGCGGACAGCGCGCGCGTGGTCATGCCGCCCAGGTAGGCCGCGCCACGCAGGCAGGTCGCTGTGATCGCGTCCTGACTGCCCAGCATGCGCATCGCCAAGGGGACGATCAGCGTCACTAGCTGACCGATGCCAAGTGCGCCATAGATCACGACGTCGAGCTTGTTCATGAGCGCCCCCTGGCTCTTAAACGCGCTGCTGTCGCGCAGGATGGGGCTGAGGATGAGCCAGGCTCCCGCCGTCGCCTCCAGTGCACAGCCGGCGGTGGCGTAGGGCTGCGCGCTGTCCGGCAAGAGCTTCACCAAGCGAAGCTGCAGGAGGCCTTTGAAGACGGTGAAGAAGCCGCAGAGGATCTGGAAGAACGAGCCCCCGGCGGCCTTGGCGGCGCTCTCGCGCTCGGCGAATTCGCGCACGGTATCGACGAGGAGGAAGATCGACGAGACCAAGCTGCAGCTCCACGGCAGCCAGATCTCCCAGGGGCTGGCCTCCGGCTGGCTGCTGGTGTGGCTGCGGGTCTCGCTGCCCGAGAGTGTGGTGGTGCTGCGGCTTAGGCTAGACGTGCGCAGCGATAGCCGGGTCAGCGAGCGCGTGCTCACGCCCCCCGAGCGCGCGGTGTCGCCGATCTTGTCGCACAGCACCTTGGGGATGGCGGCGCACAGCGCGACGATGCGCAGCGCGGTGAAGTCTCGCCCACCAAGGATCACGTCTTCAATAAAGTCGGTCAGCGCGCCCAGGCTGATGCGCTTGCGCATGGTCTCGCTGCCCTTGCTGATCGTCGCCTGCACGTTGCTGAGGATCGAATCGAACAGCACATCGAAGACCGAGCCGGAGCTCCCCGACAGGCCGGCCGCGTTCTTCATCAGATCGCTCAGCGGCACGCTGATGGCTGCGCTGGGGTTTTGTAGCGCGCTGCACGGCAGCAGGCTCTGGCAGGTATCCAGCTGGGCGCTCAGCGCTCCCGTGTCGACGCTGCCTCCCGTCAGGGTGCCGCCCAGGCTGACTGCCGTACTGGTGATCAACGAATCGACATAGTCTTGGATGCGCTGCACCTGCTCGATGACGTAGTCCAGCTCTTCCATGACGGGATTTTCGGGATCGACGCGAATGCCACACAGCGCGGCGAGTGATTGATTAAGGAAGCTGGTATCGAGCCGGGCATTCAAGTATTCGACCAGCTTGGTCTTGTATTCACCAAGGCTGTTTAGAAAGTCGGGCAGGGTGCTGAGCTGCGCCTCCAGCAGGGCCTGCGCCCCGTCGGAAGCGGCCAGGAAGTCGCCCCAGTTGAAGAGATAAGCCAGATAGCGCAGTACCTCTTCGATGGCGGCACCGACGCGCTGGCAGACAGCGGCCAGGGCGGCTAGCGCTTCGTTGATGCCGCGCACCAGCACGCGGAAGTAGCCTTCGACGCCGTTTACCAGAGTGGTGCCGACCAGCTCGAAGCTGTGCACGACATCGCTGAGCGCCGACTGCGTCGCGACGCCAAGCGAGTTGGCGGAAGCGACAAACGTATCGATCGCTTCCCGGCCGTAGCGCCCCGCGGTTTTTTGCGCGTTGTCGATCAGCTGATCCAGCTCGGCCCCGGTCTTGGACAGCAGCTGACTGGCGGTCTTGGGCAGGCGCTGTGCCTGTCGTGCGCCGTCGAGAGTAACGGTGATCAGGCCGTTGCTCACCGTGCCGAGCACGTGGCCGGCGCGGTCGTAGATCGATGAGCCGACCTGGCCGGTCACCTCGATCACGTGGCCCGCGCCATCGATGACTTGGTGGCCGACGTCGTTGGCGACATCCCCGACCTGATCGACGCCGTCTTCGATGGAATTCCAGGCATCCCCCAGGATGTTCTTGAACTGTGTGTAGCGCAGGATAGGCGGCAGGCTGGCCTGCCCGGCGCTGGTGGCCTGTGGAAAGGGCGGCAGCACGCGACCGACGTGATTGCAGAGGCTGGCCAGTGCCGCGGCATCTTCGGCGCTGCTGGCGGCCGGCAGGGGCGAGCGTCGGCCATCGCTAGGGGACTGCAGCTCGGCCGCGGTCACGGTGCGCAGCTGGCGATGGGTCTTTTCATCGGGACGCACCACCGTCCACAGGTCGGCCTGCCGACCGGCGATGCGCACCCGCAGCGTCGGACAAGACAGCTCATCAGCGACGAAGCGCAGGCGCAGGCTGCCCCCTCGGGGCACGGTCAGGCGGTAGGTCTGGCCGGGTCGCCACTGCGAAAACTGCGAGTCATCGCGCACCGTGGTGATGCACAGAAGCGGGCTGTCTATCCGCACCTCCAGCGTTGCATCGGTCAGCGACTCACTGCTTGCAGACAGGGTCTTGATCGTCGCATCGAAGACCAGAGTGTCCTTGTGCTGATAGCGCGGCGCCTTGGGGAGCCCAGGATCGCTACCTGGCAGAGGCAGCGACGGGAAGCTCGGCGAGGTGGGCGTGGTGATGGTGACGATCTGCGGCTCGGGAACGCGGATCAAAAGTGTCTCGCGCAGCAGCTTGCCGCGCGCGATGACCCGGGCGCGCTCGCGGCTCTGCGAAGGCAGAAGGGGCAGGCCAGGAGCGGCGATCAGCAGCGCCCCGCTGGGCACGGCGGCGACTCCGCGCTGCGGACTCAGATCGCGCGTGCAGCCGGCCGTGAGCTCGTCCAGGCGATAGCCGGCGGCAAGTCCCGGCTCGTCGCCGCGGGCTCGCGTGAGCCAGGCCGCACCCAGCTCGTCGCGGCTCAGCGCTGTTGACCACAGCCGCACTTCTGCCACCGCTCCCTGCAGCCCGGGGCGGTTGGGTTTGGCGAACGTGCCGCCTACCGCAAGCTGCACATGCTGCGTGGTGAACAGCGGCTGCAGCGCCAGCGAGCGCTTGTCGTGGATGCTGTACTGCCAGCTTCCCTCGGCCACGAGCTGACCCTGGACGTACAAGCTGGCGGCGTACAGCACCGCGGATACCTTGCGCACTGTCGCTGCGATGTGAGTGAAGGCGGCCGGCCGCAGCACCCCGCCGACCGACAGGAGGATCACGTCCTCATCGATCGGGGTCATGGGGCCCACCCGCAGCGTCGCGCGGCCGACCAGGCTCACCTCGGCATTCGCGCCGCCCACGCACAGCGCAAGGGGCACGGCGCTGCTCAGCCGCAGCACGCTGCGCGACTGGCTCAGCTCGTCGGAGCGGACCCAGGCCTCCATCGTCAACCCATCGTCGAGTCCGGCGATCGGGGCCAGCGCGAGCGGCTGCGTCTCATCGACAAGTCGAATGGCGCGCACCTGGCTGTCGGTGAGCGGCTCGGCGCAGCGCACGCTGGCCAGGGCGGCTGGGCTGCGCGCATGCTTGCCGAGCTTGCCGGCATCCTGCAGTCGGTAATAGGTCGTGGTCACGCCATTTACCGTCTCGCTCATGGGGCGGACGCGATCGAGAGCGTAGGCCGCCCACAGCCCGTCCGAGTCGAGCTTGGGGCTGCCATCGACGAGATAGTCGGGACTGGGGCTGCGCCAGATGTGAAGCTGCGACAGCTCTCCGATAAATGGGCGGCCCGCGCTGCCCCCGGCCAGGAAGTTTTCGCTGCGCCCCGCCCCGTCGGGCGGCCCGAGCTTGCCGCGCGCTACGGATAGGTCGAAGACCAAAAGCTCGGCATCGCCATCGGGCTCTAGCGTCGCGGAGAGCGATACCCAGCGCTCGGCAGGTAGCGCGCCGCGCGCGATCAGCTCACGTCGTCCGGTCGGCGTCTCTTGCGCAAAGATCAGCGCGTCGGGACGATCGCCCGTCTCTAGGATCAGGCGCGCGCCGGTCGCGGTTCCCAGCTCTAGCAGGCGCTGTCGTGGCTCGCTGCCCAGTCGCCGAATCCGCACACGAATGCAGAGCCCGGCGGCGAGACCGCGCGGCATATCAGGCAGATCGATACGGGGTGGGTCGCCGTCAAACGCTAGACCGAGAATCATCTGCAAACTCCTTGCATCTGGGGGAGGTCGGGGCGAGTGCATGCGCACCGACGTACAGAGCAAGGGTGACGCAGGATGAGAGACGGGCCATGGCCACAGGTGACCATGCCATGCTCAGCTTTGGCCACTGAACGCCGAGACCGAGGAGGGCGCGATGCGGTGCCAAGAGCAGACGAGGTGGAGTGGGGAGGCCGAGCAAGGCCAGAGAGGAGCTGCGGACGGGAGGCGCGGACGGGAGGCGCGGACGGGTATCGAGCGCTACGGCCTGACGCAGGCGTTGGTGTCGTTGCTCAGCAGACAGCCGGGAACTTCACCACAGGCCTTGCTGTAGCAAGCGGCCTGCTTGCTGCGGATCTCGCCGGCGTTCTTGCAGTCCTTGGCCAGCTGATTGTCCGCATCCGAGAACGTGCCCTTCTTGTCGGTGCAGTTGTTGCGACAGTTGGTGAGATCCACGTCGCTGCTGCTGAGACACTTCTTGTTGTAATCGCAGCCCATGAAGCACAGGTCGAGGGCGCTGGGCGCGCCACACGCGGCCAGCAGGCTAAGCGGCAGAGCGAGGATGACAGCAGCAAGAGTTGATAGGGATTTGCGGTTCATAGATTAGTCCTCCTGTGGGTCTTGTGAGCCTAACGCAGTTTGATGGCGAAAGCGCCCTGTAGATGCGCGAGCACGCGCTCGTGCGCCTTCTGCGCTTCGTCATCGGTGAGCGTGCGATCGTTTTTGCGATAGCTCAGGCTAAGCAGCAGGCCCTTCTGGCCGGCCGGAATATGCGTCGGATGGCGATAGTCTTCCAGGATGCGCACGTCGGTGAGCAGCGGCTCCGGCGCCGAGTAAAGGACGCTGCGGATGGCATCGGCGGGGACCTCGACCGCAATCAGGAACGACAGATCGCGTGAGGTGCCGGGGAAGCGCGGCGGCTCGTGATACGTGCCCATCGGGCGACGGAAGGCCGGGATGTCGATCTCAAAGCCGAACACCGGCAGCGCGGGCAGCGCGGGATGCTGAAGGTCCAGGCGCTTGCGTAGCTCGGGATGGACCTCGCCGAAGTAGCCGACCAGAGCCGGGCTGCCATCGGCATCGACGCGACTCGACGACAACACGACGGCACCGAGGCCCGGATGCAGGAACGGCTGCTTATCGGCTGAGGCCGGACGGATCAGCACCTCGCGACCCGCGGCCTGATCGTCCGCCTTGTGGCCCGCGGCCGGCGCGATCACATACCCCAGACCATCGAGCAGCTCTTCGACGATGCCGCGGACATCCGCGAAGTCGAGCACATCGCTCGCGCCGGGCTTGAGGTAGTACGAGCGATGACCGCACAGCACGCCGGCGATCCGCGTCGTCTGAAGCTGCGCCGGATCGCTTAGCGTCGCGTCGCGGGGACGCAGGAACACCTCGCCGACTTCGCACAGCCGCACATCCGATAGGCCGTGGTGCAGGTTCTTGCGCAGCGCATCCAAAAGGCCCGGCAGAAGCTGCGTGCGCAGGACGGACAGATCCTCGCGCAGCGGATTTTCCAGCGGCAGCAGCCGGCTCTCGTCGAAGGCCTCGCGGCTGACGGCGCGCAGCTTGTCGGGGCTGGTCATCGAAAACAGCTGCACTTCGTCAAAGCCCAGCGCCACGCACAGGTCGCGGGCCCGCTCAGCATTGCGGGCGCGCTCGCTACCGGGCGGCGGGGTAGTCAGTCCGCTCTCGCCATGGCCTGAGCCGGGCTGCTGCATGCTCAGCCGTGGGATGCGTTCTTTGATGTCGTTGTAGCCGACGCTGCGGCCGATCTCTTCGATCAGATCGATCTCGCGGACCAGGTCGGGGCGATAGGTCGGCACGGCAAACGTAGCGCGATCATCTGCCGATTTTTCGACGGAGAGCCCGAGTGCAGTGAGCGCCGCAGTCTGTCGTTCGCGCGAGACCGGCGGGTCTTCGGTGCCGAGGATCTGGTTGGTGCGCGCAAAGCGCAGCTCGACGGTCTTTTTCGGCTGCGGTCGGGGGCAGACATCGATGGCGCCGCTGAGAATCTGTCCGCCAGCCAGGGCCAGCAGACGATCGGCACAGTAGCGCGCTCCGAGTTCTAGGCCCGAGTTGGGATCGGCGCCGCGCTCGAAGCGATGCGAGGCTTCGGTGTGCAGCTTGCAGCGGCGCGCACTGCGACGCACCGTCGCGGGATCGAAGTATGCCGCTTCCAGCAGCACCTCGGTCGTATCGGCTCGCACCTCGCTGTCGCGACCGCCCATCACGCCGGCGATGGCCACGCCGCGCTCGCTGTCGGCGATCAGCAGATCGTCGGGTGAAAGCGCTCGCACGACATCGTCGAGAGTCGTCATCTTCTCTTCCGGCCGGGCGCGGCGCACGATGATCTTGCGACCGGCCAGGCGGTTGAGATCGAAGGCGTGCAGCGGCTGACCGATGAAGAACATCGCCAGGTTGGTGGCGTCGACAATGTTGTTGATCGGTCGCGAGCCCAAGCGGGTCAGCAGCAGCCGCTCTTTGATCGGGCTTGGCTGCACGCGCAGACCGGTCAGCACATGGCCGAGGTAGCGTGGACAGCCGGTGGCGTCGGTGATCTCGATGCTGGCGGCGCTTCCGGCTTGGCGCTCGGCGGTGCGGCCGGCAAAGCCGATCTCGGGCACGAGCAGGCTGGCGCCTTCGCTGGCAAAAGCTGCGGCGACCTCGCGCGCGACGCCCAGATGGCCGAGCAGATCGGGACGGTTGGGCGTGATGTCGAGCTCGAAGATCACATCAGGCAGGCCAGCGCCCTGCGCAAAGTCGCTGCCGATTTCCAGCCCGTCTTCGGGGCGCAGAAGCACGATGCCGCCGTGATCGCCAGACAGCCCTAGCTCGTCTTCGGCGCACAGCATGCCGGGCGAGGGGATGCCGCGCACATCGCGCACGCTGAGCGTAAGGCCGTTCGGAAGCGTCGCGCCGGGCCGGGCCCAGATGACGCGCGGCGACTGTCCTGGCTCGCCGGCGGCGGGGACGTTGGGGGCGCCGCAGACGACCTGCGTGACCGCTTGGCCATCAAAGACATCGACCAAGGTCAGCTTGTCGGCTTTGGGATGCGGTCGCTTGCCGCGGATCTCGGCGACGATGGCGCCGCTTAAGCCGACTCCGACGGGGATCAGGGCATCGACGGCGACGCCACGGCGAATCAGGCGCGCCTCGACTTCCTTGGCCGCTTCCAGCACCGGGGCAGACGACAGGCTGGCCGGCAGCTTCACAAGCTCGCGGAGCCAATTCCAGGAGATCTTCATGGGGGTTCCGGTTGGGTGTCCGTCGCAGCGCCCGGCGTTTCGGTGGCCGGTGGCTGGGACTGTGCGACGGTGTCTGGGGCTGGGTGTTAGCGAAACATCTGGGTGAAGCGGGCATCGCCAGCGAACAGCAGGCGCAGATCCGACAGGCCGTAGCGCAGCATGGCCATGCGATCGATGCCCATGCCGAAGGCGAAGCCCGAGATCCGCTCGGGGTCGTAGGCCGCAGGCAGCCCGCGGCGTACTCTCTCGGCATCGACGTGGGCGAAGACCGCGGGGTCGACCATGCCGCAGCCGAGGATCTCGATGTAGCCGGTGCCTTTGCACAGGCGACAGCCGGCCTGGGCGCAGAAGACGCAGGTGACATCGACCTCGGCGCTGGGCTCGGTGAAGGGAAAGAACGAAGGCCGCAGGCGGATGTTGACGCGCGGGCCGAAGAAGCGGCGCGCGAAGTAGAGCAGCGTGCCTTTGAGGTCGGCGAAGGTGATGCCCTGATCGACGACCAGCCCCTCGATCTGGTTGAACATCGGCGAGTGCGTCGGGTCGTCGTCTTTGCGATACACCTTGCCCGGCGCGATGATGCGCACCGACGGCTCTTGCGCCAGCATGGTGCGGATCTGGACCGGCGAGGTGTGCGTGCGCAAGACCAGCCGCCCACCCGTGGGACCGGGCAGCGGCGGGGCCTGCACATAGAACGTGTCCTGCATATCGCGCGCTGGGTGATCGTCGGGCATGGCCAGCGCTTCGAAGTTGTAGAACTCGCTCTCGACCTGCGGGCCGCTCTCTACGACGAAGCCGATCTCGGCGAAGATCGCTTCAAGCTCGCGCCGCACCTGCGACAGAAGATGCAGGCCACCCAGCCGCGTGCGGCGGCCGGGCAGCGTGACATCGACGCTGCGCAGGAGATCGGCGCGCTGGGCGGCCTCGTGCAGCGCCTGCAGGCGAGCCGCGAACAGTGCCTCGCCTCGGGATAGCGCGGTGTTGCCGGCTTGACCGACGGCGCGCTTCTCGGGACCGGGCGCGGTGCGCAGGGCATCGGCCAGCCGCTTGCGGACCTCGCCATCTTTGCCCAAGAAGCGGGCGTAGACGGTGCGCAGGGCGGGCTCACTGCCGGCGTTGGCTAGCTCGGCTTGCAGCTGTGCGATGAGTTCAGCGTAGATGGGGCTGAGCGGCGCGGAGTCGCTCTCGCTCTGCGATTTCGGGGGAGAGGAGCCGCTCATTGCGAGGAGGGGAGGGCGGGACTAGGCCGCAGCCTGAGCGGGCTTGAGACCGGCTTGCGTCAGCACGGCGCGGAAGGCCGCGGGATCGCTGATTGCAAGCTCAGCCAGGACCTTGCGATCCAGCTCGATGTTGGCCGCCGAAAGGGCGTGCATCATCTTCGAGTACGAGATGCCCAGAGCCCGGGCTGCCGCGTTGATGCGGATGATCCACAGACGACGGAAATCACGCTTGCGCTCGCGACGGTGACGGGTGGCATGCATCCAGCCATGGCGCACCGTCTCCAGCATCGACTTCCAGAGGGTCGAACGCCCTCCGCGGAAGCCACGCGCCCAGGCCTTGATGCGATTGCGGCGTCGGCGCGCCTTGAAGCCTCGTTTTGCTCGAGCCATCTGTCTTGAGTCCTCTTCTTCAGACCGGCTTGCGGGGGTTCCGACAATCGACGGAACACTTGAGAGCCCTGTGCCAAGTCACGCTAAGCCCGCGAGAGCCCAGCGGTTTTTGCGAACAAATCCGATATCACGCGCTCCTGAGCTTTGTAAAGAAGTCCCCGCGTGGCGGGCGGGACTTTTTGCTATGGTGCGCGGCCATGCACGACGCATATCGCATTCCTCGATTGGGTCCTTTGCTTCGCGGTCTGCCTCTTTTGGCTTTGGCGCTGCTACCGACGCAGATCGGCTGTAGCAAAGGCGGTGCTCCGGAACAGGACGGTGGGGGCTGTAAGAAGCTCTCGGAGCTGGATCCGGCGACTAAAGATCGCGAGCTGCCGAAGCAGCTTTACGCTGAGCTGCGCGGCAGCACGGGCGCCAGCTTTGGCCTGATGCTCGACGGTACGGGCGGGATCTATGCCGGCCAGCGAGCGTTTAGCAAGTGCGACGCCGCCGACAACTACATCGTCGAGCGCGTGGTCCTGGTCAGCGCCACCGGCCAGCCGCTGGCCATCGCCCGTCACAACCCGACCGGCTACCTCGTCGAGTACGACGGCGGGCAGACGATGCAGGCGACCGGCGCGAGCTTCACCAACATCAGCACGACGTATTCCAGCGCGGCGTCCGCCCCGGCGCTGAAGCTGGCGGCGGTGTCGCTGTCGGGCAGCAATACCGTCAAGCAGGGCGACCGCGTCAGCGTGCAGATCAGCATGGCCGATGAGCTTTGCGGCATCCGCGAGAGCAAGTGGTGGCTGGTAAGCGAAAAGAGCCCTGGCCCCGGCGCCGAGCCGAGCTACGAGGCGCAGGTGCTGCCCGGCGGCAGTGGGACCATCACGCTGCAGGTGCCGACCACGCTCTCGGCCGGCAACTATGTCGTCGAGGGGCAGGTCACGCTGAATAACGGTGGTCGCGTGCTGCGGGTGCGGCGCAACATCGATACCGACAAGCGCTACAAGATCTTCGATCCGAAGGGTGGCACGCCGGTCGATACCGAAGCGGGCATCGTGCTTCTGACGGTCGAGAGCAACCCCGAAGGCGATCGCGTACCGCCGACGCCGGTCGCGATGGATGCGACGCCCGCCTCGGTGGGGCGCTGCCAGACGGTGAGCCTGAGCCTGCGCATCGCCGACGACAAGAAGCTGCCGATGAGCCAGAATGTGAAAGTTTTCATGGGCCCGGCCGAGTCGCCGAAGCTGCTTTCGGCGATGCTGGGCGGGGGCGAGACGCTGAGCGGATCACTACAGCTGCCGATCGATGCCCCAACCGGGGTCTGGTACGCCTATCCCGAGCTCGTACGCGATGCGCTGGGCAACGAGGGGCGGGGCACGCTGTCGGGCGGCAAGTTCACGCTGGGCGGCAACGGCACCACCAGTCAGCCAGTGATGGCGGCCACGTTTATCGTGCCCAGCCCGGCTTCGTCGGCTCCCGACTTTGGCAGCATGCTTCCCGACGGTGGAACTCCACCGGTGTTCGATCTGGGGGGCATGCAGCTGCCGGCGGCGCTGTCAGCGATCGGGGTCAGCCCCTCGACCGCCAGCAAAGAGGGCGACGTCCTCACCGTGACGGTGACGTGGAGCGATCTGAAGATGATCTTGAAGTAGGGACGGCGGTCTAGGAGGGCGAGCCCGAGCCAGCTGGGGCGGGGCCGCTGGGGGCTGCGGCAGCGACGGGAGCGGAGGCTGGCATGTCCGACTCGCTCTCGTCCGGCTTCTTGATAATGAGCGGGGCGTAGAACGTGCGGCTGAGCAGCGCGTGGTCGTGCGAGGCGACCGCCATAACGATGCGATCGGGGACCTCGGCAATCGGCACATCGAGGCGGCGGAAGTCCTGGCTGTAGCGGTACTTGGCGAGGCCCTTTTCGACGAAGCCTTCGATGCGCATCAGCGTCTCGGTGCGGATCTGCTCGCGGCCGATCGAGCCGTAGCCCTCGATGAGCGGGATGTCTTCCTTGCCGGCCCGGTGCACCATCTTGAGCACGAGGTCGAAGTAGCTGTTGATGCGCTGCACGCGGACGCGCATGCCGTCGCCGGTGACCGCGTCACGGAGCGTGACATTGGGCGTCTCGTACCACTGCAGGCGCGGCAGGACGTGGCCGGGGGCGTCGATCAGGCGGTTGTTGAACTCGCGCACCGATGCGCGCAGGGCGTCAACGAGCTCGAGATACTTCAGCAGCACGGCGTCACGCAGGATGACGTGGCGCTGGGCAAAGTCGGTGTCGAGCTGCGCCAGGTGACGGGCGGCGGCGGTCTCGGTATCGGCGATGTTGAGAAGTCGCGCCCGGATCGACGGTGAACCCTCGGGGGTGGCCATCGGCGGATAGGCGGCTGCCGTCGCTGGTGTCACCAAGGTGCCAGGCGGGATGAGCACGGACATCGGACGTGAGGTCGAGAGCGAAAGTCCCTGGGGCCGAGGAGGAGATGGAGCGCTGCCCCCGTCCCCTGCACTGCCCCCCGCAGGTGCATCGGAATTGGCCATGGTTGCCAGTATAAAGGAAAAGCCTCACCGGGACGGGGCCGCAAAGCGGGCGGCGGGGAACCGCTGGTGAGCGCTGGCTTTGTGGGTCGGTGGGCATGGGGCAGGGGCTGCGGCAACTGCTTGCCCTGGCGGTGACCGAGCTGGGTGGGCCCAACCCAAAAAGGGCTGGCTAGTCGGCGGGTTGCTGGCGCGGTCCAGGTGTCCGCACAAATCTTGTTTCGCCGACGGAAAATCTGGCGATCATGGCGGTATGGGAACACGACTTACGCTGGCTTCGTTGCTCTTCCTTTGTGCTTGTCAGGCCAACCCCCCCGCCGGTGGCAACGGCTGCACGACCGACATCGTTAGCTGTGTCTCGGGCGATGGCTGCTGCCCTTCGGCCTGTGACGCGAATAACGACACCGACTGCTCGCGCACCTGTGGCAACGGTGTCCTCGACAGCGGCGAGACCTGCGATCCGGTGGATAGCTGTCCGCAGAGCTGCAGCGACGGCGATGTCTGCACCACCGATACGATGACGGGCAGCGCTGCCAACTGCAACGTGGCTTGCGCGCACGCAGCGATTACGGCCTGCGCTGGAAGCGATGGCTGCTGCCCGGCCGGCTGCACCAGCAGCAATGACAACGACTGCCCACCTCCGCCGGGCACGGCGCTGGCCGATCGCCTGCGAGTCAGCAATGTCGCGGCAGCGGCGGGGGTCATCGCCGGGGGATCGTCGTTTCGCATCTGGGGCCAGGGCGGCTTGAATGTGGGTCCGGTCTACACCGTGCCCTACGCTGACTGCGGCACGCTCGTCGGCTACACCACGGGCTCGGCGGCCTCGCCGCGGGCCCGCGTGGCGCGGCTGGATGCGGGAGATCAGATCGTCAGCACCTACGATCTGGGGGCGTTCATCCTGCGCGGTCTTGCGGCCGAGGCGGATGGTCACTTCGCGGGCCTGCTGTGGGATCAGACGACGAATCCCAAGTCGCTCAAGGTCGTGCGCTACGACAGCAAGGGCGCGCCGGGCTGGACCACGCCGCTCGACGACACGCTGGCTGCCCCGACGGACTTCGGCATCGGCGAGAGCCGGCTAGAGTACGGCGCGGGCAAGTACGGCGCGTACTTCCACGTCCACGGCATCTCGGGCTTTGCCAACGGTCACGAGGGCGATGCGCTGCACTGGCTGGACGCGATGACGGGCAGTCGCACCCTGGGCTGGAACTGGGGCTGCTCGCACTCGATGAGCGAGCTTCTGCGCTTTAGCTCGGCTGCCAATCAGACGCTGCCGATCTGTGTCACCGACTGCTACCCCGGCACGACGGGTACCAACTTCGCCACCGACTCGATCGGCGGCGTGTACATCAACCGCAATGGCAAGGTCCGCGACTTCGACGGGGGCTGCAACGGCAGCGTCGCGGCAGAGCTAGGCAGCGCGGCGCCTGGCATGGCGGGCTGGAAGCTGGTCTTCAACGGCCATCAGAACGCGGCGGCCAACGGGCAGAGCTCGTATAACCCGAGCACGATGAACCAGGACATCGGCTTCGTCAGCGTCGGCAACAACGGCACGCCGGGCAGCATTGTCTGGCTGACGACGACGAGTGGCAACGAAGCCAACTCCTCGATCGCGCGCTTCTTGCCATCGGGCGATACCGCCGAGCAGTACGTCGTTGGCTGGAGCGCCGGCACGACCTATCGCCTGGCCCGTGTCTCGGGGGCTGGCGCATTCTTGGAGGGACCGATCACGCTGACCAACACCAAGTGGGGCGAGCGCGATGATCCCTTCCGCACGCACTTAAACGGCGATGTGGTGTGGGCTTGGTTTGATAGCCCGGGCGCGACTACCCTCAAGTTCGCGCGTCTCCGCTCGGGGGGGACGGCGACCTGCAGCAAGCTCTAGGTACGCGTTTACATATTGGGCTGTGAATGCCCTTGGCGCGAACGGGCTGCACGGCTGGGGGCCCCGCGGGCGCGGCCTCATTTTTTCGTCGGGGCGTCGAAAAAATGAGATCCGCTGCGGCCCCAGCCTTACTCGCTTCTGGGGGGAATATGTAAACAGGGCTTTGGGGGGGGCGGGGGGATGTGGTCGTTCATCCTCCTTGCGGGAGGGGGGGTTGCGTCGTGGTGGCGCTTTTTTGCGGTGGCAAATTCGAGTACTGTCGAGATATGTCGGCATGGCAACACGTTGTATCGGGGCTCGTGTCCATGGTGGTCAGCGCGGGGACCTATCTGGTGATGCACAACCTGATGGCGCCGCCGCCAGAGAAGGTCATCGACGTACCGCAGATCGTTGGGCTGACGCCGGATCAGGCGCGGGGTCTGGCGGAGCCGATGGGCTTGCTGCTGGTGATTGACGGGCAGCGCGAGTCGGACAGCGACAAGATCGCGGTGGGCTCGGTGATGGAGCAGCGGCCGCTGCAGGGCTCGCGGCTGAAGAAGGGCGGAGAGCTACACGCGATGCTGGCGCTGCCGGTGGCCAAGGTAGCGGTGCCGGCGGTCGTTGGGCAGCCGCTGGCGGCAGCGCAGAAGGCGATCGCTGATCTGGGCCTGAAGGCGGGAGCGGTGACCGAGGTGCCAAACGTAACGGTCCCCGTCGGAGCGATCATCGCCACCGAGCCACCACCGGGCAGTCAGCTACGGCGCGGCGAGAGCGTCAGCCTGCAGGTCTCAAAAGGCGGCGAGCAGGTCCAGGTGCCCAGCCTACGCGGGCGTGGCCTCGGCTCGGCGCGGCGCGCGCTGGAGCAGGTGGGCTTGGTGCTCGGCGATGTCGGCAAGACCTCGGACGACAACGCGGCCGATGGCGCGGTCCTCAGGCAGGATCCGGCCCCCGGCACGGCGGTCGCCAAGGGCAGCAAGGTCAACGTCGTCGTCAACGACTAGCGGACGGCTCTGGCGGGGGCTGCGGCGATCGGGCTAGGAGCGCGGCTCGATCGCGCCGAGACGCAGGGCGCCATCGCGGGCATAGGTCGAACAGACGATGCCGGAGGGAGTGCTCTCCGACTTGAGGAGCCGCATGCCCAGCGGGCGGGTCCCCGGTCCGAACAGGCGGCGGCCACTGCCGAGAACGGTGGGGAACTGCAGGATGGCGATCTCATCGATGAGGTCGTGCTGCCACAGAGTCTGCAGGAGGCCGCAGCTTCCGTGGACCTGTAGCTCGCCGGTGTACTGCTCCTTGAGGCGGCGGATCGCGGTTGGGACATCCCCGTCAAGGAGGCGCGACCCCGGCCAGCTCAGCTCGCGCAGCCTGGTTGAGGCGACGTGCTTGGGCAGGCGGTTTAGCGCATCGGCAACGGGGTTGCCCGGCTCGGTGACCTTGGGCCAGTAGCTGGCGAAGATGTCGTAGGTGCGCCTTCCCAGTAGGAAGGCCTCGGCGCGGGCGAAGACCCCGCCCATAAACATGCCGGTGCTCTGATCAAAGTGCGGCACTCCCCAGCCGCCGTGGGGGAAGCCATCAATCGGATCCTCAGTCGGCCCTCCCGGGGCCTGCATCACGCCATCCAGCGAAACAAACGTCGTCACCGTCAGCTTTCCCATGGGCTTGCATCCTGTCGTTGGGGATTGGTCGGGCGGCGCAAGGCACTGACCGGTCAGCGCCACCGCGGTCGTCCGTCGTTATCCGATAGACCGCAAGCCCTCGCCAAAATCATCGCTGGGGGCGACTTTTTTGCGGGCGGCTAGAACTTGCCGCTGACTGTCACGCCGCCGCCGTTCTGGTTCGAATAGGGCAGGATCTGCACCCGCTCAAGGAAGCTGGGAGCTGCGCTGGGCCGGGCGCGGCCGCCGGCGATGAGGAGGGCCAGGCCTGTGACCTGCACCGCGCCATCGACCAGCATCCAGGACCAGGCCCAGCTCTGGGCTCCGCGGCCCGAGAGGCCAAGCTCGTTCTGGCCCGAGAGCGCAAACAAGCCGCTGAGGAAAGGACCCGCGACGGGAATGAGCAGCGAGGAGCCGACATCGTTCGGGCCTTCAAACAGCGTAAACAGACTGCCGGTGATGAGTGCCGGGGTATAGGCCAGGGACAGCAGGGTGATGCCCGCGGCGATCATGCCGGAGCGCCGTCCCGAGCTGGCCTGATGGCGCAGGACAAGCTGGTCGCCCTGGCGTTCCCAGGTGCCCTTGCTGGCCAGGACTTGATCTTGTGGCATCAACAGCACCGCCGCACTTGGCAGCGCCGTGGGAACCGACGGCACGGCATAGACGGGCGAAGCGGGAAGCGGCACATAGGGCATCGGCTGGGGGACGACCTGGACGGGAGGCGGCAGCGGGGGGGCGGGGATGGGCGCCATCGGTGGCTGGACAGCTACGGCCCCGGGAACTGGCTGCTCCTGCGCCATCGCGGAGGGGACGGCGGCGAGCGAAAAGCAAGCGGTGGTGGTGAGAGCAAAGGCCAGAAGCTGCTGGAAGAGGCGCATGGTCAGACTCCTTGCTGCCTGCCGCTCGTCGCCCACGGGTTGACGCTGGCGAGCGGAGAGAGGTCGTAGAGGGCGTTTTTGGACCGCTTGATCGACGCGGGCGGGATGCTGCCGCCTGCTCATCGTGACGCGGTCGATGCCTGACTAAACAGCAAGCCTGATGCCAGCTGGGGCGATTCCGCCAGCGCCGCTCTGTGCCGCTGGCCCCCGTCGGAGAGGCCGCATCGGACGGTCGGCCGAAGTGGACGAATTCGTCCAGGCGGCGATTTGGCCTGCGGTCTCTGGCCGCGGTCGACCGGTCGCAGGCGGCCAGTCGCGGTTAGTCCGCCGCGGTCGCCGAGCCGTGGTCGCCCAGTCGCGATCGCCCTACTTGGGGGGAGCCAGGGTTATCCGGGCGCCGTTCCCGACGGGCCCGGTCCTCGCTGCGGCACGCGGTGTACCCAAAACGGCGGGCGCGCAGATTGTTGCGACTTGTTCTCAATATGGCGAACGCGTTATGCTGACCCGGCCCAAGTCTTTCTGGCGTATCGCTGCGCCCCAACGGCCCCACCCAGTCAGTATCGGGTGGCTTCCCCCAACCGAAGAAGGTTGCATGAACCCACCGGCGTCGCTGAGCTCCTCTCCCCTGCAGTCCAGCTTGTCGCTCGGCGATCTGCGGGCCTTTGGCGTAGTGCCGAGCCAGGTACGAGCCTTTCGGACGCTCCTCGAAAGCGCGGCGGATAGCGAGGGGCTCAAGGGGGATGGCGGGGGGCTCTTGCCGCTACAAGCTCAGGCCGTCCGCGCCGGCCTGCTGGCCGGGAATGGGGGCGCTTTTCTCGTCTCTGGCGGGGTGGGTACGGGCAAGAGCCTGCTGGCTAAGCTGCTGCTCTTACACGGCCAGCACAGCGGCGAGCGCGTCGGCTTGCTCCTCACTTCGGCGACTGAGCGGCGATGGGCCAGGGCCCAGCTGGCGACGATTTGGCCGGCGGCTGAGGTGCAGTCGGCGATCCTCTCTCCGGCCCAGCTCCTGCGCCGTCTGCGACGGGAACCGCGATGCTTGGCCGAGTTCGATAGTCTCCTGATCGACTCCCTGGAGAGCTGGCTAGCGCCGCGCCGCCGTCGAGTATTTGCGTCGCTGCTGCGGCACCTGCAGGCCGCCTCGCCGGGGCTGCGGGTCGTCGCCTTTGTCGCGGAAGAGGGCTTTTCGACCGCGGTCACGCAGTTTGCACAGCCGCTCTCGGCCACGCTGATCTGCGGGCCGGCAGCGGTCCCCCCGCCAGTTTTTCAGCTGCATGGTGGCCGGCTGCGCGCCTGCTTGCCGGAGCGGCTTGTGGCGGCGGCGCTGGATCCCGAGTCAGGCCTCTCCTTGCCAGTGCCCCCGCTCGATGGCGAGGTGCTCTGCGATGCCGTGGGAACCGAGCCGGCATGTCTGCGTGAGTCGCTGCTGACGCTGGCTCAGCGCGGCGAAAAGACACTGGTGCTGGTGCCCCAGCTAAGTCAGCGGCTGCGACTCTTGCATGCTCTGATCGCGCGGAACCCTTCCCGGCTGCCAGCAGCCGAACAGGCCCTCGTCGAGCTCGCTGGCACGGCGGCTGGCCATGGCCAAGATCTGCTGCGAGCGGCGCTCAGTCGCGGTCTGGCCCTCGACGGAGACGAGCTGACACCGGCGCAGCGTGGGGTGGTCCAGCGGGCGCAGGCCCGGGGGGAGATTCGGCTGACGATTAGTCAGCGCCTGGGACGGTCGCCGGCCCCGGGAACTGGGATGGACAACATCGTCTACCTCGGAGCGGTGATTCCCAGCAGTAAGGACGGGGCGAGCACCCTCCCCAAAGAGGCGGACTTCAGACGCGGCTCAAGGCGGCGACTGCGGGCTGGTGGACGGGTGCTCCTCGCCTGTAGCAGTCGAGCGCAGTGCGATCACTGGGCCGCAGCCCTACCGACCGAGGGAACGGCACAGCGTCGTGGGCCGCAGCAGCGACTGCGGGGTCACCGCGGCTGGCCGACCGGTCTACGCTTCCTCTCGCGGGCCACAGACGCGGACCCCTCGGGCGCTGCGCTGCTGGAGATCCTGACGCGGACGGCGCTGTTCGGTCGGGTACTCCCGCTGCCGCTGCTGCTCTCTGAGCCGGCTCATGGGGACTATCTGGCGCTGCTTCTGTCGCGGGCCCAGAGCTGTGGTCTCGACGAGCAGCCGGTCTTTCGCTGGCTGGCGCACCAGGGGGGCCTGCTGCGGCACGACGATCTACGGGCCCTCAAGGCTGTCCTGATGCTGGATGACTGGTTGGATGGCCTACCCGGTCCGGAGCTAGAGCGTCGCTATCACGTCTTTTTAGGCTGGTTGGTCCGCTGCGCTCGCTCGCTGGCTCGCAGCCTTGGTCGCCTGCTCCGCCTGGAGCGCCGGCCGCGGTCACAGCGCGAGGGGCTGCGCGTACTCATCGGCCGCCTTCATCGCATCGATCCCGACGGAGTGGCAGAGCACGGGGTAGCGCCGATCGGCCGTCACGTGAGCGCGATCTTGGGGGCGCTGCAGGCGCAGGACACCGCTCTGCACGTGCGCCCGGGCCCACGTCAGGTCTCTCGCCGCTAAGTGGTCGCTGAATGGGCTAGCTTGTGGGCGCGCTTGGGGCTTTGCCCCGAGGGGTGGCCGTGATAATGGATCGGAATGCGCCTCATCCCGTATGCCCTCTCTGATGTCGGCCGCAAGCGCCAGCACAATGAGGACAGCTACCTGGTAGCCCCCCAGCTCAGCCTTTTTGCAGTTGCCGACGGCATGGGCGGACACCGGGCCGGGGAGAAGGCGAGCCGGATGGCCGTCGAGCGGCTGCGAGACTCGCTGATTCCCCCCAAGCGATCAGCGGGCAAGGACGAGGTGCTGGCCCACCTGCAGAAGGCCATGTACATCACCGGGGCTGCGATCTTCGACGCCGCGCAGAGCGACCCCGATCTCGCTGGCATGGGCACGACCCTGACCTCGGTCTTGGTGCACTCGCAGCGCGCTTATGTCGCGCACGTCGGTGACTCGCGCTGCTACCTGTTTCGCGACGGCAAGATCAGCCAGATCACGACCGATCACTCGTGGGTGGCCGAGCAGGTCAAGGCCGGCCTGCTGACCGAGCAGGAGGCGCGCGAGTCGCGCTTTCGTCACATCATCACGCGCTCGGTAGGCTTCGAGCGGGAAGTGCAGGTCGATGGCACGGTCTGCCCGGTGCAGTCCGGAGATTGCCTGATCCTGTGCAGCGATGGTCTGTCGAACTACTTAGAAGAGGATGACTTCGCCGACGTGATGAGCCGCCAGCTCTACAGCGACGCACCGCGCGTGCTGATCGATCTGGCCAATGCCCGCGGTGGCGACGACAACATCACCGTGGTCATCATTCACATGGCGAATGATGCAGACGCAGTGGCGTAGTCGACGCCGGGCGGGCGGCTAGGTGGGTGTTGGAGTAAACGCCCTACTGCGGCTGCGCGGGCCTGGCCGGACTCGGCTTACGTCCTCACTCCCTCGGTCGCCGTACTTCCAGTACGGCTCGGTCGGTCGTTCCGGGCGCGCTCTCGTCCGACTCAGTCCCGCTTGTCCTCGTCACGGGCGTTTACTCCAACACCCACCTAGCTGGGGCGAGGGCTTGTCGGGTCGCGGGGGCTAGGTCAGCGGCGGGGGCACTGGGCGGCGGCCATGGGCCAGTGGCGAGCCGGGTTTACCGGGGCGCTCCTTGAGGGTCGTCGGGCCGCTGATGGTCAGGAGGGGGCGCAGGCGTAGGAGGGACTTGCGGCCGATGCCCTTGATGCGCGTCAGCTCGTCCACCCGCTTGAAGGGGTGGCTCTTGCGGAAAGTCACGATGGCCTCGGCGCGACTGGGTCCGACGCCGGGGAGGAGCTGTAGCTGTTCGCTGCTGGCGTCGTTGATGTTGACCACGCCGGTTCCGCTTGCCATCGCTGCGCTGCTGGCGGCCGGGACGGGAGCGTGGCTGGCGGGGGTGGCGGCCGGCTCGCTGGATTTGCTGGTGGGAGCGGCTGCGGCCAGGGATCCCGTCGCGAGGCCGAGCATCAAGCAGGCCAGGGCGCTGAGGAGGGATGAGAGCTTTTTCGTGGTGGGTCGCATGGTCGGTTCTCCGTTTCTTCTGGTTCTTGCGCAAAAAAGGCGGGTACACGATGAAGTCCGTCGGCAGGTACCCGGCCTTCCGACGGTGATAGGGCCGATCGTTGAGCGGGCTGGCCTGACTGAGCCAGAGGATGGTGGCTAGGCGCCCCCCGCTGGGCTGCTGGCGGTAGGGCGGCTGCGGGCGCGCGCCGGGGGAGGTTCGCGCTCGAACGGCAGGTGGGGCAGCGCGGGCAGCGGCGGCAGGGGCTCGCCGAGGTTCTCGCGGTTCTCGCGCTCGTCGCGCGGCGGGTTGTCGCGGATGTGAAGCTGGCCGCTCAGCGGCACGGCATCGAGGCGGACGTTGAGCGATCCATCTCGATTCACAAACGCCATACCGATCCGCAGCCAGTGCTTGCGCGCGCCTCGCTCGACGATGGCGTAGACCACTTTCCAGGTCGTGGCGGTCGCACTGCGGGCGGGAGAGCCGTCGCTGCTGCGGGGCGAGGCGTCCCGCAGGCTGGGGCTCCCGGTCAGGTCATCGCCCAGCCCAGAGGGGAGGGGGGCGGCGAAGGGCCCGTACGGGGGCCGCGAGTCCGAGGTCGCAGAATGGGCAGCGGTGAGCATGAGGCGAGATCCTTGTTAGGTAGACGATGAGAGCGCGCACACCGTCGAGGGGCGAGCGCACTACGGGGGGCGAGTCGGCCCTGCCTCCCCACGGAGCCGCGGGACGGAGGGCCAAGCCCGGGTACAGGCGGCCATTGCAGCCCCTGTGCCAGCTCACCAAACCGACAGGCTGCGAGATTTCTCGACGGGAAAGGCAGGCTTAAGGGGCGGCTTGGGGCGGGAGCGTCCAGTCTTCGGACGGGGGCCTGTCCGACGCTCGGACAGCGTCCGGATCTCGGCTCAACCGGCGGCGGAGCGTGGGGGACTAGAGGCGGCGCAGATTGATGACAATGCTACCGTCGGCGAGCTGCTCACCCGAGGCGTCGCTCAGCGAGACCAACACGGAGACGTCGAGCTTGCCTTCAGCGGTCAGCCGGGCGCCCAGCGTGGAGCCGGCTTCGCTGAGCGCTCTCTCGGGCTGCGCCGTCGCCCAGACATCGCCGCGCGCCAGCTTGCGAAAGCGCAGATCGACGACCTTGCTCATGCACGTGACACCCGCCGCAGGCAATAGCAGATAGCCAAGCACGAGGGCCGCGGTCTCGGCAGCGGCAAACAGAGTAGCGGCGTGCAGCCCGCCAGCATGATTGGCGAGCTCGGCTGAGAACGGCAGCTTGACCCGGACTTCCGACGGTGAAGCAGCCTGAAGAGACAGTCGCAAGAGCTGGGCCAGCGGAATCTGCTGGGCCACCAGCTGGCTCACATCGTCGACGGCTCGGACGGGGACTGGGGCCGCGGATGCGACCGCTCCGCCGGGCACAGGCTCAAGCATGCAGCCATGATATCGCGGAAGCGACGGCGGGAAGGAAGCTTTGCCAGGCAGGGCGGTTTTGGCCTACCTCGCTACTCGGGCCGCGTATCTTCGGGTTCGGGGGTCGCGGGGTCGATGGGCTCGGGCTCGACGGGGGTTGGAGCGGCTGCGGTCGGGTCGGCGGAAGGGTCAGGCTGCACCGGTGGGGTCGCTGAATCGGGGGTCTCGGGGGCTTGCGCCGGGGCATCGGGCGCGGCGGGCTCGGGCTGGGCCGCGGCGGGAATCGAGACCCGACCGGCGGTCGCCCAGCGCGCCTTCACCTGACCTGGGAGGGCGCTGACGATGCGATCGCCCCACTCCATCGACACCCCAGTCAGCGGCGAGCGCCGATAGACCGTGGGGATGTTCATGGCACAGCGCCAGTGCGGCAGTGCGGCGGGCGCGTCGGGGCTGACGGGAGGCGGGTCGTCTACGGCGTAGCACTCGGCCTGCGTGGGGATGAAGCGGCGGCCACGGCTGTCGGTCAGCACGAACAGGCGGGCATGCGGCGGTCGCAGCGGGCCAGTGAGCTGGACATGGACAGCGCCGCTCTCTTGGTCGGCCGAGAGCACATCGATGCGGGCCGGCATCGGCGGCGGGGCAAAGGCCTTTCGACGACGGCCCCGGCCGCGCTGCGAGCGTTCGTGACGGCCCTTGAGCGCGCTGCCTTGGCTGTTTTTGTGCCTGCCGCTTTCGGAGGCTTGGGCGTGCTTGCTGCCGGCGCTACCTCTGCGCTGCGAGGCACTTTGGCGATCGCGAGAGCTCGATCGTTCCCGGCTGCTGTGGCGTTCGCGAGGGCTGTGGCCACCCTGGCTGCCGCGCGGCGATCCCGACGGGGCGTGCCCCCGGCTCCGTGCCTCGGCCCGGGCGGCCAGCCAGCCAGCCAAAGAGAGCCAAAGGAGAGCAGCCAGAAAGCACAGCGCGCGCATGTCATTTTTTGATACGTCGGCTTGGGCGAGTTGTCGAGAAACCCGCCTGCCGAGGGCGCGCCGACTGGCTAGTCGTAGTACTCGGCCCCGAGGTGGGTGATGAGCTCTTCGCCGCGCAGATAGCGCAGCGTGTTCTTAAGCTTCATAAGCTGAATGAACAGATCGTGCTCGGGATAGAGGCTGGGGGCGGTCATCGGTGTCTTGAAATAGAACGACAGCCACTCCTGAATGCCCGCCATGCCAGCGCGCTGCGCCAGGTCCATAAACAGCGCCAAGTCCAGCACGATGGGCGCCGCCAAGATCGAGTCACGACAGAGAAAGTCGATCTTGATCTGCATCGGGTAGCCGAGCCAGCCGAAGATATCGATGTTGTCCCAGCCCTCTTTGTTGTCGCCGCGCGGCGGGTAGTAGTTGATGCGGACGACGTGGTGAAAGTGCTCGTACAAGTCGGGGTAAAGGTGCGGCTGCAGGATGTACTCGAGCGCCCCGAGCTTGCTCATTTCCTTGGTCTTGAAGGACTCGGGATCGTCGAGCACTTCACCGTCGCGGTTGCCGAGGATGTTGGTCGAATACCAGCCCTCAAGGCCCAGGCAGCGGGCCTTGAGCGTCGGGGCCAGCACGGTCTTCATCAGCGTCTGGCCGGTCTTGAAGTCCTTGCCGCAGATCGGCAGACCCTGACGCTTGGCGAGCTCGATCATCGCCGGAAAGTCGAGCGACAGGTTGGGCGCGCCGTTGGCGTAGGGCACACCCGACTTCAAGCAGGCATAGGCATAGATCGCCGAGGGAGCGATCTGCTCGTCGTTGTCATCGAGGCCCTTTTCGAACGCGGCGAGCGAGGCATGACAGGGGCTGGGCTGCTGATAGATCTCGGTCGAGGCGCACCAGACAGCGACGCAGCGAGCCAGGCCGTTATCGCGCTTGAACGTCGCGATGTCGTCCATCAGCTGCTCAGCGAGGGCGCGCTTCGAGGTGCCCTGCTTGACGTAGGTGCCGCTTAGCTTTTTGACGTAGGCGGGATCGAAGACGCCGGGCATCGGGCGCACGGCTTCGAGGTGCGGCCGCAGCTCGGCCAGATCCTCGCGCGAGAGTACGCCGGCATGGGCGGCGGCCTCGTAGGCGTTGTCAGGGAAGATGTCCCAGCCGCCAAACACGATGTCCGAGAGCTGTGACAGCGGCACGAGGTCTCGGATGAACGGGTTGCGGTTCTCGGTGCGCTTGCCGAGGCGAATCCGGCCCATCTGGGTCAGCGAGCCGATCGGCTTTTTGGGCGGGGTACCCAGGCCGCGACGCACCGCTTCGACTCCGGCGATCAGCGTCGTGGCGACAGCGCCAAGGCCGGGCAAGAGCACGCCCAGTTTTCCCTCGGCGGGGAGGATCTTCGTACCTTTCTGCATAACCATCTTTAGTTACTCCTCTTCGCTCGTAGCACTGCTTAAGAGCCCGTTGGAGGATGACTTCAGCGACGCACGCAGCCGTGCCAGGGCCACTTTGTCGATGCGCACCGAGAAGAAAACCCCCTGCTCGTCGAAGCGCTCGGCGGTGACCTCGGCGTTGGCGTACACCACGCCGCGTAGCTCTTGCCGGCTGTAAGGCACGAAGATCTCGGTCTGCTCAAGGTCGCGATCGAAGAAGTCGATAATCGCCTGCCGAACGCGGGCTACGTCGGTGGCGTCTTTGGCTGAAACCTGAATCGCGCCGGCATACGCCGCTTTTTCAGCGGGTACGGCGTCTGTGGCGGCGGGCTGGGGGGCGCTGCCGGCTTCGGCCCCGGTGCTCAAGCGGTCGAGGAAGGCCTGCACATCGGGAGAGAGCTGCCCGCCTTCCAGCCGGTCGCGCTTGTTAAGGACGAAGAGCTCAGGGACCGCGCCTGCCCCGATCTCGGCGAGGACACTGCGCGTCGTCTCGATGTGGGTAAGGCAGGCGGGATCGGCGCTATCGACGACGTGCAGGATCAGGCTAGCCTCTAGCGCCTCGTCGAGCGTCGACTTGAACGAGGCCACGAGCTGCGTCGGCAGGTTGCGGATAAAGCCGATGGTGTCGGACAGAAGGATGCGCTGCCGCGGCGCCGGATGCAGGGCGCGCACCGTCGTATCGAGGGTGGCGAACAGCTTGTCGGCGACGTAGACCTCGCTCTCGGTGAGGGCGCGGAACAGCGTCGATTTGCCAGCGTTGGTATAGCCGCATATGGCGACGCGGCGCAGGCCCTGGCGACGGGCGCTGCGGGTACGCCCCTCGACATCCAACTCGCCGAGCTCGGTGCGCAGCTCGGCGATGCGATCGCGCAGCTTGCGACGGTCAAGCTCAAGCTGCGACTCGCCGGCGCCCTTGCCGCCGATGCCGCCGCGCACCCGGTCGCCGAGCTTTTGCGTCTCGCGCAGACGCGGGGCGAGATACTGCAGACGCACCAGCTCGACCTGCAGCTTGGCTTGGCGACTGCGAGCATGACGGTGAAAGATTTCGAGGATCAGCGCTGTGCGATCGAGCACCGAGTGGGCCCCGACGGCTTTCTGCACGTTGCGCGACTGCGAGGGTGAGACCTCGTGATCGAGCAGCACAATGGTGGGCTCGTCGCTGGCCTTGACCAGCGTCTCCAGCTCGGCAAGCTTGCCCGAGCCGAGATAGGCGGCGACATCGATTCTTCCCCGTCGCTGAGTTACGCGCCCAGCGACGGAGAGTCCCAGCGTTTCGGCCAGGCGGCCGAGCTCGTCGAGAGACTCCTGGAAGGATCGTTCGTCGCTGTCCGGTAGGTGGACACTGACCAGAACGGCTCGTTTGGGGGGGGCTTCTGGGGCGTGGAGCCCCGTCGCTGAGGAGGAGAATTGGTCGCTAGATGGATCGGACATGTTGGGCAGCGAGAGAAGCGGCTACCTTAATCCGTCTCGCCGCCGCCGACAAGGACAGCCGCGCGTTACAGCGTGATACGCAAATTAACCTGTGGGTCGTCGACGGAAGCGCCGAACATCCCCCCTCCTGCCGCGGCCGCAGCGACGGCAGCCCCGGGCCCGCGACGACGACGACGCAGCTGGCAGAGGGCACGATACGCCTCGACCTCGGGCCCGCGCACCGGCGAGGGGTTGCGAGCAAATGCGATCAACCAGCGACGGAAACTACGACCGAGGTGACGGGAAATACGACGGAAAATACGGCCGAAAATCTGCGCAAGTTGATGGCTGCGAGCACCTGTCATTTCTTTCATCCTTTCGTCGGAAGAAAGCCAGTATGGCAGGTGGGTCTGACAACTTTGGCCGGGGCCAAAATGCCCAAATCAGCGACGGGAAATTCGGAAAAATCGCAGGGTCAGAAGAGCGGGGATTTGGGGGGGCGGGGACCTAGGCTTCCGGCAGCCCTTCGAGGTGGCGGTAGAGCTCGGCGCGACGGCTGGCGTAGGTCGGCAGCGTGTCGTCGAGAAGGCACTGCGGCCAGGCGATGGCGAAGGCGCGTGGACCGATGCCCACCTCGGGTCCACCGAGGGCGCTGAGATCGACCTCGACGACCTGGAAGCCCATGCGCCACAGCTGACCGCGTACCGTCGTCGAGACACCGGGCGGCACCAGGGCCGTGCCGTGCACCGACATGATCTGCGTCGCTCCGGCGGCGGCATCGTCGCTGCCGAGCGAGATGACCTGTACTTTGTCACCGACGAAGGTGGCGATCTGAGCGAAGGTGACGTGCTGCATGACGCTGCTGTCGAAGAGCAGGATGCTTAGGCCGCCGCGCGACTGCAGATAGGTGATGGCCGAGAGCCCGCTGTCGCGGCTGACCTCGACGCGCAGGATGTGCGAGCCCAGCGGCAGGCAGGCGGCGACCTCGTCGCAGGTGGCGGCGTCGGTGTGCGGGCCGTAGGTCAGGATGTAGCGGTTGCGCGGCAGGCCGATGACCTCGGCCTGGCCACCATAGCTGTGGCTGGTGTCGCGCAGGCGCAGGCCGAATCGACGAAGCTGAGCGCATAGCGGATCGCTCTCGACGGGCGACGGGGCCTCTTTGCCGCGTCCGCGCAGGAACAGAGCGTCGGCCGAGCCGTCCGGGCGAGCCCCGACGAATACGCCGCCCAGCCGCGCGGTGGCGAGGAGATCCGTGCGGGCTCTGCTCGTCGCGGCGTCCGCCTCGGCGGTCGCGGGATCGAGCAGCAGGATGGTTCCGCCGGCCCGGGTGATGTGATCGCACAAGCCCAGCCACTGCTCGAAGGCACGGCGCAGGCTGGTGATGCCCGGCGGCAGGCCGGTCGCATTGGGATAGGACAGAATGAATACGGATGCTTGCATGGCGACCTAGTGGCTCGCTCCGTCGCTGGGTTCGGTGAGGAAGCGAGCAGAAAAGAAGATCATGGCCATGGCGGCGTAGCCCAGAGCGTGCCACCAGGCAGGGGCGAGATGGACAACGGTATCGGCCGGCGTAAAGCGGTACGAGTGGATGAGGCCAAGGACGCAGAACAGCACACCGGCCAGACACCACTTGCCGGCGGTCTCGAAGCGGCGCTCGATGACCGAGACGGTGCTAGCGGCGAGCAGCATCGAGGTGAAGATGAACCCCTGTTCGAGGGCGAAGGCGCCGTGGATGAAGGTGTCGGTGGCGCGGAAGGCGGGGATCAGCTTGTCCGAGAACTCTGCTCCGCCGGGCGAGCCGTAGCCAGCGACGCGCAGGCCGGTTTTGGCCATCAGTGCGCCCCAGGCTCCGACGCCGGGTAGGAGACCCAGGACGACGGCGGGGGCGTGCTCTTTCGGCGTGGCCTGGAACGCCTGCGCGGTGATGACGATGCCGATCCAAAGAACAATCGCCATGCCCGCGTCGATGGGGACTGCCCAGGCCAGCCAGCCCAGGGTGCCGGTCAAGCAGACGAAGGTGGCAAAGGCGCCGTTCAAGATCGAATAGCCGGCGCGTGCACCGAGCGCCTTCCAGCCGGGATGGCCGATGTAGATGGTGGCCGGAAAGCACGATCCAAACAGGGCCGCGACGACAGTGCCGGCGCCATTAAAGAGCAGCGCGCGGCGGGTCGGATAGGCATCGCCGGCCGCCTCGGCAGATTCGACGTTCTGCAGCGAGCCGATGAGGTCAAACAGCGCCATCGGCACGATCACGGCCAGGTAACGCAGCCAGGCGCCGCTCGACAGCGCCGCCACCAGATCGCCAATCACCGGCACCGGCAGGTGCAGGGCCAGGGTGCCAACGGGACGCGGGCCGACTGGCGCCAGGTGCGTCACCCAGGCCAAGATCGTCCCCAGCGCGACGGCGATCATTCCGCCGGGCAGGCCGCCCTTGAAGCGCACGCGGCCAAAGTAGATCAGAAGAACGACTGCCAGCGTGCTCAGCCCGACGAGTGGATTGGCGAAGGTGCGAAACAGAAAGCCGAGCGAGATGAAGCCCAGCGCGATGCCCGACAGGGTCGATAGCAGAGCCGCCCGCGGTGTCATGCGGCGCACCCGCTCGGCGACAAACGAGCCAGCGATGGTGATCACCCCGGAGCCGAGACAGGCCACAAGACCCGCGTGCCAAGCGACGCGGGCTGGATCGGGGGCGCCGGCCGCCTGCGCCGCCAGCTTGGCCGGCAGCATGACCAGAAAGACGTACGACAGCAGCGAGACGGTGTTGATGCCGTAGGGCAGAGCGCAGACATCGCTGCGGCCGGTTGCTTGAGCCAGCTGCATCGCCTGGCGGGCATAAAACAGGTTGCCGACGAGAAGCGACACCGCCGCCCCGGGCAGGATGCGGCCGTAGAGCAGCTCGGGAGGCAGACCCAGTACATAGCGGCACAGGGTGTCAATGAGCAGAAACTGAACCAAGTTGTCGAGGGCAAGCCCAAAGAAGCCATCAATGTCGCCGCGCACCAACCAGCGCATGCAAGTCCCCTTTAACGAGTCATTTCAGCATACTGCAAAGGGGGGAGGGGACCGCGGCTTTTTTGCCAGCGTGGCCGACGCCATTCGCGCCCTTATTCCGACACGGCGAGGGACAAGCTGATATGATGCGTGGATGACCTTGGGGGGCCAAGGCAGGGGCTAGGCGCAGAGGGTGTCGTAACACCCGTGGCCAGGCAGCCGCGCTGAGCCTGTTTTCAAGCCTGCTCCCCGAGGGAACGTCGTTTTGGGGTCCCTGATCTGGAGGCAGTGATGAAGGAGCTTTCCGTTGCAGTCCTGGGTGGCGGGCGCTGGGCTCGCGCACTGATGGGGCTGCTGGTTCAGAACCAGCGCAAGGCACGCGGCACGATCAAGCGAGTTTCGCAGTACGTGCCGCCGCGCGGATCCGCTGGGGAGCGCGCTCCGGCCAAGCCCAAGTTTCGCGCCGAGAGCGATGACGCGACGATGATGGGGGCCCTGGGCCCAAGCAACCCCTCTGGCCGCGGGCGCTTCAAGGCGGACAGCGACGACGCGACGATGATGGGGGCGCTGGGTCCGGCGGCGGGTCGCGGCATGCTCAAGGCGGACAGCGACGACGCGACGATGATGGGAGTGCTGGGGCCAGCCGGCGGTCGCGGCATGCTCAAGGCGGACAGTGACGACGCGACGATGATGGGTGTGGCCGGGGCGATGAAGTCGCTCAAGGCGCACATCAAGGCCGAGGCCGAAGACGCCACGATCATGGGGCGGGGAAGCTCGGTCGCCGAGCAGCTGAGCGCGCGGCTGGGGGGGCAGGTTCGGCCGATGCGGGCCGGAGCGGGCCACAAAGCCGAGGCTGAAGACGCGACGATGATGAGCGCCGGTTCGTTTGCCGCGCTCGCCGGTCCGCCCTCGGCCGAGCCGCTGCGTTCGTCGCTGCGTGCCAACTCGGAAGAGGCGACGATCATGAGCGCCGGCTCGTTTGCGGCGCTGGAGTCGATGGTCCGGGATAGCGAGGAAGACAGCAGCGCCCCGCCGGAGCTGCAGGACGTGGCGGCGGCGGACGTGCTGTTCTTGGCCGTGCCGGCGGCGGCGGTGCGCTCGACGCTGCGTCGCATCGCACCGGTGCTGCGCGGCAACCAGATCCTGGTGCATAGCGTGGGCAGCTTGCTGCCTGCCGAGAGCGGTCAGCTGGCCAAGCTGGTCTCGCAGGTGATCCTGGAAGAGACGCCGCTGACCCGGGTGGGGGCGCTGGCCGGTCCAGCCCTGGCCGAAGATCTGGAAGAGTGGAGTCCGGCCGCCCTGGTCTGTGGCAGCGCCGTCGAGGGCGTCACTGCCGCGGTCCGCCAGGTGCTGTCGTGCCAGACGCTGCGCATCTACGCCAGTGGCGATCTGGTGGGCGTCGAGCTGGCGCGGGCGATGTCCGGTGTCGTGGCGCTGGCCAGTGGCGTCTGCGAGGTGCTGGAGTTTGGGCCGGCCGCCCGCGCCGTCCTGGTCTCGCGCAGCGCCGCGGAGTTTGCCCGCCTGGGCTCGGCGCTGGGGGGACGCGAGCGGACCTTCGCTGGCCTCGCCGGGGTGGGGGGCCTGATGGTGGCCAGCCAGCGGCGCGACGCAGCCGATTACCAGCTGGGCTCGCAGCTGGGCTCGGGCATCGAGCTTGCGGACGCGCTAAAGGAAGTCGCTCGCACCTGCGAGAGCGTCAACATGATCCGCGAGGCCCATCGCCTGGCCGACAGCCATGGCCTGCGCATGCCGATCCTGACCACGCTGCACCGCTGGATCTACGGCAAGGTCGAGCTAGGCAAGGCGGTGAAGGACCTGCTCGACGACTCCAACTACGTCGAATAGCCAGACGGTTTGCGCGCTGCGCTGCGCGCCTGGCGACTGCCCTCGCGCGGTTCCTTTCTTTCCATCTCAGCTCTCAGATACTCGTTCCTAGCGCAGTCCTCAGCGCTGCTCTGGTCAGCGGCGAGCCTGGGTCATCGTCGCGTCCCTGTCGCTTGTCGCTGCTGATAGAGTGGCAGCTATGGTCAGGCAGACAGAGCCGGGTTCGGGGCGCGGCGGGCTACGGACGGTGCTTATCGTGGTGGCCGGGCTGGCCATCTTGGTGGGAGGCGGGCTGTGGGTGCGGCGCGCCTATCAGCAGAACCTGGGGGCGCAGCGTCGGGCGCAAGAGGCACGTCGGGCGCAGACCATCGCCGACCGCGCCCGGCAACTGTTGGCCGTCGGCAATCTGCGCGAGGCGGCACTTGAGCTGTCACGGGCCTATGGCATGGGGGTGCAAGAGCTTCCCGAGCGCGTGCTCCTGCCGTGGCTGACTGCGCGGCTGGAGTATGAGCTGGGCTCGCTGTCGCACGATAAAGAAGTCAGCCAGCTGGTGTGGAGCCCCGACGGACAACAGCTCTTAACCGGCAGTGGGGACTTCGTCGTTCGGGTGTTTGCACCGGCGGTCGGTAATCGCCCCGCCCCCCCTGCGGGCGCCTCGCCCCGCCTGAGCCTGAAGTATCGCTTGCTGGGCCACCAAGGCGCCCTGCTTGGCGCGTGGTACAGCGGCGACGGCCAGCGTCTGCTGACCCTGGCTGCCGACAGCACGTGTCGGCTGTGGAACGCGGGCTCGGGGGCGGCGATTGCCACCTTGAGCGAGCCCTCGGGGCAGCCCTGGCTCTGTCGTCCGGTCGGGGGGCGCGACAGCCGGCGGATCCTGACGGTCGCCAACGAGCCCGCGGTTCGTCTCTGGGATGGCCAGACCGGCCAGCCCGTCGCGGTGCTGCGTGGGCATCCGCTGCCGCTGAGCATCGTGCGCAGCTCTCCCGACGGCAGCCGCATCCTCACAGTGTCGGCGGCGAGCGCCATCCTATGGGACGGCCAGACCGGAAACCGCCTGGTTGCACTCGCCGGACACAGCGAAAACATCAAGGACGCCGCCTTCAGCCCCGACGGCAGCCGCCTAGTGACCACCAGCGCCGATCAGACCGCCCGCCTGTGGGATGGGGTATCGGGTCAGCTCGTCGCGGTCCTCGAAGGGCACACCGGCACGGTCTATTCCGCGGCCTTCACGCTGGCCGGCGGCAAGGCGATCATGACGGTCAGCGCCGACGGTACGGCTCGGCTGTGGGACAGTCAGACGGGGCGCTCGCTGTTTCCGCCGATCGGCCATCCTCGCTACAGCCAGATCCTGGCGATCAGCGCCGACGGATCGCGCATGGTGATCCGCAGCGAGTCGGGAACGCTGGAGCTCTGGGATCGCATCCTCGGCAGCATCCGCGGTGCGCTCGCCGCCAAGGACACGACGCTGACCGGCGATTCCGAAGGCGAGGTGGCGGTCTCGTTCAGTCCCAACGGTCGCCGCCTGATCACCGGTGGCAGCGACGGCATGGTTCGCATCTGGGACGGCCGCAGCGGTCAGCCCCTGATGGCTTTCAAGGGGCATCGCAGTCGCGTCTTGTCGATCGCCTGGACCCCCGATAGCAGCACCTTTGTGACGGGGGGCAGCGACGGGGCGGCCCGGTTGTGGCGGGGCGGCATCGGTCGCTCGCCCTATCCCCTTGAAGGGCACACCAGTGAGATCACCGCTCTGTCCTTCAGCCCCGATGGCAAGCGGCTGCTCAGCGTCAGCCGCGACGGAGATGGCCGCCTGTGGAACGTCGAGGGTGGCGATCTTGTGCATCGTCTCTCGGGCCCGCGTCGTCCCATCGATCAGGCCTTCATCTCGCGCGATGGCGAGCGCGCCATCACCCTGGTCAGCGGCGGCTCGGGCGTCGGCGGGCGCACCCCCTGCATCGTCAAGGTCTGGGACGTGCGCAGCGGCCAGGTCAAGTACAGCTTCGGCGAGCAGCTAGAGCTTGGGCGGGCGCTGGCGGTCTCTGGCGATGGCGATCGCGTCGTCACAACGCCGACCGCGGCCACCTCGGGTCTGGGCGATGGCGAGCCGGTCGGGCTGCTCTACGACCTGACGGCGGCTACTCCGACGGTGCTATCGACGCTGCGCGGACACGGGGCGGCGCTGTCCGTGGCCGCCTTCAGCCCGGATGGGGCCCTGTTAGTTACCGGTAGCGACGATCGCGGCCTGCGAATTTGGGATGGCAAGAGCGGCCAGGCCCTGCGCCAGCTAGAAGGTCATCGCGAGCCGATCCGATCGGTGGTCTTTTCCCCCGACAGTCGGCGCATCTTAAGCGGCGCGGGCGATCGCAGCGCTCGCCTGTTTGACGCCGGCACCGCCAGCACGCTGCAGGTCTTTGGTGGCCAGGTCGGCGCGGTGCGAGCCGTCCACTTCAGCCCTGACGGCCGCTCGGCACTGACGGTGGATAGCGGCGATCGCGCCTGGCTGTGGAGCACCGAAAATGGTCGCCTGCTTGCCGCGCTGGCCAAAGCCAGCCAGCGCAGTCACACCGCCATGGCCTTTTCTCCCGACGGCACGCGTATCGCCAGCGCCGGCGACGAGCTGCGCATCTACGACGCCGTCACCGGCCAGTCACTGCTCAACCTCGACGGCAGCGGCAGCGAGCGGGCCGAGGTGATGACCGCCATCGCTTTTTCCCCCGACGGCAAGCTGCTGGCTAGCGGCACGCAGAGCGGCGCGCTCAAGCTCTGGGATGTGCACCTAGAGACCCGCTCGCCAGCGGCTGTGCAGGCCGATCTCGAACGCATCCTCGCCCCGGCACCCTAGCCTCACCACGAATAGATCGCCCCGCCTTCGCCTGCGTTTGAGGGAACAGCGAGTCGCTTCCTGTGTTGTGGCGAACCGCTTGTCCCCCTTCGCTGGAGGTTTCGGTGGCGCTGCGATCCCTGTGTCGTCTTGGGTTTGGCCGTGGCCTGTTGCCGCTCGTGTTTGCGTCGCTACAGGCCGGCGCTCTCTGCCCGGCTTTTGCTGGCGATGCGCCGCGGGCCGAGCAGGCCGACTTTGTGCAGCAGCTACAGAGCACCGCCCCATCGGCTCCCGCGCCCCGACCTGCACGCGCCAAGCTCGTGGCTCCGGGCGGATCGGCCGCTTCTGCCCCTGCTCCCGCCCCCGCCCCAACGCAGGTCGCGAGCTTCGAGTTTTCCGACGGCAAGAGCGAAGGCACGCTGGGCACTGAGTCGATGCGGCGGGCCAACCGCGCCGCTGCCGAGATCCTGCGCCGACGCATGGCCGGCGAGCGTCCCGACGATGCCAAGCTGATCCGCGAAGCGGTCGGTGCCGATGTCGTCGTCGTCGCAGGCGTCTATGACCGGGTCCAGGACGTGCTGCGCGCTGTGCAGATCAAGCACGTCGTCATCCCCGCCGAGCTCTTGGAAAAGCTAAACCTGCTGTCCACCCAGACACTGATGATCAACTGCCCCGGCACGCTGTCCGAGGTCGCGACGCGACGGGTGCGCGACTTTGTGGCCCGCGGCGGTTATCTGGTGACCACTGACTGGGCCCTGACCACCGTCGCCCAGGCCTTCCCCGGAACCATCGCGCACAACGGCCGCACCACCCCCAACGATGTCGTCTCGGTGCATGTTCACGACGGCAACGAGCCGCTTCTGCGCCACGTCAAAGTGCTGCGCGATCATCCGCGCTGGTGGCTGGAGGGATCCAGCTTTCCCATCCGCATCCAAGATCCAAAGAGCGTGCGCGTGCTGATGTCTTCCGACGAGATGCGCCGCCGTTATGGCGATGGGGCGGTGGTGGTGGCCTTCAGCTATCAGCAGGGCAAGGTGCTGCACATGACCAGCCACTTCTTCCTGCAGCAGTCAAAGCTTGTCGGCGAGTCGGAAAAGAAGGCCGGCCGCGAGTTCGCCAAGAGCACCGGCATGAACGACCAGCAGGTCGAAGAGCTCAAGCGTAGCGGGGTCGACCTCGACGATGTGAAGGCTGGCGAGATCAATGCCGCGTACTCGATGCAGCAGGTGTCGGCCAACCTCCTCGTCGAAAAGCAGGCCGCCAATCAAGAGCTCCTCAAGAAGCACTACCGCGCGCGCGTGCTGGCCGATGAGGTGCCGCTGGCCAGCAGTGAGGCCGGCGGAAGCCCACCGCAGGCTCCGCGCGTGCGCAAGGACTACCGCGTGCAGGTGCTGGAAAAGAAGGCCGGTCGGACGCGGGTCCGCGACCTGTTCGGCAACGAGGGCTGGGTTCCCGACAGCGCGCTCGCCTACTGAGAGCTGGCCAGCACCGTCTGCAGGAACGACAGGAGCTCGCGCCCGATCGTCGCTTTGTCGGTGCGCACATACTGCGAGAGCAGGATGTGATTGCCATCGGCGATCGCCACGCTGCGGGTCTGCGGATGCGGCGTGCCTCCGTGCGTGCGGCCGACGAAGTCTCGCATCGCTTCGACGCTGCACACCGTGTCCTGATGCTCTGCATCGGCGTAGTGATAGAGCAAAAGGATCGGCGCGCGGATGTTCTGTGGCGGGCCGTCGCGCAGGGCCTGGCGACGCACGTCCTCGACCTGGCCGAGGGCGCTCATCCGCTGGCGCGTGATCCAGTAGTTTTCGTAGCCGGTCACCTTGCGTCCCTCGGGATCGCGGCGCCAGCCGGCATCGCGAAATTCGCCGAGCACCAGGCGCACCAGACCCATGCCCAGCCGGCGCGATAGAAGGAAGCTGCCCGTCGGAGCCATCTCGATAAGCGGGCTGGCCAGCACCAGCGCATCGACCTCGGCCGGATGCCGCGCGGCCAGCCAGGCGGCGAGCAGCCCACCTGTCGATGAGCCGATGAGCACCAGCCGCTTGGCGTGACGGCGGAGCTGGTGAAAATCAGCTTCGACGCGCTCGAAGTACTGATCCGGCGTCGCGGCCGCATGTCGTTCGAGATCGCCGCCATGGCCCGGCAAGCGCGTGTAATACGTCACGGCCTGCAGGGCTTGCGCGATCGGCTCGACGCTGGCTTCCCCTTCAGCGCGCGAGGCGCCAAAGCCATGGATGTACAGGATGGCCGTCGCGGCTCCGGCTGCTATCGGCGTGCCCTGCGGCCAGACCAAGCGCTCTTCATTGCCCGGTCGCACCCCCTCGCTCGCTGACTGCGCGATGCGGCGTGCCACATAGTCGGCAGGCGGCTCCGGTGACTCAGCGGGGTGTGGGCTCGCGCTCGGTGAGATCGGCCGCGGCAGACACAGGAGGGCGACCCCCAGGGCCAGCGCCAAGCCCAGGTAGCGCAGCCCGCGTCTGATGATCGAGCGGGTCACTTTGTGCGAGGGGCGCGAGGGAGCAGCGCTGGGCGACGGGGAATCTGGCTGAGCCGACATGTTCTCTCATCATCCTCGGCCGCTGGCAGCGACACAAGCCCGCGGTCACGGTCGCAGAATCCTTCCCGCCCGGCTCGACGCTGCATATGATGCCCGCTTCCTTACTTGCTTAGCTTTGGAGGTCTTAAATGCAGACTGGCACCGAGGGTGCAGTGGGCAGAGTGCGCCCGTCAACCCGAGGACAACGACCGGCCCGTGGGCTGTGGCTACGAGCCCTTGCGCTGAGCTTCCTGTGTGGCTTTGGCTTGGCGCGCTGCGACGGCCTCTCGGAAGACGAGGTGCTGTGCGAAGAGAGCGTAGCCAAGCTGCGGGAGTGCTGCGGGGCCAGCTTTGGCGGCGGCATCGAGTGCTACCACGCCGACCCCGGCGGCTGCGCGGCACCCAGGCGGCCCGCGGTGTCACGCGACAAGTCGCTGTGCTTGCTGCGCCGCAGCTGTGACGAGCTACGCAACAGCGGAAGCTGCGACACCGAGACCTGGACGCCGATGCAGAAGTGCGCCAGCTGTCGCGATCTCTTCAACTTCACCTATCGCTGCTGCAGCGACTGGCAAGAGCCGTCATGCAATTAGCAAGCCTGCTAATAAATTGGCAGCCCCGTCGCTGGGGGGTGGCCTTGGGGCTGGTCATCCTCGGCTTCAGCCGCCTCGCGGGGGGAACTGAGCCGCCGCTTGCGGGGCCAGCGCTCAGCGCGGCCGAGCCCGAGCCCAGCCTCGGTTCGCCCTACGTTGCCGTCTCGCTGGGACCGACCCTGGCCAGCTTCTTTTCGCGTCCGCTCGTCGGTGGTTCGCTGACGTTGGCCGGCGGCGCGATGTTCACCTCTAGCATAGGCGTCCTGCTGCAGTCGCGCGTCGATGTCGGCGGCCTGGATCTGCGGTATCTCACGGTCGGCTCGGGGCGGCTGGGCTTGGCGCTGCTCGGTCGGCTGAACGAGCGCGCCACGCTGAGCGGTGGGGTGAGCGGCGGTCTTTTGGGCTTCGTGCGCAACAGCACTCGAACCCCCGTCCTCACGCCGCTGGTCTCGATTGAATTCGGTGCCGACATCGATCTCGTCCACGGGGGGCTCGCCACATCGGGGGACCGCTATCGGGCGCGCGGTCGCCTGTTCTTGCCGATCTCGCTGAGCCTGCAGCTTATGCCGCTTTCGCGCGATGGCTTCCTGGATGCGTCCGCCCGTTTGGGCCTGGGCTATCGCTATCGCTAGACGGCTTCTTGGTGCTGGAGGGTCGATCCCGCAGCGCGGCTTCGAGCTGCGCGACCGCATCGCCGAGCGCGCTCTCGCTGACTGCCTGGCGACCGCTGGGATTGGCTGGAGGATGGGGCTTAGACGCGCGTCAGCATACCGCCGTGGAACGTCAGCAGACTGCCACGGCATCGTTCCCGCAAGGGGTCTGGTTGATCGAATCGAAACAGCGCGCAGAGTCCGGGTTCATTCCCATCTAGAGACCACAGGGCAGACGTCCGCACTTCATCAGCGGTGCGCGCCTCTGACCACACTGCGATCTCGGCAATGGCTCCGCCGAAGTACTCTCCGTAGCCACCATACTGGCGCCCAATTCGGAAGTCATTTCCGTTGGGAGGGGTGATGGCCGATTCTTTTCGTGCACTGGGTGCACCGTCCAGATACAGAATCGTGGCGGCTGACTCACGCACGAGGGTCAGATTGTGCCAGCGGCCATCGTTGGGGAAGCCCACGCCGGTGTTTTCCCAGTCGTCGCTCGCCCGAATGTAGCCGGACCATCCGCGGCCCAGGTAAAACGGAATCTGGCCGTTCTGCGACACAAGCTCACCGTTGTCAGGGCCAAAGGCGTCCGCCTTGAAGGTCACCGATACCGTGAAGTTTCCGAAAGGCGGAATGAGCGCTTGATCCACAGACAGGTAGTCCGCAACCCCGTTTAGCTTCAGCGCTGGCACGTTGGCGAGTCGTTCGAGGATGTCTTTGGCCTCTAGCTTCTTGGTCAGGGCTCCGATGCCGTCGATGTACTTGCCATAGCGACCAATGATCCCATTCAGCTTCCGGTTGCGGAGATCGATCGAAAACGGCGTCCCCCCCGAACCTCCAAAGGGACCATACGTGCCGAGGTTCGTATGGAAGGTGATGCTGTCCAGGAATGCACCAGCGGTGCCGGTGATCTTGAGCAGGTACTCGCCAGCTTGCAGCGTGACGGTTCCTTTGTCACCACCGGCCCCCAGGTATCCACCGTATTCCGGACCAGTGACATAGGTGCCGTCTTGCTCTACCCACTCAAACTGGAGGGTATCCACGTAAACTCCGCTGCGAACCAGAATCCGCTCCAGGCGCTTCATGTTCGACATGTCGTCGATAAAAGGAATCCCGCCGCTTCCTCCTTGATAGCTGCGCTCGTGCAAGTAACGGGAGTCCTGAATCCCAATCGCATCGAGGACGCTGCCACTTCGCCCCGAAAAGCCAACCACCCATCCCACGACTGGCGTCAGAACGAAGTCACTTCCCCCACCTCCGCCATAGGGACCGTATTTCCGGTAGTTGGTTGTGAAGGTCAAGCTGTCCACCCGGGTTCCGCACCTTCCAGACACCTGAGTGATCACTTCGTCTTTTGCGAACACGATGGGGGGATACAGACTTCCGCCGCTGCCTCCATGGCGCTCCCCATCCTTGATCGTTCCATTGGGAAGCTGCCAGCGACACTGGATCGAGTCGATGACTGCACCGCCGGCCAGGGTAATGGACATAAGCCTGGCACCGGCCGGGACTTCGTCATTAAAGATCGTGCCGCCCTGTCCGCCTTTTTCCAAGTTAGAGATGAGCGGATCGATCATGCTCATCACCCCAAGGATCGTACCGCCAACGGCCCCCAAGATCCCAGCAACGCCAGCCGCGATTCCGGCGGCAGCAATGGAGATGCCTGCCGTGGCGCCGCCTAACGCCAGGCAACCGGCGGCAATGGTAGCGACAGCCGCAGTCACCCCAAAGATGGCACCGTTGGCGATGCCCAGACCTGCAAGAATCTGCTGGGTCTGTGCGTCGGTTTTCTGCCGCGGGGCTTCCAGGTTCACAGGGGGCTTGGGAGTGGCCGGGGTTCCTTCTGCCGCTACCACAGTCTGGAAGTCTGGCGACGCACTGAGCCCCGTATGAATTTGCTGCCACTGCGCGGGAGTCAGCTGTGCAATGGCTTCCCGATGCTCTTGGGAAAGCTGCATCGCATCGAGCTTGGCAGCCATGTTGAGAAAAATAGTGGGATTGGCTTTGACGGCGTTCTGTACGTCAGCGCTCACCATGCTGGTGGGGACCAGACTCTCTGGTACCTCTGTCGGACCGACGGTCGGCGTGAACTCCGGCATGGGATTCCCTAGGATGCTCAGAGGATGCTTTCCCAAGGACACATCCTGGTTGGTATTGAGCGGCCAGTATCCCGCCAGTCCCACGGTACTGCTGAGCGGTCGGTTGATGGCGTACTTCGCGACCTCGGCTGCCGAAAGAGCAATCGACCACACGCGCACTTCGGACAGCCTGCCCACAAAGCGCCACTGAGAAAACTCCGGAGTGTTGCGCCAGAGGAATGCCGCTCCGATCCAGGCTTCGCCCGCGCGAATGGAAGGACTGCAGTGCTGCAAGGGGCCGGTGGCCTTCCCATCGACATAAAGCTGCACGTCGCCCTGATTGACAACGACCGCCGTGTGGTGCCAGATCCCGTCGCTGACGCGGATGTCGGAACGCGGACCACTAAAGCCATTGAGATCGAAGGCCAGTCGGCCGGCTTCTTCGACAAAAAGCCATGCGCTTTGGAACAGAGCGGCCTCGGAACCAAAGCTCAGGATCTGCATGCGCCGACCCAGCGTGGTCGTGCAGATCCAGGCCTCCATCGAGAACGAGCTTGCGCCTTCGGCGATGAGATTGCCTTGTGGGAAAATGAGTAGCGAATCAACCGTCCCGTCCAGTTTCAATGAGCTCAGCATGAATCGTTCCTTTCAACGTGGAGTACCGACTGGGGCCACGAGGAATCCGCGGACTCGCAGACTCCCAGACTCAAAAAGGAAGGACGTGACCGTACTCCACGCCCTTCCCCCGATTTGATTGGGAGTCGTTCGGCCCCAGGTGAACGAACATGAATGCAGAGCTTGTGCCAAAGAACGCGAACCCCGTGCCGTAGAGCCATCAGGCTGCGTGTGCAAGAAGTGCCCGTGAGCGGAGGTACGATTTGCCCAGCCGTGCAGATCTTGCACGGTGATGTGCAAGGAACCAGGGACCTGTCTCTGTAAGACCTCTGGTTCTGGCGGGAAATCCACCGGCGTCGTAGTCGTGAAGTCCCGCGAGATCTTGGGAGCGCGCCGACGTGAAGGACTGCTGGGCAGCCGAGCGCGAGCTCGGCGCAGCGGCTCACGGTGCTACTGGTCGCGGAGTGCAGGACTGCGGGTCTGGTTCATTGGCAACGATGAAGCTGCGGTTGCGGGGATCGAACTTCAGCGGAACCTGGCAGCGGATGAAGTCGATCAGCGCGGGCAGCGGTGGCAGGTCCGAGGCCAGATCCCAGATGCGGGCCCGCTCTTCTTCCCCGATGGTAAGGATGCGGTGCCCATCAGGACTCCAGGATGCCTGCAGCAGGCCAGCTCCATGACCGTCGAGCTTCCTGAGCAGTAGTCCGCTGTCTGCAGCCCAGATGCGCGCCGTCTGATCTTTGCTGACTGTGACTATTCGTGTCCCGTTGTGATTCCACGCAGCATGCAAGACGCGGTCACTATGTCCCTCTAGCTTGAACTGGAGGTGTCCGTCTTTTGCGTCCCAGATCCAGGCCGTCCGGTCCTCGCTAGCGGTGATGACTCGGCCGCCATCCGGGCTCCATTCTGCGTTGAGGACGCTGTCTTCGTGCCCCTTCAACGCAAGCAGCGGACTCCCACTAGATGCATCCCAAATGCACGCGGTCTTGTCCTTGCTGGCGGTGATGATGCGGCGGTCATCGGGGCTCCAGGCGGCCCGTCGGATCCAATCCGTGTGCCCACGCAGCGTGGCTAGGACGCGTCCGCTGTCGGCATCCCAAATTCGAGCGATCTTGTCTTCGCCCACAGTGACGATGCGGTGACCGTCGTGGCTCCACTCGACACGACACTCACCTTCGTCATCGCCCTGCAGGGTGCGGAGCTGCTGCCACGAGCCTGCGCTCCAGATATGCACCGTCGCCTGATCCTCGTGAACGCTGACGGTGGCGATGCGCTGGCCATCTCGGCTCCACACCACCTGCCGCAGGATGCCCTCGTGCCCCGCAAGCGTGGCTAGCAGCTGTCCGCTGCGAGTCTCAAAGACGCGTGCCGTCCCATCCTGGCTTGCAGCGACCAGCTTGTGCCCATCGGGGCTATAGACCACTAGCTTGATCGCCACACCCGGTACGTTCGGCGTTCTTAGCACTAGGCGTCCGCTGCTGGCTTCCCAGATCCGTGCGCTGGCGTCGCCGCTGGCCGTAACGATCTGTTGGCCATCGGGGCTCCACGCAGCATGAAGGATCGCCAGATCGGACTCTGCCAGCCGTACCTGCGAACGTCCGTCTTCTGCTTCCCACAATCGGGGGTTTCGGTCATCGCTGATGGTGACGACGCGACGGCCATCGGGACGAAAAGCAGCGCGGACGACCCGAGCCGAGTGGCCCGCAAGCTGGGCCAGTGGGCGCCCGCTACCCGCGTCCCAGATCCGCGCCGTTTGATCGGTGCTGCTGGTGACGATCCGCCGACCATCACCACGATAGGCGGCATGCAGCACGCGGCCTGCGTGTCCCTCCAGGCTGACCAGCCGGTGCCCGGTCTGCGCGTACCAGACACGTGCGGTCTTATCCATGCTTGAAGTGACGATGTGCTCGTTGTCTGGACTCCACGCTG
>CALFYE010000149.1 GCA_937952145.1 uncultured Myxococcales bacterium
GAGGAAAGTGGGCGGACGCTAGCACACGGATGAGTTCGGTTGGCGGACGATAGCTGCTCTTGCCGACAAGCAGCTAGATCGTGGACATCAGCTAGAGGCGCATCTGCACGGCGACGAGGTGGCCCAGGCTCGTTAGGTTGGTGACGACGCCCTGCGGCAAGCCCGGTTGATGTCAGCTTTTGGAAGAGTCGGCGATGCTTGTCTTCGGGGGGGAACCCGCCGGGGCCAAGGGCGCCAGGAACTCCCTATCGATTGAAGGTGATGCCACGTCGCACCCAGCGAACCAGTAGTTGAGCAAACAGGTGCGGTCCGCACAGCAGCACCGCAAGGCCACAGGCGATCGCGCTGACTCCGCGCACCGGCAGCGACAAGGCCACGTTCAGCATTAGCGATCCAGACAGCAAGATTGGTAAGGCCAGCGACACTAGACGAGTCCAGCTTGCTGTCTGAACGGCGGCCGGCGAAACGGGCGGTGGGGTGATGACATCGACGTTGCTTGGAGGCTGGGTTGGGTTCACTGCCTTCATCCCATTTTCACCAGCGGGCTGCATAGCAGCGCTCACCGTGAGCGCGGTGAGCCAATCCAAGTGACGTCGGCGCAATAGCAGCGGAACCGCAGCAGCAAGCGAAACCGCCGTCAGCGCTGCGAAATAGCGGTGATGCGGCCATCGGTCCCAGCACAGGCCGAGCAGTGCAGCGAGCCCATGGCCTACCGCGCTGCCAGCGAACCATAGCCCGACTGCCTGCGTGGCCTTGTCCTGCGGCGCGAGTCGCGTGACAAGCGACACACCGAGCGGAGCCAGAAGGATCTCGGCCAGCGACAACAACACGTAGCAGCCGAGCAACCATGCGCCGCTGACTCGGCCCACGTCACCGCCCCGCAAGCTCGCCGCCGCCATGAGCATGAAGGCCGCAGCGGTCGCGACGTAGCCCCATGTCAACGTGTTCATCGTCCAACTGGTGCGCGCCTGTTTCCGACCGTGCAGGTACAGGAACACTGGCAGCATCGTGATCACCATGAGGCCATGCAGCGCAGCAAAGTGACCTGGGCCAAGCTGCATCGTCCGCCACAGGAACGTGATCTGTTGCGTCGTGTTCATCGCCGCGAAGACGGTGAGCGAGCTACCTGCCTGCTGTGCCGTCAGCCAGAAGACCACCGCGACCAAGCAGAGCATCCAGACCGCCCCCATGTTGCCGCGCCTTGGATCGGTGCCCGAAGTCTTGCCCATCTCCTCCGCATCTTCGCGATGGCCACGCAGCCATTGCTTGCCCAGCAGCAACAGACCAGCACCGAGAAGCGAAGCTATCGCTGCTCCGCCAAACAGAACGCTCCAGCCCCGCGCCGCACGAGCCCACTCGCCAAACCGCGCGCCCACCGCATAGCCCAGGTTCGCGGCGAGGTAATGCCACAGAAAGCCGCATTCTCGCGCTCGCTCGTCGTTGCCTGTGGCGCAAGCGATCAGCACATGCAGGCCAGGGCGAAACAGGCTGTGCCCAACGACCATCAGAGCCGGCGCTGGCCAAATCAGCCACGCACGATCGAGGGCAAGCGCCGCATAGGCCACGGTCAGCAGCAGCGCTCCCAGCACCGTCGATGCGCGGACACCGAGCCGGCGATCGGCCAGCCATCCACCAGGCAGCCCGCCCAGATACGACAGCGCCTGAAGCACGGCCAGCACCATCAGCGCGGTCGGTGCCGACATCGCGAGTCGATCGTGCGCGTACAGCACGAACATCGGCAGCATCGCCAGAAAGGCGAACCGCTCGCAGCTCTGCACCAGACAGAGCAAGGCCAGAGGCCGGGACCAGCGACGAGGAACAGACGATGAACCAGAACGAGATGACATAGAAGGCTCCAAGCGCAGTTGCGTTTATGAAGCCCCGCGAATACTGTGCGCATCAGTTCCGCGGGGTGCTGACTCACAACGGGGAACTTGGCCTCCGGCGTCTGATACACGACGGGGGCCGCTTTGCTTTTGCGCTACCGAGCGCAGTGGTTCGGGCTGACCGGAGAGCGGCGGCGATAGTGCTGGTCGTAGCTGCCGTTCAAAAGCTGCTGGACCTGGGCCGGCCACCAGTGCGTGTTGCCGCGCGGTGTCACGAAGCCGCCCTCGGACAGCAGCTTGGCCAGCACTGGATAGCTGGGGCGAGTGCCTTCGGCGCGACGGATGATCGACTCGCAGAACGCCCGCGGCGTCAGCAGCCGGTTCTCTTTCACGTTGCCGAGCAGACGGCACACGCTCGACTCCGAGAACTTCTTGCCCTTATAAGGCAGATAGCCCTCTTCGTTCAGAATGTTGGCAATACTGCGATAGGTCGTTCCTCGGTCTCGCAGCTCACGCATTCGCCGTTTTACTTCTTCGTCTGAATGATTGCGCTGATTAACAGGCTTGCAGCGATGCCAGCCTTTGCGAAGTTTCAGATTATAGACAAGGCTCTTGGTCCAATGAGCCCCTTGCGGTGGATCAAGCGTCGCCGCATTCAAGATTTCCGCGATCTCGATCAGCCCGCAGCCCGCTTCGACAAGCTCTTTTATTTTGGCCAGGGCATTTTGCTCCGCCGGATCTTCGACCAAAATTCGATAGCGCGGATTCTGTGGCGAAGGTATCGCCTTGTATCCATAAGGCACCTTGCCAAAGTGAAATCCCTGGCGGCGAATATGCGCGATGGCCTCGCGCGTTCGCTCTCCAGTCGCTTCGCGCTCCATCTGCGCAAAGACGAGCAGGATGCTGACCAACGCCCGCCCCAGCGCCGAGTCGAGCCGGATGGACTCCCGAATCGCCACCAGCTCCTTTTTCCCGTCGGCGAAATGCTCCTCATACATCTCGCAGAAGTGCTTGATCGACCGGCTAATCCGATCGAATTTCAGCACAACCACGACATCGGCACTTGTCGCCAACGCATTCGCAAGTCCCGCCCGATCCGCTTTTCCCCCAGATTCAATATCGTGATAAATCTTGACCAGCCGTTGACCCTGCGATGCGCAATATGACTCAATCGCGTGCCGTTGCGCATCAAGCGACAACCCATCATTCGCCTGCATGTCGGTGCTAACCCGAACATACCCCACAGCCAGCCTGGCACTCGTCAATTGCTGAGAAACGACATTACCGCGCGAACTGTACCCACTCATCTCGCCTGTCCCTTTCCGCGTGCGCCCAAGTGCGCCGCTGTGGGTACAGGCTTAAACCCCGTTCACGTCCCGCAGCTGGCCGCTGCCGAGCGACTGGCTGATCAGGCTGACGACCGGCGCGGCCAAGCGTCCATCGCTGCCCGCCAGGAATGCCTGCACCGTGAACTGGCCCATGGTGTTCTGCCCGGCCACCGCCACATCCGCGCGTCCGTCGCCGTTGACATCTCCTGTGTATTCGCCGCCAAAGCCATAAAGGCCGCTGATCGCCATGGCCAGCGGAGAGCCAAACGCACCGCCGCCCAGGTTCAGATAGACATCGGCTTCCGGGGGAAAGTATCCAGTGCCTACGACCAAGTCCGGCTTGCCGTCGCCATTGAAATCGCCGACATCGGCCAGCACCGTCATGGCAGTCGTCAGGGGTATGGTCGGTCCCTCGCTGAAATCGCCGCGGCTGCGGCCAAATAGCACCCGGACTCGGCTGCTGTCGGTCAGGACCAGGTCCTGTTTGCCATCGCCGTTAAAGTCTGCGACCGCCGCCACCTGCATGCCGGACAGGCTGAGCGCGTTGCGCAGGGCGATCAGGGAGAGGTTGTCATTGAACAGGGTCAGCACGTCGCTGCGCTCGCTCTGCCGGCCATCAGGGTTTACCACCTTGACCGCCACCGGGCCGGTCGCCGCCGGCACGTTTGTCGACGACACTGAGATCTGGGTAGACGACACGGCGTAGGCATAAGCGGCCGGCTGTCCGCCGATGAAAACCTGCACCCCGGGAGCGAAGCTGCTCCCCGTGATAGTCAGGCTGGTGCCGCCGAGGTTGGAGGCCAGCGGAGGACTTATGGCAGTGATACGCGGAATGCGCGCGGTCTGGATTTCCCGCACGGGGTCGGCCGCGCCGATTGTCTCCGGCGGCTCGGTGCCTGAGTCAAGGGGCGGCTGGCAAGCTGCCGTAAAGCCCAGCAGCGCCGACAGGGTTGCTCTCAACAGGCCAGGGGAATGGGTGCGCACAGGAGTCCTCCTTTATGTATGGACCCACCGGACATACCACAGCGGGGAACCTGGCCAAGGGGAACCGGCAGCGCGCTTGGGTGAGTTCGCTCCGTACTGGAACGCGCACCGCGCTTGCTAGGCGGCCGAAGCCGCCCCCGGTCCCACGGGCGGGACTCGGGGCGCGTCGAGCCGGGTGCTAGTACGGCTTCTGGCCGATGATATTCCCAGCCGGACTATAGTTGCAGACCCAGAAGTACCACGTCGGAAAGCCTGAAAACGGACTGTTGGTCGTGCAGGTCTTCTGCGCGCAGCCGAGCTGCTTGGAGCCGCGCCAAACCACTTGGGTATAGTGACCGCAAACCTTGCCCGCGGCGCAGGTATTGGTGTTGTAGTTGTAGTTCACCGATTCCGAGGTCCACGACTTTACCACTGCGCTGGCCGTGGGTATGGAGCCCGCTGCGGCGTAAATGTTTTCACCATAGCCGTTGCCGCTGTGCTTGAACACGCAGGTATTGGCCACCTTCTGCGCCGCCGCAACGACCGTCGTATTCCAGGTCAGTGCCGGAATCGCTGTCGCCGGCTTCGGAATCACAGCCGCCCGCGCCTGGTTGTGCGAGGCGGTGATGCCCTTCAACGCGGGATCAGTCTCTGGATCCGTAGCGGTCAGAAAATCGCCACCCTCCGGCCCGGTGAGGTCCGAGTCGTCCGAGTCGCTGGCCGGAGCGGCGCTCACATCGTCTTGTTGCGCGCTGGCCGCCGGGACGTCAGCGCTGGTTGCTTGGGGGATGTCAGGTTGGCATCCAGTTAGCAGGGATAGCGGCGCAGCAAAGAGTACGCCGCCGAGGAGGAGGGTCGAAATTTGTGTACGCATTTGGGGATAATACCTATGTAGCCGCTGTCAGCAGCAGAAAAATCTCTCGCTTCTGCAGCCAAGCCGCAGCCAGCTCTAAAAAAGAAATGCAGCCCTCAGCAAATTAGCGCGGGAATCGTTGCACATGGGTTCCCAAGGGGTGCGGGCGTGAGGGTGAATCTCTCCCGAGTCGCGTACTCAGCGAAGCTCTGGCGAGCAAGCTTTGTGGCTGGAGAACGAATCTCTCTATGTACCAGGTACCAGGCGGTGTTTTTTCACGGATGGCGACGGCGAAGTTCAGCTTCGTGCACGGTCCCGCCGATCCGCAGCAATCCGGAAAAGCGCGCCCGCAAGATCGTCCGCGCCTCGTGCGCAAGCGCGGCGCCGAACGGCCCGCGCAGGCCCAGTGGCCAGGCCAATTGCGATTCTTAGTTGACAACATGTAACGAGTTCGTTACTCATCTGCCCGTGGACGTCGTTGCTCAAGCCCTTGCCGACCCGATCCGGCGCGATCTCCTCCGAATGCTGGGCGCGCGCAATCACACCGCGGGCGAGCTGGCCGGGGCGTTCTCGGTGAGTCGGCCCGCAGTGAGCCGGCATCTGCGCGTCCTGCGTGAGGCCGGGCTCGTGCGCGACACGAGCAACGGTCGGCTCCGCGAATATCAGCTCGTGGTGTCCGCGCTCGACCCGCTCGCGGCGTACATTAATGAGCTGCGCGCGGCCGCGATCGATTGGGAGCGCCGGTTCGCGGCGCTCGAGACCGAAGTGTTCCGCGTTCGCAATCAACGCCGCAGGGCAGCTCGCGCGGCAGCGGACGTTTCTTCCCCTCCCATACCCAAGACCAAGCAGGAGTCCGCATGACCGCGCAACCCACCGGCCGCCTTCGCGGCAACGATCTCGTCCTCTCCCGTCGCTTCCGCGCCTCGATGGAGGACGTCTGGACGAGCATCACCGATCCCGAGAGCACGGCGCGCTGGTTGATGTAACCCTTGTCGGTGATCTCCCCAGCGTCGATGCTGGCTGGGGAAAACAGGAGCGCGGCCCTGGCGATCCGCATCGACCGCCCTTCGAACCTGCGACTCACGGTCGAGAACAACGACTACGACGCGGATCCGGCGAACCTCTTCAAACAGGGCGAGAACCGCAACTACCGGCACCGGCTGCTGCAGACCGTCGTCGCTCTGCGCAACCTCTAACCTACCCCCAGGCTATCGAGGCACTCATGACGAACTTCGACCCCTCGCCCCGGCGCTCCAGCGCGGAAGACGGAAGCGCCTACCTCGCGACGCTTCTGGTCCTGGTCGTACTCACGCTGCTCGGCCTTTCGCTCGCTGTCATCACCCAGACCGAGTTCCTGTCCCAGCTGTTGAGCGACACCGGTTCCTTTCGTACTCCGTTCGACCAGCGACCGAACCAGTGCCGGGCTGGGACTGACAGAACGGAGCACGTCCATTGCCTGCATCTGATTGGCCCAACCGCCCGCGGTGTCGCCCAGCTTCATCTTCATATTAGCGATATCGGCAAATGCCAGAGCCAGCGATGTTCCGGGGCACGCACCCGACAGCGTAATGCCGACGCCCAGGATCAGGCCGCCGATGGAGCTGGACAGGCCCAGGAAACCGAGCACCTGGCTCATGGGCAGCAGCACCACCTGGAAGGGCATGAACACGCCGAACAGGATGAAGCCGAACAGCAGGTCCGAACCCTTGAACTTCCACATGGAGAG
>CALFYE010000150.1 GCA_937952145.1 uncultured Myxococcales bacterium
GATCTACACAGGCGAAGACACTCTTTCCCTACACGACGCTCTTCCGATCTAGTCCGCCCAGGGCCGCGCGCGCCGCGCTGGAATCCGCCCCGACGCTCGCTGGAGTCTCGGGCAAGGGCGCTGTGCCCCCCTCGGGAAGGCCTGCCATAACTGCCGAGCAGGCGCTGCTCGCGACCCTTGATCCAGCCGCCGCGCCCGAGCCCGGCTCCTCGCTGGGGGCTGCCGCGGGCGACGAGGCACGCGTCCACGTCCGCGAGGCCGTCGAGCCTGGTCTGCCGCCGCGCGTCGGACGCTATCTGGTCCTGCGTCAGCTCGGCGCCGGGGGCATGGGCGTCGTCTATTCCGCCTACGATCCCGAGCTCGATCGCAAAGTCGCCGTCAAAGTCCTGCGCGACAGTCCGCAGCACCGCTCGCTCGGCCGGGCCCGCGTACTGCAAGAGGCGCAGGCCATGGCCCGCGTCTCGCACCCCAACGTCGTCCACGTCTACGAAGTCGGCGAAGACCCCAGCTCGCAAGAGGGCCGCGTCTTTATCGCCATGGAATACGTCCCCGGCACCTCGCTGGCCAGCTACCAGGACAGCCACCCCCTCTCCGACCCCGCCGCCCTCGACACCCGCCTCCGCCTTTACCTGCAAGCCGGAAGCGGCCTCAGCGCAGCGCATGCTTGCGGGCTGATTCATCGCGACTTTAAGCCCGACAATGTGCTTTTGGGGGAGGATGGGCGGGTGCGGGTGTTGGATTTTGGGTTGGCGCGGGCGATGGCGCAGGGGGAGGAAGGGCCGGCGAGTGCGGGGAGTCTGGGGGGTGGGGGCGACGGGGTGACGGGCTCGCGGCGACGGCTGACGCAGGCAGGGGCGATCATGGGCACGCCGGGCTATATGGCGCCGGAGCAGGTGGTCGGGGCCGAGGCCGATGCGCGCAGCGATCAGTTCAGCTTCTGCGCGGCGCTCTACGAGGCGCTGTACGGCGAGCTGCCGTTTCCGTTTTCGACCTGGGAAGAGTTTGTCGCGCGAGTCAGCGAGGCGCGCCTGCCGGCGGTCTTGCCGCGGCTGGCTTCTGGCGTCGAGATCCCGACGGTGGTCGAGCGTGCGCTGCGGCGTGGGCTGTCGCGCGATCCGGCGGAGCGCTTCGGCTCGATGGCGGAGCTTGGCGCGGCGCTGGAGCAGGGACTGCGGCCGGATGCCGACTCGGAGACGACGCGGCGGATCAAGCGACGCGCGCTGATCTCGTCGAGCGTTGGCCTGGTCGGGTTCATCGCGATGCGTCGCCTGCTGGCCGCGGGGAGCGACAAGCCGGACCTGCGGGGCGGCGTGCTCATTGCCTGGGCGATGGTGCTGTCGTATGCCGCCAGCCTGATTGCGGCGCGCAGCCTGGTACGTCGCCAGCCCGGCTACCGCCAGTTTGTGTTTTTTGGGGGAGCGCTAACCGGCTTTATCGCCTTGGCGCGCACGATTGGTTGGTACACCCGGATTCCGCCGCATCATTACATGTTGTTAGAATTGCTCGGGCTGGCCGCGCTGTTAGCCTACGATTTACCGACGGCAGGGCGACGGCAGCTGTGGTCGATTTTGATCTGTTTTCTGGCGATGCCTCTGCAGATCTGGTTTCCAGAATATCGCATTATTCATGTTAATATCTCTTATTTGCTGATTTTGTATATATCTGGATATCTGCGATTAAATAGTATCGTCCCCGAGAAAGGGCCATAAACCGGCCGTCGCGACACCTCTTGATCGGCTTGCCCGCTATCGAGAAGATCGTATGGGGCACAACGGACAGGCGGGGGGATTCAGGGGCGCCGGGGTGGGGCGAGGTAGAGCGCTGCGTGTCCCTAGGGGAACGCGTCTGTCCGTGCGCTGCACAGGTCTGCGATGTCAACCAAGCAACCCATCGAAGGGGCGACAAGCCCAACCAAAAATCACGCCGGCTTGGATCAGGCCGAGCTGATCCTGCGCAGCATCCGCGAGGCAGTGGTCATGACCGACCTGGCCGGCGTCGTGACCTACTGGAATGAGGCCGCGACGCGCATGTTCGGCTGGTCGGCAGAAGAAATGCTGGGCCGTCCCTACGCCGAGCGCTACCCGGCCGAGCGGCGGGCCTGGCTGGAAGCGCAGATCGCCGAGCGCGCCGCTGGGCTGGAATGGGACGCCGAGTTCGAGGATCTGCGCAAGGACGGCTCGTCGATCTGGATTCGGGCGCAGGTGCGCAAGATCCTCGGCCCCGATGGGCAACCGGCCGGGATCCTGGGGATCTCGCAGGACATCAGCGCGCAGAAGGAAGCCCAGCACGGCATGCACGCGCAGGAGATCTTGGAGCGCGCGGTGCTCAACTCGATGGCCGCCCACATCGCGGTGCTCGATCCGCAGGGCCAGATCCGGGCCGTGAACCGCGCCTGGCAGCGCTTTTCAGAGGAGAACCTCGGGTCGGGGAACGCTCTTGTGGGCGAAAATGAGATCGGCAGCAACTACCTGCAGATCTGCCGCACCGCGGGCGAAGATGCCGATGCTCGTCGGGCCGAGCAGGGGATCTTAGAGGTGCTCGCGGGTCGCCGCGCCGAGTTCGTCATGGAGTACGCCTGTCACTGCAGCTCGCGGCGGCGCTGGTTTCGCATGGCAGTGACGCCGCTGAGTGATCCAGCCGGCGGAGCGGCCGGCGGAGCGGTGGTGGCGCACACCGACATCACTGAGCGCATGCTGTCGGAAGAGCACAGCCGGCAGCAGAGCGAGCGGCTGCAGCTTGCGCTGGAAGCGGCGCATATGGGCGTCTGGTCGGTGGACGTGCCGAGCGGCGCGCTGGACCTCTCGCCCGAGGTCACGCAGATCCTGCAGCGGGCCAGCATGCCCGCTGACCTAACGCGCTTGCGCGAGCTTATCCATCCCCAGGATGCCGTGGTGATGGATGACAAGCTGGCGCGTTGCATCGCCGAGCGCGGACGCTTCGAGGGCAGCTTCCGCCTCCTGCGCAGCGATGGCGCGGTGCGCTGGCTGCACAACTTTGCCCAGGTGCAGCTCTCGCCAGCGGGCGAGCCGCAGCGCGTGGTCGGCACCGTGCAGGACATCACTACGGCCCGCGTGGGACGTCTGGCGATGCGGCGACAGAACGCCATCCTGCAGCAGATCGTGCAAGGGGCACCGCTTTCGCGCGTGCTGGCCGACATTGCTCGCCTGGTGGAAGAGATCCTGCCCGGGACCCTGTGTTCGATTCTTTTGCATGATCGTGGACGGAATGTTCTACGGACTGGTGCAGCTCCGTCGATCGCTGCTGAATACAACGAAAAGGTCGATGGCCTGACGATCGGCCCGCAAAATGGAGCCTGTGGCAGCGCGGCCTATCACCGCCACGGAGTGCTGGTGCGTGACATCAGCGAAGATCCCCTGTTCGCCGACTATCGCAAGCTGGCGCTGTCGCACGGGCTACACGCCTGCCTATCGCTGCCGATTCTGTCGGGCGACAAGCGGCGCAGCGAGAGCGATCGCCTGCTGGGCACCTTCGCTCTGTATCGCCGGTCAGCGCAGGATCCAGATGGCTCGTTCGCAGCTTTCGCAGCGGCCTCTGATCTGGTGGTGCCGAACAGCGAGTTCACCGCGCAGGAGGTGACCGAGCTTTCGTTCAGTGACGAGCTAGACAGCCAGAGCATCGATGGCCGTAAGGCGCTGGCCAACGCCGTCTTTCTGACGGGTTTGGCGATCGAGCGACAGCAGACCCTGCACGAGCTCAAGTCGAACGAAGAGCGCTTCCGCCTGCTGCTCAACGGCATCTCGGACTATGCGCTGCTCTTGGTCGAGACGCCGCTGCGCATCCGCACGTGGAACGCCGGGGCCCAGCGCATCTTCGGCTACACCGAGAGCGAAGCCATCGGCATGAACCCCGAGGAGCTATATATCCCCGAGGAGCGCGCGATGGGCCTCCTGCAGCAGCGGATGCGGACCATGCACGCCCAAGGGCGGGTCGAGTTTGAAGGCTGGCGGCCACGCAAGGACGGCTCGCGGTTTTGGGGCTCGACCGTAGCCAGCGTGCTGCACGAGGAGGATGGCTCGGTCCGCGGCATCGCCGTCATCATCCGCGACCTGACCGAAAAGCGGCGCCTGGATGAACAGCTGCGGCAGTCGCAGAAGATGGATGCCATCGGTCGCCTGGCAGGCGGGGTGGCCCACGACTTCAACAACCTGCTCATGATCATCAACGGCCACTCCGAGCTGCTGATGACTCACCTGGCTGATGATCCCGAGCTGGCCGAGACGGTGAGCGCGATTCGCGACGCGGGCGAGCGCGCGGCGATGCTGACCGGTCAGCTCCTGGCGTTTAGTCGCAAGGCAATCGTCGAGCCCAAGCTGCTCGATCTCAACGCGGTGGTGGGCGCGGCCGGACGCATGCTGCAGCGCCTGCTGGGGGAAGACATTCGGCTAAGCACGCAGCTTGCTTCGCAGCTTGGCCGCATCCGGCTGGACCCGGGGCAGCTGGATCAGATCCTGCTCAACCTGGCGGCGAATGCTCGCGATGCCATGCCGACCGGCGGCACGCTGCATATTCAGACCTCATCCGTCGAGATTGACGGTTCGCCGAGTGCCGAGTTCGGCCCGCTGCGTCCTGGTCGCTATGCGCAGCTTCTGATCCGCGACAGCGGGGCGGGCATGCCCGACGATGTGCGCCAGCACCTGTTCGAGCCGTTCTACACCACCAAGCAGACGGGTAGCGGCACGGGCCTGGGGCTAGCGATGGTGTACGGCATCGTGCAGCAAGCGGGGGGCGGCATTCAGGTCGAAAGCGCGCCGGGGAGCGGCACGCAGTTCCGCATCGTCTTTCCCGTCGACTCGGCCCGCAGCCAGAGCAGCCCACCGGTTCAGCTGAATGTCCCGCGCGGCAGCGAGACGATCTTGGTGGTGGAGGACGAAGACGGCGTGCGGCAGATCGTGTGCTTGTCGCTGCAGGCGCTGGGCTATCGCGTGCTGTCGGCAGGCTCGGCGCGAGCGGCGCTTGAGATCGCAACGACGCATGCCGGGCCGATCCATGTGCTGCTGACCGATGTGGTGATGCCCGAGGTCGGCGGACGGGCCCTGGCCGAGCAGCTGCTTAAGCTGCGTCCACAGATCCGGGTGCTTTATATGAGCGGGTACACCGACGATGCCGTCGTTCGCCATGGGATCGAGGCGGCGACCGTCGCGTTTCTGCAGAAGCCATTTACCCCGCAGTCGCTGGCCAACAAACTGCGCGAGCTTCTGGACAGCTGAGGCCCCGCGATCGACACGGGCAGATCGACGCCGGCTGATCGACGTCGACACTTCTGCAGTGCGGCGTCTACGGCACGAACGGCACTTCGGTGATGTAGCCGGTGATCTTCGAAGGCGCGGTCGAGGTTCCACCGAAGTAAAGACCGGCAGCCCACTTGAGCGCGGTGGCCGAGGTGGTGGCACAGGCGCGCGGCAGCGTGGCACTGACATTGATCGCGCGACCGCGAACGCTGCCCGTCACCGCGAAGCGATACTGCGCGCCATCGATGAAGACGCGATAGCGCAGCGCTGCATCGGCCGCAAGGTCAGCAGCGTCGAGCGTAAACAGCGGCATGCTCAGCCACAGGTGCTTGCTGTTGTTGTTGGCGTAGGCGGTGATCTCCAGCACCTTGGGCGTGGTGTCGAGGCGCCAGCGCCAGCCGAACATCGCGCCGTTCACCGCCAGATCAACGGTGCCGCAGTCGGAAAAGCCCGGCAGCTTGTTCCAGTCGAGCTGATCCTCGGGCTGCATCGGGTGGGTGAGGACGTAGGCGGCGGAGGAGTTGAAGCGAAAGCTGTAGTCGCGGCCGGCGACGCTGGTGAACCAAGCCAGCGGGTTCCCCGCCGATCCGCCGCTGACCCGCGCGCTGTGCGCCCCCACATCGATCGTGTAAAGCGCCCAGCCGGCGGCAAGCTGCGCCTGCTCCTCGGGGCTTAGCGTCTCGGCGGGGTCGGTGGGTGCGGGGTCGGAAGGGGGGGGATTCGGCGCGGTCGCGAGCTCGGGATCCGGCGAGCAGGCGGCGATGGTCAAGCCGACAAGGAGTCCCCCCGCGCAGCGGAGCGAGGTCCTTTTCCTAGCAGGAGTCTGAGTGTTCAGCATGCAGCCAGTCTACGACGAGTACGCGGCGAGTCGGGCCGGCTGTTGGGGGACGATCAGCCTGCCTTCGGATCGACGTCAAACCACACCAGGCCATAGTCGAAGCACAGCTCTTCGCCGGCAGTGATATCGCGCAGCGCGACGGCCGACATCGCGTCCGGGATCGGACCATCGATCATCTCGATGTTCGGCGCTGCGGAGTGGTTGTAGAGCGACAGCAGACCCCAGGCGTAACCCATCTCGCGGCCGGGCTCCTGGGTCATCGTAAAGATGTGATGCAGAGCGGGATTTTCGTGATGCTCACCGGGCGGCAGGAAGCGCTGATCGAACAGACTGATCGGGGACCACTCGATCACGCTGCCTTGCTTCAGATCGCGCCGGGCGAACACGCCGCGGCCCTTTCCCGGGATCCGCCGCCAGACGACATTCGGATGGTGCTGGTTGGCGGCGATTAGCGCGTCAATCTCTGCATCAGTCATGGCCTCGATCGCGTCCGACATGCTGCCTCCAGTGGGCGAATATATCATTCATTCCCGCTACTTAGCCCGGCACTTAGAAGGTGTTTACATATTAAGCTGCGAACGCCCTCATCTCGCTGTGCTGCA
>CALFYE010000151.1 GCA_937952145.1 uncultured Myxococcales bacterium
AGCTATCTCGGGAACATGAGCATCAGCTGAGAATCATTGACTGCTGCTTTTCCATCGTCGCTATCGGAGGCGAGCGCCGACGCTAAAGCTTCTGCTTGGCAGGACGGGCGAGGGCGATTCCTTATGTTCACGGCCTATGTCCGGCACGAAAAGTGAGGCCAGGTCCCGCGGCGGACAAGTCCTCAGTGTCTGAGCATCGGTGGATTGCCATTAAGCTGTAGCCGCCGGCAAGCCCGCTGCATCGCCAAGAGGGCTGGCTCTTCGTTTGTAGTCTGCATATCCGACGAGGGAACGGTGGCAAGTGCACGACAGGCGTAGGCGAACAAGGCCCGGTGGGTGGCAGGATGCCGGACCAGCGAGACGCCCGGATGCGAGTCTTGGGTCGTGAAGAGCTCCTGACCATCCGCCGAAAACTGAAGCACATGCACTGGTTCCTGCCGCGGCAGCGCGAGCAACAGTCGCCCGTCCGCAGCGTCGAAGACGAGAATCTTCGCCTCCCCTTCGGAGACGGCAATGCGGCGACTGTCAGGCGAAACCACCAGCAGATTCCTGCCAGGGTTCCCGGCGATGCTGGTGCGTGGCGGCAAGAGCATCCGAACCAGCCGGCCGCTCCGCGGATCGAACAGACCCGCGCTTCCGTTATTGCCAAGAGTCGCAACACGCTTGCCATCGGGCGAAAAGGCCGCCGAGACGAGGTTCGGGTGGGCCCATAGCGTCTGCAAGAGTCGGCCGTTGTGGGCATCCCAAAGCTGCGCGCCCGCTTCATGACTCGTGGTCAGTATGCGCAGCCCATCGCTGGAGAATTCGACGGAGTTGAAGGTGGAGCGGTTCTCATCAAAAAGTTCATAGATCGGCTGTGCCGCAGGAGGGTTCCACACGGGCAGGACGCGCCGTCCCTGATACACGACGGCGACGAACTCGCCATCGGGCGACAGCGCCGCGGCGCGGATACGGTACCGCTCATCGCCCCCGATGCTATGGATGACTTGACCAGACTCCGCGTCGAGGATGCGAGCCCCGGAAGGATTCTGCCCCGCCGCCAGGATGCGCCGCCCGCTGCTCGACCAGCCCATGGGGCAGCCGTCGCCCCAATAGGCTCCGCCAGGCAGGGCGCGCAGATGGCGGCCGGTTCTGGCGTCAAGAACAAGTACGTTGCCAAGACTCGGAGCGACCAAAAGTTCTCGCCCATCGGGTGAAAGCGCCATAGAACACGGTCGGCCCGGCAGAGCCTCCAGGTATTGGTACACGCGCCCCTCGCGTAAGCTCCACCGCTGCAGACCTTCGCTGCTGCTGGTGAACCATTCCTGTTCGGAAGAGAATGCCATCGCAACGGGCCCGCGGGACGCCGAGAGGGTCATGAAGCTGCGCCTCTCTCGGTCTACATCCCAGAAGCCGGGCCAAATGCTGTCAGTTCCAGGGTTAATCAGGGCACGCCCGTGCGGCGATATCAAGATCGACTGTGAGAGGCTTGTGGCGCGGCTTCCCGACTCGACGGTGCCGTCTAGCCGGTGCCGGCGCAAGACACTGCGTTGGTCGATGGTGAAATATGTCTCCCCGTCGGGAACCGGCCGGATCGCAGCTCGGTCGGCCAGGAGTCGGTTCGTCCCCAGTAGTCGTCCGCTGTCGACATCCCAGATTGTAACTGTACTCAGCGCATCGGTGAGCAGAAGCCGGCGACCGGAGTCGCTTAGCATCACACGGTCGATGGAGTCCGCTCGGCGATTTTCCGTGGCGGGAGCAGGAACGATACGCCGCAGCTGGGCTCCCGTGGCGACATTTTTTATTACGACTTCTCTTGGCGATTCGGCAATGGCCAATAGCGGCCCATCTTTCGCGCAAGCGATGGCCACCCCATGCGACCCCGGCGGCCTTCTGTTCCCCTCCCAGGTGAGACGGATCCCTAGCGAGCGTCCGCTACGCCCATCCCACAGCCGCGCGGTATTGTCCTGGCCAATGGTCAGCACTGTCGAGTTATCGTTCAAGAAGCAGGCGCCGAAGATCGTTGCGCGGTGGCCCACCAAGGACGTCTGAACCGCTCCGCCGGGGAGGTTCAAGACGAGCGCAGTCGCTTGTTCGCCGAACAATAAGGCGCGTTGGCCGTCCTGGGACAGAACGAGTTTGGTTCCCGGGTAGCGAGGCTGCGAAGGCTGCGTAGATGCGGGCAGAATCAGCGAATAGACGGCGGCGGCGAGCCCCTCCCAGGCAAGGGGCGTGAACCGCTGGCTCTCTAGCTCCGGCAGGGCCGCCTGCATCCCCCACAGCAGTGCGCGCAGCGGCCATGGGAACGGGCGATCGAGTTCGGCTTCGGCGCGCAAACTCAGCTCGGCGCTATGGACGCGCGAATCCTCGGGAGGTGACAGAATCACGTCCGCTTGGGCGCGGCCAAGAAACGCGTGGCACACAAGCGCCGACACCACCCCCCGGCTGGCCCAAGCGGATGCTCTGAATGTCACGGCACCCGATTATATCCGGGATGGCGGGCTCTGCGCACTATGCTGGCGATGCAGAAGCGGGCGGGCGGCTGGGCGCCACTGGACACTATGGGTGTTGAGGGGCATGGCTGCGTTCGTCTCTTGCGCCGCGCACGTACAACGGTTCACTGCCTGACCTTCTGCTTGCCGAGGGCGGGCGGTGTATGCGTCGTCGAAGCACCGAGCAACGTCGCGTTTCGCATCCGCCCGAGCTACCCGCGCCACCGGCGCGGCGCTCCGCGAGCGCCAGCACGGCCGGGTGCCACCCGCCGGGAACATGGAGAGCGGTGCACATGACCGACGAGCGCGGGTCAGCGGCCCTCCTCGCCATCCAGGTCGTGTGTGGCAAGATCAGTTGCTGAGCACTCCCGGGTGCCCGGTCGAGGCGCGACCGTCCGAGCCGAGTGACCTGCCGCAAAGCACGCGTCCGTGTCGCATGGTCAGCTCCCAGGACTCAGACCTCCGCCGTTCAGTACGGCCAAGTAGGCGTTTCGTTGCAAAGATGTGCGCTTACAGACGAGATCGCTCATAAGCTACAACTAACTTGCTCCGTGCCATACGGGCGCCAACGAGCCGAGAGCGCCATCCTTGACCCCACGGCCACTGCCGATGTATGCACCAGGTAGGCTAAGACGAAGTAGACCCCTATTTTAACCAAGGTGCTCCATGTTTGCGAAGGATAAGATTGAAACAATCCCCGCACCGATCGCAACCGACACTTCTCGCCGCACGCTTGCTTTAGGGTTATTGGGGGCTATTGGGGGCCTTTCCTTTGCGAATGGGTGCGCACCCTCAAGCGGAAATGCACCCCCATCTGGTTCCGAATCGGACGATATCACTTCGGTTGCGCAAACGCTGACTAGTCTCTCTGCATTAGCATGGGTGGATACTATCCTCGCGCTACCATTGACCTCCGCCGTACGCACAAATGGAGATCTTGCTACCAATACATCTAGTTCTTTAAAAGCTGAAATTGTGATTGCCAAAGGCAGCGTTGCGGCGGGTGATGGCGGCGGAGGAATTTTTTACTGGAGCACGAGTGGTACGGATGACGGCGGAACAGTAATTGTACCAAATAAGAAGATAGGAGACACTGGAGCAACAGGTTGTTGGCGGCGCCTATACTCTGGGTCTGTAAATGTAAGGTGGTTTGGTGCAACCGGCAATGGCACGACTGATGATAGCGAGTCAATAAGAACTGCCCTCAGGGCGGTGAATGCGATGGGCGGAGGCTTGAGCCCGATTGAACCGGGACCGTGACCGTCGCCCGTCGCGCCGTGGCACGAGACGCAGGCGCCCTTGGTGAGCAGCGCACCCACTTCGGCTGACGGTGCCTCGGCCGGCGTGTCGGAGACGGTCTTCACCGGGCCGCTGGCGCCGTGCGACTCGTAGAACGCGGC
>CALFYE010000152.1 GCA_937952145.1 uncultured Myxococcales bacterium
ACGACACACTGGATTAAGAGTGCTCGACGTGACGAAAAAAATGCTTGATTCGTCCCTTCCAAGTCGTTATTCCACTTCGCATGAACACACAGCGGAGCACAAACGCAGCCAAGGTGGCGGTGGGCTATGTTCGGGTAAGTACGCAGGAGCAGGTGAGCGAAGGTGTCAGCCTCGACGCACAACGCGATAAGCTGCGGGCATACTGCAAATGTAGCGGCATAAAACTAATCGACATAAAAGCAGATGAGGGGATCTCTGGGGGGACTCTCGAACGGCCCGGACTGCAAGCGGCCCTCGCGATGCTTCGTCGTGGGACGGCGAACACACTGATCGTGGTGAAGTTGGATCGCCTCAGTCGTTCGCTACGTGATGTCTGCACGCTCGTCGAGGACTACTTTGGGAACGAGCGCTATCACCTCCTATCGCTGTGCGGAATGGCGAACACACACTCGGCAGCGGGACGGATGGTGCTGATGAACCTCGCAAACTACGCGCAGTTTGAACGGGAGATGATTTCGGAGCGGACGAGGGACGCGCTGCGGCATATGAAGTCACAAGGAGTGCGGCTGGGTCCAGCTCCTTACGGCTACGCGCTCAGCGACGAAGTGGATGCGAACGGACGCAGGCTCTTGGTTCCGATTCCTGAAGAACAGGAAGTCATCCAGAAGATCAAGAGTCTGCGCGCCGAAGGACTCTCCTTTGCGAAGATTGCGCAGCGGTTGAATGCGGTACAGACACCGGCTCGACGGAACGGAACGTGGAGAGTGAATCGGATCTGCATCATCCTTCAGCGCGAAGGAATGCACACGATGCGGAAGAACAGACCGCATGTTCCGTCTCGCTTCGACCCTGAAGCAGCAACGGCGCTAGCGACGGAGCTGCGGAAGGAAGGGTTCAGCCTCTCGCAGATCGGGGTGCGGCTGCGGAAAGCGAAGTTGACTCCGCAGCGCGGTGGGAAGTGGTACCCGGCGCAGGTGGCGAAGTTGCTGGAATTTCCTGCGGATCGGAAGTCGGCTGCTCGACGAGCCTGTGAGCTTCGAGAACAGGGAATGACGCTGAAAGAGATTGGCGTGCGCTTGGCAATGGAGGGCTTCCAGCGTGACGGTGGTGGCGCTTGGTATCCGTCTCTCGTGGTGGGCTTGATTTCGTCAGCGGAGCGGGCGGAGTCGGAGAATCAGGTTTCGGATACCTGAACGCGGTTGGGCCGAACGACCCAGACGAGCGCTGCGCCGAGCAGCGGGAGCACACTCAGCAGAATCAGCACGCGCTGCGTCGGCCACTTAGACCACAGTGCGCCGATCTGACCCCCGACGAAGTAGCCGAGCGCCCCAGTTCCGTACCATAGCCCAGTGACCAATCCCATCAGCCTTTGTGGTGTGTTGCGGTGCAGCAGCGCCAACCCAAGCGGAGCGATCAACATCTCTGCAAACACAAAAAGGGTGTACGTTGTGATGGGCCACAGGATGCTGACACTGCCGTCGTTCTGCGTCGTCGGAAGCAGAATCGCGAAACAGAGTGCAGCGGACAGAAGGCCGACCGCGACGAGCCGATTTGTGGTGCCAGGCCGCTTCCGCTTCGACAGAAAAACGAGCTGCATCGGGGACAGGACCAAGACCAGGACGGCGGCGTAGGCGACGAACCAGGCCGTGGGAACCTCGAATCCGATGATGACTCTGCGGACATTGCGTTCCGACCACAGGAGGAGTGCGCCTTCGGCTTGTGCGGTCGTGATCGCCAGCAGGAACATGGCTGCGAGCACTGCAAGGATAGTGGGCATGTGGCCCAGTGGCTGCGCTGTAAAACCGGAAGGAGTCCCAATCTTCGACGGGACGTGGCTCGCTATAGACAGGCTGGACTGCGCAGTGGAGAGCACCATTCCGATTCCTACCATGAGTGCCGCAAAAGCGTAGCTGACGCTCCAACCAGCAGATCGAACCATGATTCCCGCCAGGAAAGAACCAGCTGCTGCCCCTACGTTGATGGCGAAGTGAAGCATGACTTGCGCGCCCTCCAATCGCGAGTCCTTCGTCGGAAAGAGGGTCGTGAGTACGCGCTGGGTGCTGGGTTTGTAGAAGGCGTGACCGGTCGCGAGGACTGCGAAACCCGCGAATGCTGCGGCGCGATACGGAATGGCCAGGAACACATAACCAAGAACCAGTAGGAGGAGACTCCCAGTGAAGCCCCGCGACGGGGACGTGCTGCGGTCGAGCAAATGTCCGCCCGGTACGGAGGCGATGTAACAAGCGGCGCTGACCAGTCCCCAGATGCGAAGGGAGTCGGGGCGGGAGAATCCGAAGCGTTCACAGAGCATAGCCGCTGTCGTCGAGATGAGCGTGAAGGCGGCCAATCGCTCGCAGAGGATGGCAGCACAGAGTGGGTAAATTTGCCTGGTGGGATCGTCGGTGAGGGCTGGGTAAGGATTGCGGGATGACGGCGAGGATTTCGGGGGCGGCTCAGATGGGGACGACGGGATGGACATGGTGACTCCTTGGTGGATACACGGGTGCAGAGAGACAGGAGTCCCAGCACAGCGACGGGAACCTAGTGACCCGTGAAACACGCTTGTAGTCTGTGCGGGAATGTGGTCAAAGCCAAAAGCAAGGAGGTAACACCTACGTGTCACTTGAGCCCGCTTTTGAGTCGCCCAGCCTGGGTCCATCCGCTCATGTTGAGTCCGCTATTTCGTCGGAGTTTCCCTCGGTGCTCGCAGATGACACGTTGGAGCCGTCGCCGTACCAGGCTGCGCTGTTCCATCTGCGCCAAGGGATGCAGGCGCTCTGTGACTTGTCTCCGGGGACAGACCGCGACAAGCGCACGGCTCATGACGAGCTGTTGGCGCTTCAGAAACAGGTGCTCCAGCTTCTTCACTTGCACTTTGCACCCGATGGTGAGTCGATTACTTCTCGCCCCTTCGGCGAGGTCTTGCGACAACATCGCGATGAAGCGGGACTCACGCAGGATCAGCTTGCAGAGCATGCGGGGCTTTCGCTGAGCCTTGTTCGCAAGCTGGAACAGGGGAGCAAGCCACCGACGCGGGACTCGCTGCTGCGGCTGTGCTCTGTTCCCGAGCTGAAGCTGATTCCGCAGGAGATCACGACACTGCCAGCGATGCGCGAGCGCAGCTTTCGGCTGGCTCCCAACTGGTATGTCTCGCCTGGTTTCGACTCCGTTGCGATGCTCAGCGAGCTGTCGGAGCAGCTCAATGGAGGCGGCTGTGCCGTCGAGCAGACGCATGTGTACTTGGATCACAAGAGTGCGCTTGACTGGATCTCCCTTTGCAACACGCCGAAGTTCACCAGCATGCGGCAGAGCTTCCCTCATGAGGAGCTCGCAGCGCGCATTCACGAGGTGCTAGGGGAGGCCGGACTGGATGTGATCGCGCTTGGTCCTGGCGACGGCAAAACCGAAGTACAGCTTGTCCGCAGCATTCTTGCGGAAGTCGAAAAGCCGAACATCCGTTTCTATCTCCTGGATGCGAGCCAGCCGCTACTGAGTCGTGCCTTTCGTCACGCGAGCGATTCCTTTGATGACCAGCCCGGAATCTTTGTCTGTGGCATTCAGGGGGACTTCCATCACCTGCCCAGATACATGCAGCTTCACTACACTCCGGCGCGTTCCCACCGACGGAGGATCTACATGCTGCTAGGCTGTACGCTAGGGAATCTGGAACACGAGCCACAGTTCTTCCGGCACTCCCTTTCGGGCGCAGCTCCGGGGGATCTGCTGCTGTTCGATGTCGACTATCCTTTTGCGGATTCGATGGACCCAGCAGAGATTCGGCGTAAAGACCCGGCCTTTTCGGGGCCGGTTGCCGAGGAGAACCAGCGCTGGCTTGGTGGTCCCATTACTCGCTATTGCCGAGACGTGCAGTCGATTTCCTTTTCCATTGGACTCGACACGAACCGTCCCCTCTCCGGCAGCTACGGACTCCAATTCCTTGCGAATGTACATATTCTGGGAGGGCAGACCAAGGAGTTTTGCATGCTGCAAGTCCGTCGCTATCAGCCGCAAGGTCTGATCGACTGCTTCCGCAGCCTAGGTTGGCAGCACGTCGGTCTGCTTCCCTTCCGAGGAAGCAAGACCAGGCCCCGCGCGGTCATGATGTTCCAACGGCGAACGTAGGTTCGAGACGGAAAATTGAGAACGGCTGCCAGACGCCGGTCTGGTAAGCTGCACCGACGATGTCCGCAGTGACGAAAATCCTGTTCTTGACGGCGAGCCCCACTGATAGGCCGCCGCTCCAACTCGAAGAAGAGTTTCGGCTTGTCGATCAGCGGATAAGGCGAGGTGGGTACCAGCATCTCTTTTCGCTTCGCCTGGTGCCGGGCATCCGCGCGACAGAACTGCCGTTCGAATTGATGACCGATCCACCCGACATCCTGCATTTTAGCGGACACGGGTCGTCTACTGGTGAACTGTACTTTGTTGATGGTCCGGCTGGAAACGCTCATCCGGTTCCTGGCGCGACACTGGCCAAGCTGTTTCAACAGTTCCGGGATCGCATCAAGTGTGTGGTCCTGAACGCCTGCTGGTCGACAGCTCAGGCGAAGGCGATTGTACAGTCCATCCCTTGTGTCGTTGGGTTGTCGCGAGATATAAGCGATCGTGCTGCGATTGCCTTTGCTGCTGGATTCTATGAGGCGCTGGCCTTTGGTAAGACGGTGAAAGAGGCATTCGACCTCGGGGTGATTCAGCTCGAGCTTGCCTTCCCGAATGAAGTGAGCAGTGATTCGGGCGTTCAGCTGATGTTTCGAGAGGACGTGAACCCTGCGACGATGCGCATCGTCTCGGAGTCCAGTGGAAAGTCTACACCGACGGCCCAGATCCAAGACGCCGCTCATTCAGGGCCCGACGCAACCGAAACGTCGACCGGGAGCAACCGCAAGACCGTGCCGCGTTCACGGAAAACGGAGCCAGTGGCGATTCAATCCTCGATAGTTGACGATCGTGACGGGTCTGCAGTTCGGGGACGAGGGGCTGGTTCATTGACCTGGCTGCACGTCTCGGATTTGCACTTCGGGCACGGGGACGCGCACTACCGCTTTGATCAGAGCGGAGTCACGAGCGCGATTATTCGCAATGTAGAGTCCATGGCAAAGCGGATCGGTCCACCGGACCTGATCTTTGTGACCGGAGACATCGCGTTTTCGGGTCAACCTGCGCAGTATCAGCAAGCCAAAGAATGGCTTGAGCGTCTCCGTTCCGCCGTCGGTGGGACTCCTCGTGTGTTTCTGGTGAGATCGGAAGAGCGTCGTGTAGGGAAAGAGTGTCTTCGCCTGTGTAGA
>CALFYE010000153.1 GCA_937952145.1 uncultured Myxococcales bacterium
ATTGGCGTGACTGGAGTTCAGACGTGTGCTCTTCCGATCTTCACCGCAAGCATCGACAGTACAGTACGGCTCTGGGAGAGTAATAGCGGCTGCCCTGTAGCCGAGCTCACGGGCCCTTGGGACGGGGCCCCGATCGTAGGTTTTAGTTCCGATAGGAAGCTCATCCTCGCCAGCGACAACAAGAGGGCGCAAGTCTTTGATGTCCACAGCAGTCGCCCGGTTGGCACATTCCTGGGGTCTACTGTATTTAGCCCCGATGGCCGGCTTGCCGTCAATTGCGGGCTCGATGCATCGATCTTTAGGACTGATGGTACCCGACATGTGGACGCCGACCTGTGGCTGCCCGTCGTGCTGATGCGTCTCCGCGGCCATTGGGGCCGTGTCGACAGCGCAGCGTTTAGCCCAGATGGACGATGGCTTGTTACCACGGATGGGCGTGGCACAGCGAGGATCTTTGAGGCCGAGAGCGGTGTTCTAGTGTCCGAGCTCGATGGGCTTAAATGGCGAGTCCAGCGCGCGAAGTTTAGCCCAGATGGTCGGCGCGTACTCATGTTAGGGCACGACACGACAGCGCGAGTCATTGAAAGCGAAGGCGGTCGTCTGGTCTCTACGCCCAGCGGAATAGGGCACATCCACGCTGTAATATTTAGCCCCGACAGCCAGCATGTCCTTATCGGAAGAGCGCACACAACGGTGCAAGTCTTTGAAGTCGAAAGCGGAGAGATGGTCACCGAGCTCTCACGCAGCCCGACCAGCAACCGGAATCTGGAATTTAGCCCCGATGGCCAGCACCTTATCACCTCCGATGCCGACACCGCACGGGTCTATGCCACCGATGACTGGCACTTGGTCGCGCACCTGGCTGGTGATGGTTCCGCCGTCAGCATCGCAACCTTTAGCCCGGACGGACGGCACACTGTCATCGTAGGCCAGGGCCGCACCGCACAAGTCTATGAAGCCAAGACCTGGCGTCTGATCGCCAACCTCAAAGGCCATGGGGCCAAAATCTGGAGCGTCAGCTTTAGCCCCGATAGCCAGCACCTCGTCACTGCGAGCGCGGACAACACAGCACGGATCTGGGATCTGTCTCCTGAAATGCGCACCCCGGAACAGGTGGCGCGATTGATTCGCTGCCATGTCCCCGCACGGTTCGAGAAAGCTGACAGTAGCATTATTGTCCCTGTCTGGCCTAATCCCACCGAGTCAATCGAGGCTTGAGTCCGCACCCCTGCTGCGACAAGATCCCTTACCCTATAGTACAAGTTCCCTGCCGCTCGCTGCGGTCGCCGGGACGGATACCTCATGAGCTCCTGCCGGCTTGCCCCAAGGCAGAAGCAACCCGGGTGGCGAGCAAGCCCCGCATGTAAAGGCCTATGAGTTTGAGTTTCCAGAATCTTTCCAGCAAGCTATGAAATTTGCATCTCTCGACGAGGATTTCAGGATGAACTGGCCATCGAGACCGGTTTCCATCGCCGAGACCGCCCGCGGCGCTTTCCAGCCGCCGGCTGCAGCGTCGCCGAATCGGTGAAGCGCAATGGAACAGATCTGCCGCACAACGAATGGACAGCCGGCGCCGCAAGGCAAGCGCCGACCCTGCTATACTGCGCCGCCATGCACGAGCTGCTTACCATCGACGACTTCGAAGCGGCGGCCCGCGGCGTCCTGACCCAGCTGGCGTATGACTATTTCCGCTCGGGGGCCGATGGGCAGCGGACGCTGCAGCGCAACCGCGCGGCGTTTGACGACTATGAGATCTGGCCGCGGACGCTCGTGGATGTATCGCGGCTCGAGCTGCGGGTCGACCTGCTGGGACACTCGCTGCCGGCCCCGATCCTGATTGCTCCGACGGCTTATCAGCGGCTGGCGCATGCGGAGGGCGAGGTGGCGATGGCGCAGGGGGCAGCCGCGAGCGGGGCGCTGATGGTGGTCTCCACCCTGGCGACGACGACCCTGGAGCAGGTGGCGGCGGCGGCCAAGGGTCCCAAGTGGTTTCAGCTTTACATCCACCGCGATCGCCAAGGCACCCAGTCGCTGATCGCGCGTGCCGAAGCAGCCGGCTATTCCGCGCTGATGCTGACCGTGGACACGCCGATCTTGGGACGGCGTCTGGCCGATGAGCGCAACCGCTTCGCCCTGCCGCCCGGCCTGCGCATGGCCAATCTGGTCGATGCCTCTGCGACCGCCCCGCAGTCGGGATCGGCGCTGGCGAGCTACTGCGCCGCGCGCCATGACCCCGCGGTGACGTGGCGCGACCTGGACTGGCTGCGGGCGGCGACGACGATGCCGATCCTCGTCAAGGGTGTGCTGCGCGGCGATGACGCGAGGCGGGCGGTGGAGTGCGGGGCGGCCGGGATCGTCGTGTCAAACCACGGAGCGCGGCAGCTTGACGGGACGCCGGCGACCATCGATGCGCTGGGCGAGGTCTGCGCCGCCGTGGCCGGCCGCTGTCCGGTCCTGTTGGATGGCGGCATCCGCTGGGGCACGGACATACTCAAAGCGCTAGGCGTCGGCGCAACCGCGGTGCTGATTGGTCGTCCGGCCCTGTGGGGTTTGGCGGTCGGTGGCGCGCTCGGCGTGGAGCGGGTCCTCGCCATCCTGCGCAGTGAGCTGGAACGGGCCATGGCGCTTGCCGGCTGCCCGTCCATTGCGGCTCTGGCTCCCGACTTGATTCGCCGACGCCGAACCTGAGTGGCAGCGCCTTTCCGCGCATGGTACTGTCTAGGAATACAAGTCGCGGCTGCACTTGGGAGATCTGGCACCAAGCGGCGCCCTGGAGCGAATGACCCCCATGTCCCTCATCGGCAACATACTCTGGCTAATCCTCGGCGGGTTCATCGCCGGGTGCGGCTACATCTTATCCGGCATCGTGCTGTGTCTGACCGTAATCGGCATCCCGTTTGGCCTCATGACGATCCGCATCGGCATCGCCACCTTCGCTCCTTTCGGCAAGCAAGTCGTCGAGCGCCCCGACGCCAACAGCACGCTGCGCATTATCTTTAACATCATCTGGATCCTGCTATTCGGTTGGGAGCTTGCGCTGGCCCACCTTGCTTCGGCCGTGGTGTGCGCGGTCACGATCATCGGCATTCCCTTCGCGGTGCAGCACATCAAGCTAGTTCCGTTATCGCTGATGCCGTTCGGCCGCGAGCTCAGATAAGTACCGCGAACGCGGTGCGGGCTCCGCCAATCAGCGGCCGCGCCGGCGATTCTTTCTTTCAGAACAAAGATCCAGAGTTTTCCACCGCGACCTCAGCGCTGCGCTCCGCGACGGAGATTTCAGCCGAAAAAGTCCATCGAGATCTTAAACCTGATAACCAAGCCGCGAGGAAAACTGCCCAGGAATCCTTCCGCGGTGCGGCGCGGCTCTGGCGGCGTGTGAGCTTGGCCGCGGAATGATCCGGGCGCTATCTGGCCGCTGGGTTTAATCCGCCGCGCGGCGAAGCGGGGTGGCCGCCCAGGTAGGCGAACAGTCCCATCGTCAGGAAGTAGCGGGCGGGTTGATAGTGGGCCGCGACCTCTCCGGGACGATGAAAGCGGTTGACCACCAGATCGTCGCGCACGAAAAAGGCGTTGGCGCCGGTGACGTTGCAGCCGACGAGGCAGTAGCCCTTCTGCCGGAAGACATCGTTCATGGCCTCCAGCGATGCGCCGAACCAGTCGGAGCCATCCCAAATGAAGCCGGGATCATAGGGAATCACCCAGCGCAGCGGAGGAGGAAACTTGGCGTTGTACTCGATGACGACGACCCGCGGCGTGATTCCGCGCAGCTGCTCAAAGATGTAGTAGTCATTCCCATCGACATCGATGCTCAGCAGATCGATCTCGCCGGTGAAGCCGGCATCGGCGATTAGCCCTGAGCAGTTCTCTCGGTTGACCAGGGTCTCGACGGCGGTGAGCTGCTTGGCGGCGATCGCGGGAGCGAAGTTTTCGCGGATGAACCGCATATGGTGCGGGTTGCCTTCGAACCAGGCGCCGCGCCAGCCTTGCTTGAGCCACAGCGCGGTATTGTTTTCCAGACCGTTGCCGACCCCCACTTCGACGAAGGTCCGGTGCGCGATGCCGATGCGGCGGAAGATCTCGATGAGAATCCCGTCTTCGTCATTCTGCGAATAGCCCTTGCGGCCGAAGCACTCCAGCGCGGAGACGGCGCGGCGCTCCGGGTCGTCGGCGATATTCCGCCAGACTTGCATGTTCTGGCCGATCGTCAGCTCGCGGAGCAGCGCCTCGAGGCGTTGCTGCTGTTCCTGCGCCTGGGCCTGCCGCTGGCTCTGCGCCGCGGCGTGCGTCGACTGCTGCACCGCGGCGGCAAGCTGGGAGAGAAGCGCCGCGGCCTGCGCGTGCAGCTCGCCTACCTGCGCTTGCAGCTCGGGAAAAAGGCCGTGGGCCTGAAGCAGCGGGCCAATAACGGGAGCTGCCTTGAGCCCTCTCTGCAGAGGCGGCGGCAAGCTGCGCCAGAGCCGGCTGCCGGTCCGGCGGTTCTTATGATTCGAGGCAGATGCGTCGCTGTACATTTTACTCTCTCGCCCGGGTTCGCTCAAAGCGGCTACAGCTAATCCCACCCGACGAGGAAAGACAAGGCTGAATGTGCTATCGTGCTCCGATGATGAAGGGAAAAATCTTTTTGATCGGTCTTGATCCGGCGGTCGTCGACTTTTCCGCCTTCCCCAGCCTGACCTACGAGAAGCTTTCGGCGAGTCTGACCGCGCAGCAGCAAGGACTGCTCGATATGGGATTTGATGCCGGCTGGTGCCTTGTGGATCGCGGCGAGACGGCGGAGTCGGTCGTGCGCACGGCGCTTTCGGCCAAGCAGTACGACGTGGTTCTCATTGGCGCCGGAGTGCGAACGAGCCCGTCGCATTTCCTCTTGTTCGAACGGCTCATCAACATCGTTCACGAGCACGCCCCCACGTCCAAGATCTGCTTCAATACAAACCCCGATGACACCAAGGACGCCGTCCTGCGCTGGCTCGCCGCGCCGTCCGCGCAAGCGTGATGTCCAGGCACCTGCTTGCCGATGCGCGGGGACTCTGACTCCGGCCGGGAAGTGTTCCGTAAGGGTTCCCAGCGGCCCCAGGAAGTCCCGCTCCGCGACGAGGTGGTGCGGCCGGGACAGTCAACCTGACAATGTTCTTCACTGCCTGGCTCGGCGGTGAGGTGATCGCGTGGATGGGCTGCGGACATGTTGCGGATGGATTCGCGATTGAGCTTTGTGCGTAAGCGATCCGGCGGCTGGGGAAGGGCCCCCCGCCCTTAACGAAGAAGCCCCGGGTACTGCGCCGATAGCGCCTGGCGGGCGGCGGTGCGCACCGGAGCGGTGAGCGGACCGGAATAATCACCGACCCCGGGAAGGGGACTGTAGGGCACAATGCCCTCGTTAGAGAGCTGGCCCGCGATTTCCCTGAACGAATGATGGCCCGGAAGTCCAATGTAGGCAAAGATCGCCATCGCAAATTGCTGAAACTCATCGGTGGAAGGCTTTAGCCCCGCGATGAGCGCCAGGCTGCTGAAGTCCGCGGCGGTCCCGGAAATCGTTGCCGCCTCGGGCAGGCCGAGGGCTCTTCCTTGGGCGACGAACGGGACTTTAGGGTCGACGATGGTCTGGGCATCTATTCCGCGGGCGACGGCGGCGGAACGCGCAGGGTCGGTGGGTGGCAAGGTCGATTCAATGGCCCCCGGGTTCTTGGGGTCGACGGCCTTCGCCCCGATGATCGGAACAAACGGGACCGGTACCTGTTTGTCGGCGGCCAGCTTCTTGGTATCTGTTCGCCCTCGGTTATCAACGGCGCCAACCTTGTAGTACCTGGGGTCGCGGTTTGCTTGCGGATCAAACTTTTGGTCAAGGCCTAGCAGTTCCACAGACCGCGGCAGGATTTTTTTATTGTCCAGAAAGACGTCGAACATGATCTTCAGAAAGTCCATCTGGAGATCGACCGATCCGGTAGACAGTCCTGCACCCTCGGCAAGCTCATGCCATCGGTTCAGGAGATCGGCATCGGGCAGATTCTCCTTCTTCAGAATCTCCAAGATATTGTTATCCGTAGTTGCCAGGTCCTGGCCAAGCAGCTCAGGGGTCGCAAGCTCTGGGGTGCGCAGCCTTTCCAAGATGCTTTGCTCGATCTGGCGACCGTAATTTGCCAGGTAGCTCTGCAGGAAGTTCCGCCAGAAAGCTGTCACTTTGCGAACTGTATCGATGTAGGTCGCCTGGCTATCACGAATGACCTTGAACAGCGCGCCCTCGAAGGCGACAAGCTGGGCGTCGTTACCGTGCCGATCCAGACCGGCGGGTTGGTCGTTCTTCGTGCTGTCAAGCGAGCGCCGCTGAACCCTGCCTCCCTGGGGAGCGGTCGGCGGCCGGAGGATCAGCCGCTGTAGTGCAAGCAATCCGGCCGGCGGCGGCGCCTGAAGTGGTTCGGCGCGCTGGTGCTCTCCCTGCGCGCTGGCCGCCGGCTGGCTGCCGGCAACGCGGCGCTCAGGCGAGGCAGCGGGCTCGCCCAGCTGAGTCCTTGGTCTACGGGATGAACCCTCAGCGCGCTGGATGATGGACCTTTGAGATGGGACCCGCATGCACACCTCGCATAAGCCCAGGATTTAGGATGCCTGAGCAACCGGTACGTTGCGGCTAGCAAAATCCTAGGCTGACATCCTAGCACGCCCATCTTGTTCCAGGAAGCAACAAGCTTAGGTACCGCGTTTGGTAATGATCGTCATCGATTGGCGCGAGGACTCGACAGGAGAAGGCAGCTTTCTGCAAAATGCTCTTATAGCTTTTGGAATTACACTCGATTTTGCCCGCACTGATGCTCCTTATGGAGTTGGTGGAAGGATTCTCGGCCGTTCGTCACAGAGGAATGACCATGGACTCTGATCTCACGGCCCCTGACTTCACGATCTGACCGGATGATGCCCGCGCTACCGGCTGCGCGCAGGGACCGCATGTCTGAAGCCGGTGTAACGATGTCGCACGAGTTGTGCGCCGCCTGGGCGTCGGATTTAAGATCGCTGACACGATGCAGGGGGCCTGATGACCCACCTCCATATCAAGGGGCTCGTATCAGCAGCCCCCAGCCGGTGCGGGGAGCGGCGCCAGTCCGGCGTTCCCGAGGAAGGTGAGATTCGTTCCGGTGATCGCCACGGTGCCGCAGACGCGGTTGCCCACGAACACCGCGCTGCTGCCATCACTGCGCAGTTCCTGGACGGTGGAGGAGAAGGACAGGCCGTTAGAGCTGCCATTCATCAGCAGGTTCCCGCCGATCCGTGTCCCCCGGATGCGGTTGTTGCTGCCATTCATCTCCACCTTGCCGTTGATGCTTACCGCCCCTCCCGTCACTCCCGCGCCGAACAGCGTCACCCCGCTGCCGCTGAACACGATGTCCCCGGTGTACGTCCCTCCGGAGAATAGGACGATCTGGTTGCTCCCGTTGAGCGCGGCGTTCACCTGCGTGATCGTCATCTGCGGGTTGACCTCCAGCACCTGAAGGCCCGCGAATGGATAGCGCACATCGGAGATCAGCTGGGCACCGTCACCGCTGATGGCCACGGCCAGCTCACGAAGCTCCCGGTCGACCACCGTCACGGGGATGGTCGCGCTGCTGTTCGAAAACGATAGCATTCTGTCCCCGGGGGACACCTTTGCCAGCACGGCAATCCCATCCGTGCCAGTGAGAACTGAAGCACCGCCGTCCACCGAGACCGCGATCCCCTCGCGCAGCGTCCCGGGCATGGCGATGGTCTTCTGGTTCCGGTCATTGACCACTGGATTGACGAGCACCAGTAGGGTGGTTTCTCCCAGGACCACCGCGGTCGGGCCCGGCGAGCTCTGCGCGGGAGCGGTGCCGCAGGCAGTCAGCCAAAGGGCGAACGACAGCAATACTCCGGGCGCGAAACGTGTGCACGTATGCATTAAGGTCCTCCTGTAAGTGATTCCTAAAAAGGCAATAACAACATGCGATTGCCAAGGGGAACCGCCATGCGGCGGGGGGGACAGGTGTAAGGATGTACCCACGAGATCGCTGACTGTTGGCGCTGCCCTTGTGCCGGGTGCGGCGCCTTTAGGACTTCTAGTGAGCGTGGGCGAGGTCATCGCATAGGATGAGTACCCGTTGCGAAGAAAGACCTTCGCATGTTTCGTCTTGAATTTTCCTGCGAAGGCTCGATGTGTCAGAGCCGTCTCCCGTGGGCACCAGCAAAGTGTTGGCGTCTGAGGAAACGCTCAGAACAGCGGCATGGCGGGGCTCGATATGTGTGGGATTTGACCCTGGGGGATATGCCGCACCTTGGATAAGTACTATGGACTCGTAGGGGGGCGGCGCAGCCGACGGCGTTGTCCGTCCAGCCAAGCGCGCGCCTCGGCTTCGGTCTGGAACAGGGCCATCTCGCGCTGTGAGTTCGTCAGATAGGCAACAGCCCGTGAGTAGAGCGCGTTGATGGCACGGAGCACCGCTCCAACGCCAAAGACCGCGACTGCGCCCGGAACCGGGTGTTCACGTTGATAGGAGGCGCTCAGTCGGCGTGCCTCTGGCGTGATGGTTCCAGCCTGTCTCGCGTCGACCAAGCTCAAAATGAAGCCAAACTCATCGAATAGCAGTCGACTCTTTCGCTGCATTGCGATGACATGCTCGGGCGTCGTGTCGCCATCGATTACGGTGACGCACATGTCGCCCTCAATCCAGATCCAATGCGGCCCTATTCTTTCGGCATGATGGGGCGGAGTCAGCATCCTCTATCCTATTCGCGCCTTGCCATGCTGCGACCCTGCTGGCATTAGCGGGCTGGCGGTGATTGTGCTCTGAGAAGGTACTCCAGCGCCTGCTCCTCGCTATCAGTGACCAGGCGCTCGATGCCATCCTCGCGGGCATGCCTACGGACCTGCAGGGCACCGGCTGCCAGGCGTACGAGCACGGCATTGCGCACAAACCCATGATGAATCTTAGGTACAACCTGTCCCATCATCTTTTCGAACGCCGGATCATTGCGCGGCGGCGACAAGCGCAGGTCACACAGCAGGCTGCGCCCTTTGCGGCCAGCACGATCGAGAACTGCGCTGATCTCCATCCAGCGAGCCATGGCTTCTTCGCCTGCGCCAATGGGCTCCTCTGTGCGCGCCAGGCGAATAAGCTGCGCCGATTCCTCGATGATAATAAAGTAGATGCTGCGCAGAAGCTCGCGTCCCATGGTCAGACTAAGTTGCTAGTCCCGCTAGCATGACTCAGCATTATCGGCGAAGTGAGGGAAGAGCACAATGCCTTCAGCTTCGCAGTGAAGGGGAGCGCATCAAGTTCGCGCCCCTCCCGAGCCGCCGAAAGCCCCGCAAGTCCTGGTCTCGTATCATAATCTACCGCGGCGCCGGGTTACCTCCGCTCTGCCCTCATGCCGCCAGCGCCGCAAGGTCAGGTCCCCCAGACACATTCGCAATCGGGGTCAAACGCCCACTGGAGAAATTGCAGCGCCCGGACCTCGTCGCCACCACCGCCAGTTTGCGCTGTCTCGACAAAAGTTTCCGCGAATACGTCTTGAGACAGGCTATGGTCTTGAATCTATCGGATGGTCACAACCAAAGTAGTAACCGGCGCGGGTCCCCCTACCCTGCG
>CALFYE010000154.1 GCA_937952145.1 uncultured Myxococcales bacterium
CGCGCACGGTAGATAGGAGGATGCTCGGCTTGCCAGGGCCGTGTGCTATCACGAATTCTGCGCACCTTCCGAACCCCCGGCCGCGCGACCGTGGCATGAGGATTGCCTTGCTTAGCGTCGGGGGCCAAAGAGACATGCTTGCAGAAAGATCGGTGCTGCGGCAGCCGGTGAATGCGCAGGGCGAAGGCACTCACTGCCAGCCGCCTCGACGACTCAGAGAGCGGGCGTGGAGGTTTGGTGGCGGTGTTGTGTGGATCCTGGCCACGCTGCTGCTGGTTTCAGGCGGCGGCTGTGCAGAGCAGGCCATCGTTGTTCCCAAGGACTCGCTGCCGACAGCGGAAATCCTCAAGGAGCACATCGAGGTCGAGGCGGCAGCCCCGTTTTACGAGCGCGTGGAACTTCGCGAAGCGAGGCTGCACTACCCTTTTTTGTACGGGACGTTCGTTGCTCTGGCGTCATCGCGAAAATTCGTGCCCGACATGCAGGTGAGGTTTCCCGTACTAGATGTCGGACAAATCAGCCTGCTTCCGCCGAAGCCTGCCCAGGCAGATGACACGCTTCCTCCCTCCGACGGGACGATGCAGATCCGGGTCCGTGGCGCGGTACCGCTAGGCGGCTATCTGGACTTGCGCGCCGCAAGATACAGAACTGGCCAGGCTAGCGGCACCATCGAGGCCGTGCAGCCCCCCGGCGCTAACCGGGCCGCGGGGCAGCGAATCACGCTGGATGTACGCCGGCTTGATCAGCTCGCCATCTATCGCCTGACGCCCGGTTCCCGAGCGGCCATCATCCTGGTGAGTGTCTTGGTGCCGCTGGGGCTAACCGTCGGGATCATTGCGGGCCTGATCGATAACTATTGTCGCCAACACTCACCCTGTTCTTTCCTTTCTCTGCGTGCGACCTAGATCAGGCGGTTGGGGATGCACGACGAGATCGGAATCGGCACGCGAGGAATTTATCGGCGCAGCCCGGTCATCGTTGACCGCCTGGCTGAGGTCCGCAGGGCGCCGCAGCCGGTCACATTATCGATCGTTTACCGAAAACGTGACGCCTTGCGTACCGCAGGTCTGCTGGCCCTCATCAGCCTGATCGCGCTCACCGTGTCCTTCCGCCGCGATGCCCCCGAGCAGAGCGATCCGCCGATCGTTGTGCGCTTCTTCCTACTGATCGCTGCCCTGACCTATCTGACGACGATCAAGGTGAAGGTCTAGCGCCCACTTCCACTTCGCTTTTCAGTCGTCCTTCGCCAGCCCTTCCGCCTCGGCTGGCACCAAGCCACCCCGCCGGCGCGCAGGCGGCGATACGATGTTCCCAGCGCCCATCGCGTAAAGGAGCATCGCTATGCCGTACCGAACGCTGTTCCGCCTTGGCTGGCTTGTTGGACCGTTTTCAGTGCTCGCACTTTTTGGGGTGGCATCCTGCCCCAACAATCCCACGACGGGGGACTCTCTCGACGCCGCCGAGGCACCCAGTCTTGACCTGGGCCCCGACATGGCCAAGCTGAGCCCCGCCGAGTGCGTGGCGCAGCTTTCGCAGTGCATCCAGAACGAAAACCCAGCACCGCACTTCTTTGTCGATGTCAGCAAGCGCAAAGAGGTCGATCTGCTGTTTGTCATCGATAACTCGGCGTCGATGTCGCCCAAGCAGCGGGCCCTGGCCAGGGCCATCCCGCAGTTTCTGCAGAAGATCGAGGCGACGGGCGCCAGCTATCACCTGGGTGTCGTCACCAGCGATGTGGGCACCTTGCCACCGGGGCAGACCAGCTGGCCAGGCAGCGTCGAAGTTCGCTGCAGCACCCCGCGCGGCGATGATGGCCTGCTGCAGAACAAGCCGTGTTCGGCGCGCATCCTGCCCGCCGACATGAACACCGAGTTTGCCCTGGCGTGCAAGGGCAGCATGGGCCTGTGCCTCGACCCGTCCTTCGTTCCGCGCGATCTGTGGATCAGCCGCGACGGCAGCTCGGTCAATGTTGCGCCGACAAGCCCCGGCACCCTGACCCCGGCGCAGATTGCGCAGCGGGCGTTCCAGTGCATCGGGCTGGTGGGGGACTACGGCTGCGGCGTGGAAGCGCCGCTGGAATCGATGAAGCGGGCGCTGGATGGGCACCTTTCCGAAAACAGCGGCTTCCTGCGGCCCGGCTCGGTGCTGGCCGTTCAGTTCATCACCGATGAAGACGACTGCTCGGTCCAGCTGGCCCGGCGCAGCGAGCTCTCGCCGGCCTCGATGAGCTGCAGTCCCAGCGACCCCGATCCGGCGCCCGGCTGTTACAACCTGGACTATCGCTGCATCGCCCGAGCGGTGCAGTGCGACGAGTCGATGGTCACGCCGGGCCTGAAGCACAACTGCCGCGAGCGTCCCGGCAACTTCCTGGAGCCGGTCGACACCTACGCCCAGTTTCTGCAGGGCCTGCGCCCCCCTTCGAAGCTGGTGGTCACCGGCATCTGGAGTCCCGCCGTGCAGGATTTTCAAGCGCGTGGCGGCACTGGCGACGGCCGCCTGGAAGTCGAGTCCGCCGTGGCCGGCGACAACTCCACCAACCTGCTTAACCGCGGCGGCAAGACCAAGGCGGCCTGTTACGACCCAGACCCGACGATGATGCTGACCACCAGCCCCCAGGGCTTCTTCGGCCAGGCGCAGCTGCGCCTAAGCACATTCATCCGCAAGCTCGATCCCTCGGTTGGCATCGAGCGCAGCATCTGCGACGCGGCGAACTACAGCGCCAGTCTGGACCAAGTCGCCAATAAGGTCACCAAGGCCCTTGGCGTCGACTGCCTCAGCGTACGACCGCTTTTGCACAACGGCGTGACCGCCTGCCAGGTGGGCTATGTCGATGTCAGCAAGCCCCTGGATCCGCCGACCAGCCTGCTGCCCATGTGCTCGAGCACCTGCTGCCAGGCCTGGGGTCAGGCCGCCACGCCCAACCGCGCCGATGCCGGCATCCAGGCGGCCTGCGGCGGCGAGCCGGTCGACTGCTACTGCGCCCCGGTCAGCGCCACCCAGTGCGTCGGGACCGCGGTGGCGGGTCTGTGGCGAGTCGGCAACGCCGATCTGCCCGCCGGCAAAACCGCAGCCTTCCGCTGTGTCAGCAGCCAGTAAGCCCGCCCACGGCCCTCCTGCCCCGCCGGCCACCGACAGAACCGGGCTTACTGAACCGGCTTGCTGGCCTGGAAGAAGATCTTGGTCACACAGGCCTTGACCGAGGTACAGGCCGGCTGACCTACGACCTGCATGACGTCCGAGACCGTCTCCGTGAGGTCAAACTGGAACGTGTTGGCCGCCACCGTCGTGAAGTTCGTCTGGTCAGTGAGCTTGTAGGTGCAGTTACCGTCCGAGGACCGCAGGAACTCAGAGTAGCTAAGCACGCCCCGGTCGCAGGCCACCGGCCCAGAGCCCAGCACGCTGCCGCTCGCGACGGACCTTACCTGGACGGTGCCGGTCTGCAGATTGTTCGTCACCGCATACTGCTTGCCGCGAAGGTCACTGGGAAGCAGCGGCGGGCTGCAGGTGTCCTGGACGGTGATCGCAGGCGGCTCCTGCACCGTGTAGGTGCCCGACTGCAGCAGGAACGGCGCAGTGGGGCACCCCGAAGGATCCATATCGCGAAGATCCGAGGAAGCCAGATCAAAGGAACCCAGATCTAGAATGCGGCATCCGGTAAGCCGCAGGCCGACGCCAGCAGCACGGGGGCAAACAGAAAGGCCAGGCTCTTACGAGAACGTCTCATCGCGGGACTCCTTCTGGAGGATTGACCCGATCCGCTCGGTTGCGTTGCCCAGACGTAGTATCGCGCGCCCCAAGAGGGTCAAGAGGCGACCTACGCAGGACTATACGTACCCCCTGCGTGCGTCAGTGACGTGTATGGAAGGTGTTAGATCGTTGCCGTGGCACCGTGCGGAATCTTCGAGCCCTACTGCGTGGCGCATGAGTTGCCAGAGCAGGTCTTGATCGTGCCGTTACGCCACGGCGGTGCATTCTACTCGGCGAGGACGATGCCGCGTCGAGCCCACCGCATCAGTGAGTGGGCGAACAAGTATGGCCCGAAGCACAGCACCGCCAGGCCGCACACGATCGCGCTGACTCCGCGCGCTGGCAGCGATAGGGCCATGTTCGCCATCAGCGATCCTGGCAGCACGATCAGCAAGACCATCAGCAACATGCGGGACCAGCTTGCAGGTTCAGCGGTGGCCGGGGTAGCGAACGGTGGAGCGATGGGTTCGGGGTTCGGGTTCGAGGTTGGGATCAAGGTCTGTGTCCTTTTCTCGACTGCGGGTTGTGAAGCCGTGCTCACGGCGAGCGCGGTGAGCCAATCCAAGTGACGTCGCCGCGAAAAAAGCGGGACGGCAGCAGCAAGCGACATCGCCGCCAGCGCCGCGAAGTAACGGTGATGCGGCCAGCGGTCCCAGCACAGACCGAGCGCACCAGCCAAGCCATTGCCCATCGCGGAACCCGCAAACCACAGCCCCACGGCTTGCGCTGCCTTGTGCTTCGGCGCGAGCCGCGTCAGCAGCGACACACCCAGCGGAGCAAGAAGCACTTCGGCCAGCGATAGCAGCAGGTAGCAGCCGACGAGCCATGCACCGCTTACGCGCCCCAGATCGCCGCCACGGAGTCCTGCCAGAGCCATCAGCGCAAAGGCCCCGGCTGTGGCCAAGTAGCCCCAGAGCATCAGACTGATTGCCGAGGGTGCGCGTCTCGTCTTTCGCCCGTGAAGTGCAAGGAACGCGGGCAGCATGGCCAGCACGATCAGACCATGTAGCGAAGCAAAGTGACCGGGGCCGATCGGGATCGTGTGGCCCAGCAGAGTCACGCTCGGCAGGGTGTTCATCGCTGCGAACACCGTCAGCGAACTCCCGGCTTGCTGTGCCGTCAGCCAGAAGATCACCGCCACCCCTGACAGCAACCAGACAGCGTGCAGATTCGCTGCACCCGATGAGCGGGCGATCCGCGCTGGCTCATCTACGGCGCGTCTGGCCTGCGCCCGGAGCCATGGCAGCCCCGTGATCAGCAGCATGACGGCCACCGCCGATACCGCCGTCGCACCACCGAATAGCAAGCGCCACCCGGCGCGTGCATGTGCCGACTCGCCGAACAGCGCACCCGCCGCGTAGCCCAGATTCGCAGCGAGGTAGTGCCACAAGAACACGCGCTCGCGCGCTTTCTCATCGGCATCGGCAACGCGAGCCAGCAGCACATGCAGGCCAGGGCGGAACGCGCTATGCCCCAGCACTATCGTCAGCAATGCTGGCCACAGCAGCTCAGCTCGATCCAGCGCGAGTAGACCGTAGCCACAAGCCAGCAAAGCAGCGCCGAGCAACGTGGCCTTCCGCGTGCCCAACGCGCGGTCAGCAAGCCAGCCGCCTGGCAGCCCGCCGAGGTACGCGAGTGTTTGAAACAGCGCGAGGATCAGCAGCGCCTGCGGAGCCGCGATACCATGCCGCTCCTGCGCGTAGAGCACGAACAGCGGCAACATCGCAAGGAAGGCAAACCGCTCGCAGCTCTGCACAGCGCAGAGCAGGGGCAGAGACCAGCGTCGGAAAACAGAAGGATCAGTACGACTAGATTTCATGGAAGGCTCCAAGCGCAGTTGCGTTTATGAAGCCCCGCGAATACTGTGCGCCGCAGTTCCACGGGGTGCTTACCCACCACGGGGACTTGGCCTCCGGCGTGTACAAGACGACGGAGGCCGTTTCGTTTCTGCGCTACTCGCTGTGTGTGCTCACATCGCGAGCAGCGCGCGAGTAGTAGCGATCAAATCTACCTTCCAACAGCTGCTGCACCTGCGCAGGCCACCAGTGCGCGCGGCCTTTCGGGGTCACATAGCCGGCATCGCAGAGCACCTTTGCCAGCGTCGGGAATCCGGGGCGCTCAAAGGGTGCATCAGGCTCTGCTGCTTCGTGCTCGCGGCGCATGCGTTCAAGCATCGCTTCCAGAAATCTGCGAGGTGACAGCACCTTCGTCTGGCGACAACGACCAAAGAGCTTTCGTACGCTGCGCTCCGTGAATCGACGGCCCTTCAGCGGCAGAAATCCAAGCTCGTTCAGGATCGATGCGACCTGCGCGTGGGTGTGACCGCGAGCGCGCAGCTCCAGCATGCGGTCCTTCACATCTTCTTCGGTGTGCGAGCGGACGTTGACCGCACGGCTCTGAATTTGGCTCAGCCGTAAGCGCAAGTTGTAGATGGTGTGTTTCGTCCAGCGCTGCCCTTGCCGCGGCTTGATACCTGCGGCATTCAGACGACTCGCCATCTCGCTGACGCCGATGCCAGACTCGGCCCACGTAGTGAACTGCGCGATGACCGCTTGCTCTGCATCGTCATCCACCAGCACCTTCATGCGCGGGTTGCCCGGCGCGCGAACGGTGCGCTTTCCATACGGCACCTTGCCAAAGTGGTAGCCACTGCGGCGAATGTGCTGAATCGCCTCGCGCGTGCGCTCTCCAACGGCCTCACGCTCCAGGAAGCCACCCCGCAATCGCACAAAGTCACACTGCGTGCCCTCAGCGAAGGCGAGCCCGTCATTCGCTACGGCGAAGTCATCGGCCGTCTCACCCGTGCGCTCCCCGCGGGCTCGTGGATCCGCGAAGATCTGATGGACCTGCCGCAGGCCCCTGCTCTCGACGAACTCCCGCTGGCCACCGCGGTTCCCGCGCCTCTCGCTCCGCTCGAAGGCTACACGTTCGAAGGCTATCGAAACCCCGATGGTTCCGTCGGCACGAAGAACATCCTCGGCATCACAACCACAGTCCAATGCGTCGCGCCCACCGTCGATTTCGCTGTGCGCCGCATCCGCCAGGAAATTCTTCCGCGCTTCCCCAACGTCGATGACGTCGTTGCCATCACACACACCTACGGCTGCGGAGTCGCTATCGACGCGCCAGGCGCCGCTGTGCCCATCCGCACGCTCGGCCACTTGAGCCGCCACGCCAACTTCGGTAGCGCCCCACTTGTCGTCAGCCTCGGCTGCGAAAAACTCCAGCCCGCGCGCATGCTACCCGGCGCATCGCTGCACGCATCGAAGGGCGGCCAGTTTCCCATTCTCGAAGCCGATCCTTACGTCATCCGCCTGCAGGACGAGCGAGGCTTCGGCGCCACCGTCAGCGCCATCCTCCACTACGCCGAAAAGCGTCTCGAAGAATTGAACCGCCGCACCCGCACCACTTGCCCTGCCTCCGAACTCAACGTCGGCATGCAATGTGGCGGCAGCGACGCTTTCTCCGGTGTCACGTGCAATCCCGCAGTCGGCTACGCCGCCGATCTCATCGTGCGTGCCGGCGGCACCGTTATGTTCAGCGAAGTCACCGAAGTGCGCGACGCCGTTCATCTGCTCACTCCGCGATGCATCAACGAAGATGTCGGCCGAGCCCTCATCCGCGAGATGCGCTGGTACGACGAATACCTCGCCCGCAACGG
>CALFYE010000155.1 GCA_937952145.1 uncultured Myxococcales bacterium
TCCGCCGTTTGTTGCAGCCATTCCCGTCGCTGCGCACGATCTTGCTTGACGGTCCGGTGACACTGTGAAATTACAGCCGTGTGTTGAAGCGTGCGTACAAGCCCAACAAATCCACACACGTTGACCATATTATCAAATTTAAGTACGATACCCCTGTGCCAGAAACTGCGCAGAGAGTGGTGGGCTACCTCCGCGTATCGACGACGGAGCAGAAGGACGAAGGTATCAGCCTGGACGTGCAGAAGGAGCGGATTGTCGCTTACTGCAAGATGTTCCAGCATGATTTAATCGCGATATACAGCGATGATCACACTGGACGCGATATCAACAGAACTGGCTTCCAATCGGCCTTAGCGCGCATGGTGGAGACCGATGCGATGCTGATGTCGGTCAGTCTCGACCGCATCTCGCGCAACGTCGGCGACTGGAACCACCTGCTCGACACGTACTTTGGCAAGGGCGCCAAGTACAAGTTCCTGGCCTTCGACTGCGCCGGCATGGACCCGCGCACGGCGACGGGGCGCATGTTGCTGATGATGCGCGCGGTGATTGCGCAGGGCGAGATCGACTCGACGAGCGAGCGCACGCAAGTGGCGATGGATCACCTGAAGGCGCAGGGGATTCCGTGCGGCGGGCTGCCGTATGGCAAGGCGTACTCGAAGCAGCTCGACGAGCATGGGCGGCGCGTCGTCGTCGAGGTGCCGGAGCAGCAGGCGACGATTCAGTACATTCGGGAACTGCATCAGCAGGGCAAGGGCATCAAGACCATCACGGACATCCTGGCCGGCGAGGGGCGACCGACGGGCAAGGGGAAGTCGTGGAATCGGACGGTGGTGCGCAACATCTTGCAGCGCGAAGGGCTGCTGACGATTCGGCACTACGACCGCACGGGCGCGGTGCGCGACACCAACGTCGTCGCCAAGCGCGTCGCGGAGCTCCGCGCGAAGCACCTGAGCTTTGGCGAGATCGGCGCGCAGCTCACGCGCGAAAACTTGATGCCGCCCATCGGCGCGAAGTGGCATGCGCAGGCGGTGGCGCGCGTCTGGGAATCGGAGAACAGCTACGACCCACAGAAGGCGACGGAGATCGCGGTTGGGCTGCACAAAGCGAACTACAGCTTGCGAAAGATAGGTGAAGAGCTGACGCTGCGGGGGCTGACTCCGCAGCGCGGGGGAGTGTGGCACTCGGCGCAGGTGCGGCAGCTTTTGCTTCTGGCGAAGATTGGGGCGGCGGGTTAGCGGAAGTCTCGGCCCTGTAGCCGCCGCCCCTGGCTCTGCCTGGAACTGCGCCCGCACAATCACAGTGACAGCCTCGAAGGGGGCTCTGCGGCGAGCGGCTTCAGATCAGGGGCCGCGGACGCTCAGCTGGCGCTCAACTATGACGCTAAGCTGCCGATTCACCGTCTTCGCGACCAGCGACTGACCGACGAGCTGGCCGACGTGCGACGCCACCGCGACGACGCTATCACCGAGCGCGAGCTTTTGGCCGCGCGCATCCTGAAGCTGATGGCGCCGGGCCAGTACCTGGAACACGCCACGGCCGCTGGCTACGACGTCACACAAGATCCGCTGATTCGCCTCAAGCGCAATAAAGTCCTCGTCGAAAATCGCCTGGCTGCTTGGCCAGAGAGCCACGGCAAGCGGCGCCGCGCCCGCCGCCTCGATCCCGAGCAGACGCTGGACGAACAAGCGTATGCTGCCGCGCTGTCATCCCGCTGGAAGCAGATCGACCACCCGCACCCGCGACGGAAACACCCTCCGAAATGGGTCGCGATCGGATTCCTTCTGGATGCGGAGAGCGAGCGCTATCTGCTGACGCTGACGGAGGAGCGGATCGAGGAGATGCGGAGGAAAATGGAGGCGGCGTGACGGGGGCGGCACTGCTGAGGTGGGGCTCTCTTCCAACTCCCGATTCGCGTATCCGCGACATATTCCATCTGGCTGCTAAAGAGGCACATGGGGGAGTCCTCAGACTGAGCAAGAGGGGTAGAAAGCGCTGCGTGTATCGTAGCGCGATCTTCTTTGCCTGGTTTGCGTTAGTGGACGGAGCAGAGGGATGACCGTGCGGAGCGACCCAACGACGGCAATGGAGCTCTTTGCCGGGCTGCACAGGGCGAACTACAGCCTGCGGAAGCTCGGTGAAGAGCTGACGCTGCGCGGGCTGACGCCGCAGCGCGCCGGCGTGTGGCATTCGGCGCAGGTGCGGCAGCTTTTGCTTTTGGCGAAGATTGGGGCGGCGTAGCGACGGCGGCTTTGAGGCATTCATTGACAGGCTGACGATTCGTGACAACGCTGCGGGCCCCGATGCGTTCGATGCCGCAAGATTGGTTCTGCAAGACGGTGCTGCAGGAAGCGCTGGATGTGGTGGATGCCGTCGAGCAGCAGCGCCCAGTGCCGTCGCACGACGACCAGCACAGCGATCTGTTCTGCGTACCGCGCCCGCATCGCCCGGCGCGCGAGAGCGTGCCGCACCTGGGTCTGCTCTGGGACATGACGGCGACCCTGTGCACCATCGAGCCGTGCTCGAAGACCCCGTCGGTGGTGTCTCTGCGCGAGCTCTCGCGAAAGCAGCTGAACCTGCATCGTCAGCTATGCAAGCAGGAACGTGACGACCAGCGTGCAGTCGCTCCCCTGTGGGTGATCTCGCCCGGCGTGCCGGTTAGTGGGCTGGCGGTCCTATCAGCAGCCCCAGACCCAGAGTATCCGGTGGGCTTCTATCGCAGCGGCGAGCTGTTGAACCTGCGCATCGTTGTGCTGTCCGAGCTACCCCTTTCGCCCGAGACACGCCTGCTGCGCCTCTTGGGGCCGCCTGAGATGCGACAGCGCGCGCGGGAAGAAATCGCCGCCTTGGCCCCCGATGACCCGGCGCGGCGACCTTGGGTTGAGCTGATCGAGAAGTTGGTTTACTTGTTGGTAAAAGAACCGGACGCTGCAAAGGAAGAGGAGGTCGATATGACGAAGCTCGGTCAAGAATTCGAGCAGTTTAAGTCGGAGCTACGTCGTGAAGCTGCGGCCCGAGCCAAGGCCGAGGTCTTTTTGGCCATCCTCTCGGCACGCGGCGTGATGGTGAACGACATGGTGCGCCAGAAAATCATGGCATGCACCGACCTTGCCGCCCTGGACCGCTGGACGGTGCAAGCCGCCACCGCGACATCGCCAGCCGACGTGTTGGCAGCAGCGGCCTAACCAGCACGCTCCCAGGAACACGGCCGAGCCAGCCCGCCCGCTCGCTCGCAGTCCTCGCGGTCAGAACTTGAATCACAATTCAGGATGTCAGTCTCTCCGAGCAACGCTCGGTCCCCGCGGCTCATCTCCCGACGCGCTCAGCTCGGCCACCGGGTCCGGAGCAACCGATTGCCAGCTCTGCCGATCGCTTCGCGATGTTCGGCACCAGAGACGACGCACCGCGCGGGCTGCACGCAGGCGTGGTCTCGTCGGGACGGGTTCGAGGGAAGCGATCGGCCAGAGCCGGGCCTTGGCCGCAGCACCACCGGGTACCGTTCCGTGGGCCGTCGTCGTTGCCGCTGGATAGGCCTTCTCTGCGATACGATGTGAGCGAGAGCCCAATAGGGCAAAGGGGGAACCGATGGCCGACGACAAGGACGACAAGACGCATCTGAAGGAGCTACACGATCGCGGCGTGCTGGGGCCGGTGACGTACCAAGAGAAGCGGATCGGCGGCACCGACCATGAGCCGGGATGGGAAGCAGTCGCGCGTCTACCGGATGGCCGCGCAGCACGCGGGACCGGCCGCTCGAAAGTCGAAGCCGACCTGAACGCAGCGGCAGCCCTGCGGCAGAAACACAAGCTCCCGTAGGCTGGCGAGCCTTTGCCTAACACCAGCGGTCACTTCTGAATGTAGGACGCGACCGTGGTCTTGACCGTGCAGCAGTATAGAAGCGGCGCTCCCTGCGTCCGCTTGGGCTTCGGAGCGTCGTCCAGCTCCATCGCCTGCGCCGCGCGCTTCCCCGTGGCTACGTCAGCGCGCAATCTACAGCCCTCGCAGCGGCCCCCCCCCGGCATCCCTATGTCATCGCCGCGAGTGGCGCTGTATAGGTCTCCATCGTCCCCGCAGCATGCGCCCCCCGGCGCTTTCCCCCTGCCGGGCTAGCTCAGCAGCAGCATCCTGACGGTCTGTGGATACCACTTTCGCCCACGCTTCGGCGAGTGGCCTTGTTCTTTCAGCTTGAGGCAGATTTCCCGCAGGCTGAGCCCCTGTTCCTTCCAGACAGCTGCATTGAGCGCGAGGCAGTCCCAGGCGGCATCCCGCAGCAGACAACGGGGCACCTTGGCTTTGCGCAGCGGCAGGTGCCAGGACTGACTGTCAGAACTGCCTGCGTTCATGCACACGCCGGCATACAGCACTGTACCGAGCCCGTCATCACGAGAAGCTGCGGCGCGTGACAGATCGAAACGGATCGAGGCGCTTCGTAGCCGTATACTGGCCGCCGCAACCTCTGGAGGGGCTGATGTTGCGAGCGACGTGCTGTGTGATCTGCGGCGAGCTTTTGCCCAAACCCGGGCGATTGAATCGGCGCTATTGCCGCAAGAGCTGTCGGGCGGTGGCCTATCGCGCGCGCCATCGCGAGGATCGTCCTGGCCCTGCGTTGCGACTCTCGGCGCCGGGAGATTCCGAAGTCACAAGGAGCCTGCGGTACACGCGGATTCCGCGCGAGGTGCTCGACGTCCTGGCGCGTCACTTCGATCAGCAGCGCGAGCTGCTGTCAGCGGAGTTGACCGCAGCGCGCACACGGATCGCAGAGCTGGAGAAGACCTCGGCAACGAAGCCGTCTGGTGCAGCGGCGCTCGAAGATCGACGCAGGCTTGAGGCAGAGGTTCAACAGCTTCGGGGCGAGCTGACCGAGACGCGAAGCTCGCTTACGGCGCAGCTTGAGACGGCGAAACGACAGCTCCGCGAGGCTTTCGACCTGCGGGGCCAGGCCGAGCAGGTACCAAAGCTCAAGACCGAGCTGGAGTCGCTCAAGGCCGAACTGGACAACGCCCGCGCTGTGGCAGCGACAAGTGCCGACGAGAAGCGGCAGTTGGAGTCCGAGTTGCAGCAGGCACGGGACGCACTGACGGAGTCGCGTGGCACGTTGACCGCACAGCTTGATGCGGAAAAAAGGAAGCAGGAGCAGACGGAGCGATCACTGAGGGTTACCGAGCAGCGCTGCGACGCTCTGAAGGGGCAGCTTGCCGACGCGAAAGCGGCATTGTCCGAGCATAAGCGGAATGAGGACGCAGAACAGAGGGCCCATGCAGCGGCGCTGGCCGCCAGTGCTGCACGGCTGGCTTCGCTGCAGACGCAGTACTCAGATCTGAAACAAGAAAACGAGCGACTGCGAGAAACAGTGAAGGCGCAGCGCGACCAGCGTGATGGCGAGCTGGCGGCGGCGCAAGGACAGGCGGCGGCGCTCCAAAGAGAGAAAGAGACCTGGGACAGCCAGATGGATGACATCAAGCGCGTCCTCGGCTGGGAAAGCCAAAAGGCCAGCGATGCCAAGCAGGCTCTGGCGCAAAGCTCGACGCGGCTGGACTTCTACAGGAAGGCGGTCTTGCGACTCGTTGAGGCCATCAACTCGGGCTCGCGCGAGAGGCTGCTTGATGCAAAAAGGAGCGTGGCGGCAGCACTGACCGTGCTCGCAAAGTCGAACGAGCCTGAGACCATCGAGGCCATCACCGATAGTGCTGGTCCTCTGCTGGGCGATACCCAGGCAGCCAACAAGTCTGCTGGGCAGACTGCCTTGGTCTTGCGCAGGCGCGAGTCGGCATCGATGTCACCGCCGCGAGCGTCGGATACCGATGTCACGCTGCTGAAAGCGCAGACCGAGCTTGCCGAGCTAAAGGCCAAGTACACCACTGCCAGCCGCGATCTCGACGAGGCTCGCGTGAACCTGACGGCGGCAGAGCTAATGAACCGCTCGGTGGCCCGCGAACGGGACCAAGCCCTGTACGCTCTGAACCTGTCTCGGAGACAAGCGGCAGGCCGGGAATCCGAGGTGACCGGGAAAGCCCGACGCATCCTTGAGAAGTTCGAGATCTGGGCTGAGTCACAGAATCCGTTAGCCGTCGAAGCTCACTCCTATGCTGGCTCCTACGATGTGCGGAAGGACAAGCTGATCCACGTTCTGCACCGAGAGATCGTGGACCATGCGAAGCTCGCGCGAGCGCAGTGGATCCAGTCGAAGCCCGTGACGGCGCATCTGTTCAACCTCGACCTGACCGCACTTCAACAAGCACAGGCGATGGCGATGGCCGAGCGCTGGCGCATGTACGCCGACCCGCCCGAGCAGTTCGACGGCAAAGTGACCTGGGAGAAGTTCGGTTACCTGCTCAACCCGGAGGCCGAGCACTTCCTGTGTCAGATCAGCGACAAGCGCGGCTTCGACGCATGGTGGCAGCGCCTGTGGTTCGAGCCGACCGGGCCAGCCTCGCAGCGACGGAAGTAGCGACCTGGAAGCAAGCGTTCAGGGGGCGAGTGACAGGGCGCGGAGAGCAGCAAGGGCGGCAGTCTTGTTCTTGCAGGGGCTCCAGCAAATGCCCTGTCCATCCCGCCGATACTCGACGATGGTGAACATCGGCGTGCCGACACGTAGCCACTCTGCGGCTTCGTACAGCACGCCTCCGCGCCGTCGCATTCCAAGACACCGGAACAGCGGCCAGCGTCCCGAGTGAAATCGCAGGATGAGGGTATGCACCCGCTTCTGCGCGTCGTCAGACAAGTCGAGGCTAGCGACAACGGTGGGCAGGCGGGATGCGGTAGCGAGTCGGTTCATTGGGAGTCTCCTGTTGAGATCGGCTCGCGGAAATTCTCCTGAATTATGGAATGAGGCAAGTCTTTATTCCCGAATTATGGAGAAAGCCAAGTGCTATGCAGCCGACCGTGAGCCCGCGTCCCAGCCCTGCCGATCCCGCCCTCGGAGCCATGTCGCGCCGCTTCAACCAGGCGCGTCTGCAGTCCGGGCTGACGCTGGCCGAGCTGGAAAAAAAGTCCGGCTGCGCGATGTCCATGCTCAGCGGAATCGCCTCCGGCGACCGGATGCCGCGCGTCGATTCCATCGCCCGCATCGCTCGCGCACTGGGCGTCTCCCCCGGCTGGCTCGCCTACGGCGACGGCCCGCCCCCCGATTGGCTCACAGACACTGAGCCGCGCGCAGACTAATTTGAAATCGGCGAGTTGTGCATAAAGAGCAAGGCTCCCGCGCACATGTCAGGGCTTCTGTATCGCTGGCCTGGGACCGGATTGAACAATATGGGCTCAACGCACTGACCCGCGTAATGCAGGTGGCGCAACCGATGCCATCCCCATCAAAGATGAACGTCAGTCTGCGCTGGGTACTTACACCGCAGCAGACCGCGCGACTGTTTGTCTGCGATCCCGGCCAAGTTTTGGCTGCCAGCATCCGCCGTTTGTTGCAGCCATTCCCGTCGCTGCGCACGATCTTGCTTGACGGTCCCGACCAAACACAGACTGAGCTCTCGTCGGTGGGGGTGTTGTTGGGTGGCTGTGGTATCGCCTCTTGGCTCGGGTCCAGCGCATGATCCGTCGGCACCATATCTGGGCTGAGCTGAGCGGACCATGGGGTCACCTGGTCGCTGTGGGACCTGGGTGGCAGCGTCGCGGGATCGCTCCCAGGGCCCCAGGTTAGCGAGCGCGCTTTGTCACCTTGCAGAGGCCGATGGGCGGACCTGCCGTCTGATGCTTGGCGGACGAAATGGCGATGCAGTTGAAGGCGTCAGCCAGCCCCTCCAGCGTGGTCTCGCTGGCGAGGACTTCGGTTGCCTGGGCGAGCGTGCTGAGCTGGGAGGCCCACTTGACGGCTTCGCCGACGGCTGTGTGCTGTCGCGAACGTAGCGAGCCGATGGCCCCGACGAATGCCGGACCTGTGTGGACGCCGATGCCGACTTGCACCGGCATGCGCTGTTCCTCCTTGAGCGTACGATTCCACGCCAGCATCGCGGCCTGCATGTCGATGGCGCACGCCACGGCCTGGCGCGCTGCATCCGGCCGGGAAACCGGCGAGCCAAACAATCCAATCAGCTCGGAGCCCACCAGCTTGTCCAGCGTGCCGTCAAAGCGAAAGAGAATTTCCTCCAGCTTTTCGAAGTAGTCGTTGAGTAGCTGGACGAACTGCATAGGGGCAATGGCTTCGGACAGCGTGGCGAAGTTGCGCATGCTGCAGACCAGAACCGTCACCATGCGCTGCGCGCCATCCGGTTGCAGCTGCAGTTTACCCTCGGCAATTTGCTCCTGCTGGGCAGGGGAAAGCTGCCACTGCAGATAGGACGGAAGGGCGTATGGTTCTACGTTTCGATCCGTGCTGACGCGCTGACGCAACTTCCGGCTAGGTGCACCTTCTTCCGGTAGTGACTGCGCGTCGGGATCCGCGGCAGGCTCCGCGGCGGGATTCCCTTTTTGGTTTAGGAATGCGAAATAGGACTCCGGAGTCTCGTCAAATTCCATCAGCGCCTCGCACTCCTTGCAGCGACACTCCGGTGCTGCGATGGGGCGAGACAGTCCAGCCAGATCCTCGGTCTTGAGCACGACGAGCGCATCCGACGTACAGCGCGGGCAGCGGTAGGGGGCCAGGATGCTGTAGATGCGCCCGAGCCGGGCCAGGCCGTGAATGCGGCTGAGCTTCATCACGAAGGCCGGCGAGCAGTTGATCAGCACGAACCGCGTGCCGCCTTCTTCGACGTGCTGCGTCCAGTCCACCCAGGCACGAACACCGACTGAGCTCAGGCGTTCGATGCCGCTCAGATCAAGGAGCACTTCGCCGGGAGGTAGCCGACTGCGCACGGCATCCAAGCCATGGTGCTCGTCGATCACGCCCCCCAGCATCAGGATGGGAAGTCCTCTTCGACGACCGAGTTCAAAGTGAAAGGTCGAGGACATCGCATTCTTTCCCGTCCGGCTCCGCTGCAAATCGCCGGGGAAGCCTGGATATTCATGTTATCCCACCCAGCCAAGCGGTGATGTCGATCAGCGTAATGCCGTTGAACTGGCGATACACGCGCAGCCTATCGCGCTGTGTGTCGAGGCTCAGTCCTGCCGCAGCTGGCTTCACGTGCTCATCCGGGCGTATCCGACGGCAACTTTGACGACATTCACCTGAACCGTGGGGGCTTTCATGCGAAGCGTAGTAAGGAATCCTGGCGTCCCGATCATCGCGCCGGTCTCGGTACGGAGGCTGCCTTCGGACTCTTGCG
>CALFYE010000156.1 GCA_937952145.1 uncultured Myxococcales bacterium
GAGCCTGTCCCGACGTCGAACACCGTCGCTGGTGCCGTGTCAGCCGGCCTGGCCTGCGCCGTCTCCGATGGCTCCACCTGACGACGCCCGCTGCCGGCTGCGAAGTGGCGGCTGGGGTCAGCCCCGGCCTCCTCAGTCGCTTCGTCGGCCGGCGCAGCAACTGGCTCCGGATCGTCGTAGTGCACGGTCATCTCGACGCCGGGCTCGGCCCGATGGAGGATCGACGGAACCGCCGACTCGGCGTCCTCGGGAATCGCCGCCTGCCCGCTCGGGTCGCTTGCCGGAAGCAGCGCCTCGGACAGGACCTCCGCGGCTCCCAGTGGGGCGGGCGGCAGAAGACGAACTCCGACGTCCACGAGGAGCTCGGTCTCGGGCCGAGGGATCAGCACCGACTCGTTGACCTGCAGGCTCAGGCCGTAAAATTCTTTCTCTCCGATGAGGTAGGCGACGGGCACACCGGCCAATCGGCGCAGGATGCACTCGCGAAAGCGGGTCAGCTCGTCCTTGCTCAGCAGCTGGTCAAAGTGGGTATACAGCGCGACACGAGTCCGTCCCAGGGTGTGCGCCAGCAGGAGCTCGGCATCGAGCCGCGGCGACAGCAGCCCACGCGCAGAAAAGCGGCCCTGCGTCCAGCGCAGGACTCGGCCAATCGTCCAGCTCTCGGGCTCGGCCGCAGCCGACGACGGGGTCGCAGCTCGCTCAGCCGGTGAGGATCCATGCGGGGGTCCATGTGGGGATGGCGACGACGAAGACAGCGCGGACGACGGGGCCGGCAACGACGGAGAGGCGGGGGGACGCACGGCCGGAATCTAGCATTATCTGCGTCGCGAAACGCAAGAGCGGCGCGATATAATACGCCCGTGGCAACCCAAAAACTCCCGGCGCTTGAGGGGCGAGATGGCCCCAGCCAAGCTACGGGCGTGCCGCAGGCCGTCCCCGAGGATCTCTCGGTATCGGTGCCCGCCGCGACCTCGCGCAAGAACGTCGTCGCGCCCCCGCCACCCAGCGCAGCCTCGGCCCAGTCGCTGCCCGGAGCCGCCGTGCCGCAGCCGAGCAGCACCAGTGCGCAGTCCGGCTCGACGGACGTGAGGCTGGCGCGGACCGATCTCAACGCCCCGTACGAGATCCTCGGCAGCCCTGACGAGAGCGTCCGCAACGCCTTCCCCCCCGAGCGCATCGTCGGCGGTCGCTACATCATCGAGGAGCGCGTCGGCGAAGGCGGAATGGGGCGGATCTACAAGGTTCGCCACCGCGATCTCGGCAAGCAGTTCGCGCTCAAGATCATCCACAAGAACCTCGCGCAGCAGCCGCACATCCGCGATGCCTTCTATCGCGAGGCGCGGATGGCTGCCTCGATGAACCACCCGAACATCGTGTCGGTCTTCGACTTTGGCGTCGATCCCGTCCACGGCGCGTTCATCGTCATGGAATACCTCTCGGGCGAGACGCTGGCTGAGCGCATGGCGCGCGAAGGCGTCCTCGATCCCAAGGCCTCGTGCGACATCGTGCTGCAGTGTGCCGAGGCGCTGGCCTTCATCCACAGCTTTGGCGTCATCCACTGCGACATCAAGCCCGAGAACGTCTTCCTCTGTCACCCGACGCAGGCTAGCGATGCGCGGCGGAACAACGTGCGGCTCTTGGACTTCGGGCTGGCGAGCCGACCGGCTGTCGATTCCCGCGAGATCGTCGCCGCCACCACCGTCGCGGGCACCCCGACCTACTTAGCTCCCGAGCGCATTCGCGCGCAGTCGCCAACCCCCGCTTCCGACATCTACGCCCTGGGCGTGCTGTTCTACGAGTGCCTGACCGGGCATCCGCCCTTCGACGGTCGCCTGCAGGAAATCATCTTCGGCCACCTCCGCCGCCAGCCGGTCCCGCCAAGTCAGCGCGTCGGCCGCAGCCACACGCCCTTCCATCCCAGCCTGGAAGCCTTGGTACTGCGCGCGCTGGGCAAGGAGCCTGGTCTGCGGCCGGGCAGCGCCGCCGAATTCGCCTTTGCTCTGCGCCACGTGATGGCCGAGATGGGGGTGGCGCGGCGCTTGGACGCCATCGGTGTGCCGTCCTCGCCGCGGGCCGATCTGTGTGAAGCCCTGGTCGACTCCTGCCCGCTGCCCATGTTCGTCGCATCCCCCACGGGCGAGATCCTGTTTGGCAACGCCGCGCTGTGTCAGCTCTTGGGCATTCCCGCCGCCGATCTGCGCGGCAAGCTGAGCTCGACGATGCTGGGCCGCTGGTGTCCGCGCATCGAGCGCGATGTCCGGCAAGTGCTCGCTCGCAAGCGCGCCAGCCGGCACACCTTGGTCATCCACAACCAAAGCGGCGAAGCGCGTGGCGGCTGGCTGACTCTCGCGCCATTCCGTCGCGATGACGAAGTGGTGGGCGTCTGCGGCATTGTCGCGCTGATGGGCGATCACGAAGGCGATCCCTCGCAGAGCTGATGCCCACCGTGCCGACTCCGTTCCTGCGCCGAAGAATGCGCAGTGCGGCGTGGCGTATGGCGCAGCCGCTCTCAACGCAGCGCGTCAGTTTGTCTGTTCCAACCACTGAGCCGCCGGTGGTCGAACAAGCCATGCTCCCGTCGGAAAGTCTCATGAAAATATGACTCGTCCATGACAAATCCGTGACACACGGAGCGCAGCATGAGCCCATGCAGACTGCCACTCCGCCTCTTCGGCTCCCCAAAGTTGAAGCTGCTGCCGACAGCCGACCAGCACTGAACCCTCCCCCCGACGACAAGCCGCTTTCGGCGTACTTCCCGCCGTACAGCGAAGGCGATGAGCGACTGGATCGCTACACCAGCATCCCGTACGTCTTCGTCCACGCCGTCGGCATCATCGGCGCCGGCTTCGCCATCGCCTACGGCCAGGTCACCTGGGTCGACATTGTGCTCTGCGTCGCCTTCTACTACCTGCGGATGTTCGGCATCACCGCCGGCTATCACCGCTACTTCTCGCACCGCGCCTACAAGACCGGCCGGGCGTTTCAGTTCATCTTGGCCTTCCTCGGCACGACGGCGCTGCAGAAGGGCGTGCTGTGGTGGGCGGCGCACCATCGTCAGCATCACAAGTACAGCGATCAGGAACGCGACATCCACTCGCCGGTGCAGCGCAGCTTTCACTGGGCGCACCAGGGCTGGTTCCTGTGCGGCCGCTTCGACAAGACGGACTACGAGCGCATCCAAGACTTCGCGCGCTTCCCTGAGCTTCGCTGGCTGAACAAGAGCTTCCGCGCTCCGGCGATCGGCGCGGTCGTCCTGATGTTCCTCGTCGGCTGGTTGATCCGCGGCGATGTCATGGGCGGTCTGCGCGCCGGCCTGTGGGGCGGATTCTTCAGCACCGTCCTCCTGTGGCACGGCACCTTCACCATTAACTCGCTGGCCCATGTCTGGGGCTCACGCCGCTACCAGACCACCGACGACAGCCGCAACAACCTGTTCCTGGCTCTGATCACCATGGGTGAGGGCTGGCACAACAACCACCACCACTACCAAAGCACCGCCAACCAGGGCTTCTTCTGGTGGGAGGTCGATTTCAGCTACTACATCCTCAAGATGCTGTCCTGGTTCGGCGTGGTCTGGGACCTGCGCACGCCGCCGCGCCACATCCTTGAGAACCGCCCGGCGACCCCGTAGCCCGTCGCGGCCGCTCCCCCCTGCCCTTCCTCCCACTTCCTGCCGTTCCCCGCACTATTGAAACTGCTCGGCCCTAGATCCGAACCCGCTCTGTGGCGTTTCATGGGGACATGCTGCAGTACCTCGTCTCGCTCTCACTCGTCGGTCCAGCGCTTGCCGCGATGTCGACGCTGGGCACCATCGATCGCGGCATCTATTCCGAGCTTGGGCCGCAGGCCCAGATCAGCGCGCCAAGCTGGGCCGTATCGGGGGGTGAGCGCTGGCTACGCGTCGATCTGCAGCACCGCTTGGTCACGCTCTACCAGGGCGACGTCGCACTGACCGCCTATGCCATCGCCACTCCGCCCAGCCTTAGCGCGCCCGCAGCGCCCAGCAGCGACGCCAGCGAGATCCTGCCTTGGCTGGCCGAGCACGATCGGGCCGACTTGCAGGGCCGGCTGACGGGTCGCCTGCGCGTCGTATTCGCTGCCCCTTCCGCACGCGAAGATCACGACGGCGATGGCCTGGTGAACACGCTCGATGTGCTGTTTGGCGCCAAGAAGCTGTGCCTCAACAAAGCCAGCTACGTCTCGAACTACCGCGCCCTGCGCTATCCCGGCGGCGACGTGCCGCGCAGCGAGGGCGTGTGCACCGACACCCTGGTGCGAGCCCTGCGCAACGCCGGCTGGGATCTGCAGCGCGAGATCCACGAAGACGCGCTGCGTAAGCCCAAGCTCTATCCGCTGGAGGGCAAGGCGCCTGATGCCAACATCGATCACCGACGCATCCGCATGATGCTGCCTTGGTTCAATCAGAACCTCGTCAAGGTGGCCGCCGATGCGCCCTATCTGCCTGGCGACATCGTCCTATTCGATACCTTCCCCAACAAAGCCGGCCCGGATCACGCGGGCATCGTCTCGGATCGCCTCGGCCCCTCGGGATTGCCGCTCGTCGTCAACAACTGGACCGATGGCTATGTCGAGCAAGAGATGGATCTTTTGGGCTGGGTGCCGGTGACGCATCGCTTTCGCGTTCCAATGGCTACACCTGCCTACACACCCAGCCTCCCGCTGCGCCCCTAACCATCCCCGCAGCTGCGCGACAACAAACTTCGCCGGCAATCGCACAGCGCGGCGATAATGCTCGGATAGCCGCCGGCGAGCCTTCCCAGCCCGCCCCGGGGAGCGCGCGGCGATGCAACGTGAGCGCTGAGTAGTCGATAACTGGGATCAGCGAGGCGACTGTCCATGCCCAGCCTGAACTGCATCAAGATCCTTGGAAACGTGAAGTTCCTGTCGCACGGTCTGAAGCTGCCGGTGAACTTTCGCCACCCGCAAGGCAAGCCAGCGGCCCAGCACTACGAGCAAGCCTTCAAGCCGACGGACAAGATCGCGATACCGCGTCTGATTCCGCCGTGGTTTCTCCCCGCCGAGATCCCCAATCGCTACTACCAAGACACCTGCGATACGATCGGCGGCAACTTCAAAGACTTCCACGATCGCATGCTGGATGCGGTCAAGTTCGCTCACGATCTGTGGCGTCTGCAGGCGCGCTTTCAGAACCTCAAGGTCATGGCGATCGCCGCGATCGGCACTCCCGGCTGCCTGAGCGGCCCGGAGCTGGAGTCGTTCATCAAGATGGCCCCGTCGGCCGTAAGCATGGTCGGCAACATGGCGCTGCATCGCGATGCCGTCGCCAAGGGCGTCTCGGTCTGCTTCAAGCGCTGGCAGGACAACGTCACGGTGCCAGGGCTGCCTTGGTATCCCGCCTTTGCCGCCTTCCCAGGACCGATGGCGCCCCCGATGCCCAATGTGCCGACGCCGCTTATCGCCTGCCCATCGGCGATGATGAGCGAGATCGTGTCGCCGATGTCGATGAAGACCGAGATGGACAACGCGCTCAGCGGGGCCATGAAGTCCAAGGATCCCGACAAGCACTACGAGGCACTGCACGACGCGATCGCCACTGTCCTGGCGCTGGCCTTCCTGATGTGGCTGCCGCAGCAGCAGGTCATGAATGTGCTGGGCATGGGGCCGATTCCGACCTTCGCCCCACCCTTTGTGCCCGTCGGTCCCGTCGTCAATGGGCAGAACCTTCCCATCCCCGGCCACCTGCTCGTCTAGGCCGCTGGCTGGGGTGCGGAGGGACGCAGCCTCGGCTTACTTGCTTAGCGCCCCGCCCAAGAAGTTCGGATCGCGCTTGAGGCGATTCAGCTGCTCGCGCAGCTCGACTGAGCCTTTGGTCTCGATCTGTTCGAGCGCCTCGCGCATCAGCTTCTGCGCCTCGGCCTCGGCCTTGGCCTGAGCCTGACGCCGTTGGGCTTCCGCCAGGGCTAGTTGGCCGATGGCATAGGGATTGTTGAGCGGCATGCTCGCCGCCACTTTGCCGGTCATGTCATCGAGGACCAGCACCTCCATATCGATGCCGGTCTGCGAATAGATCCACCAACGCTGCAGCGGCGTCAAAGCCACCTGCGTCCTGCCGCCGGCGCTCGGCACGCCTTTGGCCTGCTCCTGCGCCGCGTAGCGATTGGCGAGCGTCTGCAGCTCCTCGCCCTTCTGCTGCGCTTCCTTGGCTAGGCGGGCAAGCTGGTCCGCGCTCAGTTTTTTGTCGCGGCTGAACTGCCCGATGCACTGCAAAAGCTCGTTCTGCTTGCGGCTGAGATCATCGAGAGAGAGCTCGGCACTCGCCGCGGCTGGCTGCTGCCCCTCCCCACTTGCGGCCGAGGCTGCGACCGGCAGATCAGATGTGGCCATGCGTACTAGCGTACATCGCCGCGCACCCTCGGAGCAAGCCGCCCAAGAAGCCGGACGATAGCGCCCCTCGACCCAGTGCCGAGCTAGCCCGCCGGGTTCGGCCGAATCGCCGACACAGTGGTCAGGATGGCGTTCTGCGCAATGGTGTCACCCACTTCGATGGGGTAGACGATGCCGTTGGCTCGCAGAAACACCATGTGCTGTTCCTTGCGATACCAGCTCCTGCCGATCAGCAGCGCAATCGCGCCCCCCAGAAAACAGAACAATCCGACGAGGACGTTCTCGTTTAGCGAAGGCAGGCCGATGCTGATATCGCGGGCCTTCTTCAGGCGCTTATTCGCCTTCTCGCGCACGCCCTCTTTGCCTTCCTTGCCTTCCTCAAACGGGTCATCGTCCTGCGCGTCGCGGCCCTCGATGCCTGCCGCGGCGTCGCTGTCCTCGGTGCCTTCAGCCGTCGGCGCAGGCTTGGCCGGGGGACCTGCGTACAACACCTCTGGCAACACTTTCGCCAGCGAGACGATAAGAAGCACAAGGCCCAGAATAATGGCTCCCAGACCCAGCACTCTGTTCGGGCGCTCTGAGTTTCGCCCAACGTGCTCAATCTTTTCGACCGGGAACTCGGCGACCGGAAAGTTGCCGTCAGCGGCGAACTGCAGCACGCGTTTGTTGGTGATCACCAGCTTCTGGTGTTCGGTGGGTACAAACGGAGCCGGGAAGAGGACGCTCTCGCCAGCCTGGGGTTGGAAGGGCATGCGTGATTATAGCCCGTTGCGCTCGCGCTGTGTCAGGCGACACCACGACGCCTGGCCTGCCCCCGGCTTCGACGGAAGCAAGGGCATTGCCGAGCCCCTAGGCAACCGAGTAAAGTGTCATGGGGGTTTTCTTGAGTTCGCGCCGGAAGCGGCGCCCAAGCATTAGCCAGTTCGCAGGGAAGCGTAGGAGCTCCGATGTTCAGGCACGATAGAACGTCCAAGGCCGGCCAAGTCTCCGGCGCCAATCAGGCGAATATCCGCATCGGCATCGTCACCGACAATGTCGACCCCAAGGGCGACTACCGCGTCAAAATCAAATTTGCGACGCTGGGCGGATCGGCAGGCTCGGGCCAGGAAGAAGACTCGTTCTGGTGCCGCATCAGCACCTTTGGTGCCGGCAAGGGCGGCCGTGGCATGTTCTCGCTGCCCGAGAAAGACGACGAGGTCCTGGTCTGCTGCGTCGATGGCGACATCAACCAGTCGGTCATCGTCGGCACGATGTGGAACGGCGTCGACAAGCCATCGATGGCCAACAAAGACGCCACGTCCCCGACGAAGCGCTTCAACCAAGATCACGCTGACTATCGCGGCCAGGCGGATGCGAAGAAGAACGACATCCGCTCGTTCAGCAGCCGCGCCAATCACGAGCTGATCTTCAACGACAACGCGTCGAATCCGCGCGTCACGGTGATGTCGGGCTGCAAGCACCGCATCGTGCTCAACGACGAGGGAAATCAGCCGACGAAGATCGAGATCTACGACGGGAAAGAGGAGAACTACATCCTCATCAACACCAAAGAAAAGAAGATCACGATCGAGAGCAAGACCGGCGACATCCTGATCAAGGCGAAGGAGAAAGTCCGCATCGAGGCGAAGAACATCGAGACGGACAGTCAGCAAGCGACGACTTGCAAAGCCGGTACGAACTACAAGATCCAGGCGTCGGCCAACGTGGAAATCAAGGCTGGCGGAAACATGCTCCTTCAGGCTGGCGGCACCATGACTGAAAAGGCCGCCCTCATCCTGTTGAACTAACTATGCCGCCGCAAGCACGCGTCTCAGATCTGTCGTTATGTCCAGCCGATGCGCACGGCTGTCCGGCGTGTCCGCATCCGGTGGTAGGGCCAGCGATCGCGGGCTCGCCCGACGTCCTTACGAACGGATTGCCGTCGGTACGGGTCGGCGACCCGGGTGTGCATGCGGCTTGCTGCGGCCCAAACAAATGGAACGCCAAGGTCGGCAGCGGCACCGTGTTCATCAACGGCAAGGCGGCGCACCGTCTCAGCGACATGGTCAAGCACTGCGGTGGCATCGGCAACACCATCACCGGCTCACCAAACGTCATCACCGGCGGCTAACTCAGCGCCCCCTCTCGTTTCTAGAACCTACCGCGAAATCAACGCCGTCAGCGACCCGGCACAGCTAGCGAGCACCAAAGAGCGCAGTACCGACGCGAATCAGCGTCGCTCCCTCGGCGATGGCGGCTGCGTAGTCCTGGCTCATCCCCATTGAGAGCTCGCTCAGTTCGACATGCACGCGGCGGACGGCCTGCTGCTCATCGCGCAGCCGGCGCAGCTGAGCGAAGTAGGGACGCACGGCCGCAAGCTCAGCACTGTCGACGGCAGGGGGAATGCACATCAGGCCACGACAGATAAGCCGACCCGACTGCGCTGCGATGGCATCCAGGATGGCCGGTAGCTCGGCTGGGTGGCAGCCCGACTTCTGGGCCTCGTCGCCAACATTGACCTGCACCAGACAGGCCTGCACCAGCGTGGCCAGCATCGGCTCGGGGGCCGTCTGGCGGAGCCGATTCACGCGCTCGCCCAGCGCCGCCACCAGCGCCAGGCTATCGACGGAGTGAATGAGTGCAACCCGCCCGACGATCAGGTTCACCTTGTTGCGCTGCAGCGGTCCAATGAAGTGCCAGCGCAGAGGCGACGGCAACGAATCGCCCGCTAGCTGACCTAGCTCGGCGTGCTTGTCGCGGAGCTCTTGCGCATAGTTCTCGCCAAAGTCCAGCTGGCCCAGCTGCAGCGCGGCCGCTACGGCGATCGCTGGCTGCTTCTTGCTCACCGCGACTAGGCGAACATCGCTCTCGGATCGCCCGGCCGACCGGCACGCTACAGCGATGCCCTGCCGCAGCGTCTGCAGAGCGGGCCCCAGACGAGAGGACCACGCAGCGAGACTGGTTGACGCCTCCGCATTAGTGGTCGGGCTCATGCGGGCCGCCAGTCAGGCCACGTCGGTGGTAGCAGCGCCGCCGAGCGGAGGTCTTCGAGCACGCTGGCCAACGGTAGGCCCACGACGTTTTCATAGCTGCCGCGAATCGCGGTCACGAAGCAGGCGAACAAGCCCTGCAGCGCGTAGCCCCCCGCCTTGCCTCGCCATTCCTCGCTACGCAGATAGCCATCGATGTCACCGGGGCGAAGCGCGCGTACATCGACATCGGTGCTGACTGCCCGCTGTACGCGAACGAGACTGCCGTCCTCCCGGTGGTAGCGAAGCTGATAGCCGGTAACCACGCGGTGGGTCGTGCCCGATAGCAGAGAGAGCATCTGCCGAGCCGCCCCGCTGTGCTCCGGCTTGCCAAGCAGGGCTGGCGCGCCATCCGACATCGCGACCACGACGGTATCGGCCGCGAGGATTGGCGGCGCGGTGGGATTCGCGGTGTCCTTAGCAACCCGCTGCGCTGCCGCGTCAGCCTTGCTCTGGCTCAGGCGGAGGACCAGGGCCTCGGCCGTCTCTCCGGGGACTGGCGTCTCATCAACCTCGACGGGATATACGGCATGGGGCACCGCCGCACGCTGCAGCATCGAGATGCGCCGCGGCGACGCAGACGCGAGGATTAATAGGGGTGACATGGCGGGCAATCTATCACCAGAGAAGCCGCGCCGACCACGGGGCTGAGGCCTAGTCGATCCGGCCCTCGGCTGGACAATCCGGCCCACCAAACCGCGCGGAGATTGAACCCTGTCAGCCAGGGAAATCCGGTATCGTAGTTACGATGCCCCTACCCGATTCTCCTCGATCCCCCCTTGGGCCGGCCCCGCTGCCCGAGAGTGAAGGCGCCCAGGATCTCGTTCGCAAGCTGGTCGGCACCACGGTGGCCGGCCGCTACAAGGTTATTCAGCTCCTCGGTGAGGGTGGTATGGGAGCGGTGTTTCTCGTCGAACATACCGTCATCCGCAAGCGACTCGCCCTCAAGGTGCTAAACCGCGACATGATGCGCAACCCCGAGATGGTCGCGCGCTTTGAGCGTGAGGCACTCGCAGCGGCCCACATCGACCACCCCAACGTCGTTGCCGCAACGGATAGCGGGCGTACCGATGATGGCGCTCTCTTCGTCGTACTCGAATATATCGACGGCAAGAGCCTGCGAGACCGGCTGAACTACGGCTCCCTGTCAGCCCCGGTTGCGCTGCACATCGCCAAGCAAATCGGCAGCGCGCTCTTGCGAGCGCATGGCCTGGGGATCATCCATCGTGACCTCAAGCCCGAAAACATCATGCTGGTGCAGCGCGATGGCGACTCCAACTTCGTCAAAGTGCTCGACTTCGGCTTGGCCAAGCTGTCGATAAGCACCCTGCTCGAAGGAGAGGTCGACTCCCCAGCCCGTCGCAGTGAAGTGCTCACGCGCTACGGCGCGGTGTTCGGTACGCCGGCGTATATGGCCCCGGAGCAAGCGGCTGGCGGAGAAGTCGACGGACGCACCGACCTGTACGCGCTCGGCGTCGTGCTGTACGAGATGCTCAGTGGCGTCTTGCCGTTCGACGGGGATGACTCTGCGGCGCTTCTGCGCATGCATGTGATCGCGAACGTGCCGCCCCTGCGCGAGCGCGCACCCCACATCAAGATCCCGCCGGCCCTGGAATCGCTGGTCATGCGTCTGCTGGAAAAGAAGCCCGAGAAGCGCTTCGAGAACGCCAAGCAGTGCATGGACGCCATCGACAGCGTGATCGCCGCCGAGGGTCTGAAGTATGACCCGAGCATGAAGCTGCCAAGCCCCGTCTCGACGGGCAAGAACACCGCAGTGCCTCGACCCGGCAGCGACCGCCCGACTGTGGTGGCGCCCGAAGACTACGAAAAGCAGAGCGTCGCATCGTTCGCCAACGCCGAGACCAAGCTGGATGCGAACTCGGATCCCAGCAGCGCTGGTGCGCTCTCCGCCGCGCTCAAGGATCTGGCCGACGATGGCGCAGCAGCCAAGCCTGCTACGCCGCCAGCCACTGCCGCCAAGAGCGATGGCAAGCCAGACGAAGGGGGTGCCGCTCCCAAGCTGCGCATGCCGAGCGTGGTGGATCTGAACCTGATCCAGCCCGAGAACGCGCCCAATCCGGCGCTGCTGACCCCAGCGCCGCCACCGACTATCGGCGAGCGGGTCAAGGACGCCAGCGGCGAGGCCGTAGGTTGGTGGCGACAGACCGGCTGGCCAACCCTGCGCAGCCGCAGCCAACAGGCCTGGGCCTTCACACGCAAGAACATCCCGATCTATTGGGCCAAGCTCCTCGACTTCGTCCGCGGCAAACTGCCCGAGAAGCATCGCCAGATCTCGCAGACGGTCCTTGGGCTAGCGGTAGCGGCCATCCTCGCACTGCCGGTGGTCGTGCTGGGGGTTCTCTTGCTGAGCGGAGACTCGGACAGCCCAGCGCCGGCCGGGATGCCGGGATTTGCCAGCGACAAGGAGATGGAAAAGGGTGTCGATGGCGGCGCCGCCTCGCTAGAAAAGCTGGCCGCCAAGTATCCGCAGGACTCGCGCATCTACCGCGCGCTGGCCAGGCAGCACGCCGCCCGAAAGAACTACGCCGGTGCGTTACGCGCCGTCGGCAGCTTGTCACGCCTGGATCCGGTGATGGCCAGTGACGATCAGATGCTGCAGGTCGTCACCGAAGCGGCGCTGCAGCCCGAGACTTCAGATGCAGCCCTCACGATGCTGGAGTCCGGCCTGGGCGATCGCGGAGTTGGGGCCCTGAGCGACCTCGCTGACCGCACGACGATGGACCCGTGGCGCAGCAAGTTCTTCGCCAGCCTCCAGAAAGGCACCGTTCGTGCGCTGGCATCCGAGGCCACGCTGATTCTCATCGACCTTCGGGGCGCGGGCCGCTGCGAAGACAAGCGAAACCTGCTGCGTCGCGCGGCAACCCAAGGGGACGCGCGCACGGTGAGCTATCTGCAGCAGCTTCAGGTGCCCACGGGCTGCGGCCCCGGCGGCCAAAACGACTGCTGGCCCTGCCTGCGCAAAGGCACGGCGCTGCAGGCAACCATCGATCAGCTCCAGAAGCGACTCGCGGGCGGCTAGCCGCTCGAATCGTCTGGTTCGAACTCGCCGCAGGCTAGTTTCCGACGCAGCAGCTTGCCCACTGGCGAGCGCGGAATCTGACGAACGAAGATGTACTCGCGCGGCCGCTTGAAGTTGTTCAGCTGCGACCCACGGCAGTGGGCGTCAAGCAGCGCAGCGTTCAGCTCAACACCTACGCGACGCTTGATGAAGGCGACCACCCGCTGGCCCCAGCGCTCATCGCGCATGCCGGCTACCGCGACCTCATCGACCCCGGGGTGAGTGGACAGCACGCTCTCGATCTCGGTGGGGAAGATGTTCTCGCCGCCGCTGATGATCATGTCGTCGACTCGCCCGGTAACGAAGATGTCACCCTCGCTATCGACGTAGCCCGTGTCGCCCGTGAAGTACCAACCGGCGCGCAGGCTCTTGCTGTCGGCATCCGGGCGCTTCCAATAGCCCTCGAAGGCCTCGTCGCCACGCAGGTCGGCAATGATCTGCCCTTCGCAGTGGGCAGCCAGCAGCTGCTCGGGCTGCGTCGGAGTTGCCCCATCGAGCGCGACGACGCGCACCCTCGCGTTGATGCCAGCCCGCCCAGCACTGCCGGGCTTGCGGGCGGCGTTGGGCTCAACGGTGAAGGTGTAGACCTCGGAGCTGCCGTAGTGGTTGATCAGCTGCTCAGGAACAAAAGCCGCCTGCAGGCGCTGCAGCAAGGCATCGTGCATGGGCGCTCCGGCAAAGCCCAGCTTGCGCGCCGTCGACACCCGGGCTGGTGAGAACCCGGGATCGGCCAGGAGGTCGTGGTACAGCGTCGGGACAAGGTATAGCGCCGTGATGCGCTCGCGCTCGATCAGCTCAAGCGCACTGGCCGCATCGAAGCGCGCCATACAGACCAGGCAGCCATCCACCAGGGCCATGGCCAAAAGCGATCGCACGCCCATCGTGTGGTAGAGCGGCATCACCCCGAGCGTGCTCTCTCCTCGTGCGTAGCGATTCTGCGCGACATGAGCGACCGCGGCCGCACGCTCAGCACGGTGGCGCCGTGGCACCCCCTTGGGAGCGCCAGTGGTGCCCGAGGTATACAGCATGACGGACAGGTCATCGGCGGTCGCCAGCACTTCGGGCTGCTGCGCCGGCGCGGTCAGCAGCTCTGCGAACCGATAGCCCCCTGTCTCGACGGGACCGACAGCGATCAGGGGCAATCGCTGAGCATGCGGCACGGCCTCTAGCGCCGCTGCGCTCACCGACTCGAAGACAACGGCGCGGGCCTCGGCATCACGCAGGCAGTAGGCGACTTCATCGGCTTTGGCCCGCCAGTTCAGAGGCGTGATCACGACACCGAGAAACTGGCAGGCCCAGTGCAGCGTGGCGGCCTCCCAGCGGTTCTGCAGCAGCGACAAGACGGCATCGCCTCGACGCAGTCCCAGGCTGCGCAGCGCATGCGAGAGCGCAAATACGCGCGGCGCCCAGTCGGCATAGCTGAGCCGCAAGCCCCCATCGACGAGAGCGAGGCTGCCAGGGCTCCGCTCGACGCTCTGCAGAAAAGTACGACCTAGATCAAACATGCGGCTCTTCCATGGCCTTGGCTGCCCCATCGGTCGGCGGCTCGCCGGCCTTGAGACGGGCGACTTCCTGCTGCACCGCAGCGATGATCCCGCGATAGCCCGTGCAGCGGCAGATGTGCCCCGATAGCAGACGCGGAATCTCTTCTGACGAGGGCAGTGGACGCATGGTCAGCATTTCCGAGCAGGACATCAGGATACCTGGAATGCAGAAGCCACACTGCAGCGCAAAGTGCTCGCGCAGCGCATTCTGCAGCGGCGTGAGACCGGCCTCACGGGCCAGACCTTCCACGGTCTGAACGCGGCGGCAATCCACCTGCACCGCAAGCATCAGACAGCTGCGGACGGCCTGACCATCGACCAATACCGTGCAGGCGCCGCACTCGCCGTGCTCGCAACCGACATGGGTGCCCGTGGCGCCCAAGGTATGTCGTAGGAAGTCGGAGAGCAGCAGGCGCGGCTCGGCGAGGCCGCTCCGTAGCGAGCCGTTGAGAGTGATCTGCACCCGCTGTTGTTCACCGTGCTGCAATCGCTTCATGCGCGAACTCCTGGTGCTGCAAGCGCGCCGGCCAACGCTCGCTGAGCGCGCAGCAGCACCTGGTAACCGACATGACCGATCAGCTGCCTGCGATAGCTTGCAGAAGCGGCCGCGTCGCTAATCGCTTCGATGCGGTGGGCCAGGTCGACGACTGCATCTGCAAGGGCATCAGCAGGAATCCCTGGCAGCTCGTGCAGGCTTGGACGAGGGGCTGCCCCAGCGATGCCCAGGCGAAGGTGGTGTCGAGTCGCCATCGCAGCACAAGCGATGAGCGCTCCCCCACTGCTGCGCAGGCTGACTTCATCGAAGGCATAGCCGGCCTCGCAACTGTCACGCGGTAGCATGGCGGCGGCGACAAACTCATCTGGCTGGCAGGCGGTCGTGAAGGCCCCTCGGAAAAACGCATCTGCGCTCAGCTGGCGAGTTCCACGTGCCGAGCGCAGTTCAACACTGCCGTCGAGGAGCAGCATGCACAGCGGAAGCTCAGCGGCAGGATGAGCGTGGGCCAGCGATCCACAAAACGTACCGCGGTTGCGAACCTGCGGATTGCCGATATGTGGCAAAGCCTGGCCGAGCAACGCAACCGCACCGACCACCCGCGGCTCACGCTCTAGCCGCGACTGCGTCACAGCAGCCCCCACGATCAGCTGCTCCTCGCACAGCCTGATGCGACCAAGATCTGCACAACCCGCAATGTCGATGAGCACGCGCGGTCGTCGCAAGCGCAGGTTGAGCTGCGGCATCAGTGACTGTCCCCCCGCCAAGATCGCGGCAGCCCCCCCGTACTCGGCAAGCACAGCTGCGAGCTCGTCGCTGCTGTCCGGTCGGATGTAGTCAAACGGCGCTGGCTTCATCTCACCTCCGGCGCTCAGAGATCTCGGCGGTTTGGCCCTCTCCCTCAGCGATGCGCTCTGCGATCTGCGAGGGGGTCAGCGGCAGCCGGAGCTCGCTGATTTGATCGAAGTGAGGAAGCGCGCTCAGCGCATCCCAGACCGCGTTGGCGATGCATACCGGAGTGCTCATGCTGTTGCCTTCGGCAATGCCCTTGGCACCAAGCGGCGTAAACGGCGAGGGCGATTCGGTATGCACGATCGTCGGCGACGGCACGTCACCGGCCAGCGGCAGCAGGTATTCGGCCAGACTGGGACAGGAAAATGCGCCGGCCTCGTCGTAGCGCAGCTCTTCATACAGCGCAGCCCCCAGCGCTTGCGCGAAGGCGCCGTCAATCTGGCCATTGGCTAGCGCCGGATGCAGCAGACGCCCGGCATCGTGCGCCGTGACGTAGCGATCGATGTGGATCCGCGCCGTCGCCCGGTCGATGCGCACCGCACAGACATCAAACACAAAACCGTACGCTGCTGAGCTGTTGACGCGATCGCAATCGTCCGGTGCAGCGAGAGGCTCTGGGCTAAAAAATACCGTCTCGCGAAACTGTGGCGTCTCCCCAGCCGGCAGCAGAGCCGGCGCCCAGTGAAGGCTGCCCGCCCCCCGCGCAAACGACAGCGCCCTGCCCTCATGCGCGCGTGAGCGGACCTGTCCATCTACGAAGTCGACGTCGGCAGAAGTGCAGCCCAGCAAGGCCGCGCAGGCCCGCGCCAATCTGTCGCGAAGCCGTACCGCGGCGAGATAGGCCACACCGGCCACGGCGGCCGCAAAGCGGCTGGAATAGTTGCCAGCTGCGATGGACCAGGCGTGCTGATGCGTGTCCAGCTCGGCCTGCACCACGACATCCGATGGTCGAAGACCAAAGACCCCGGCGACCAGCTGAGCACAGACCGTGCGATGGCCCTGTCCAGCCGGCATCGAGTCGATGCTGACCAGCAGCCCACCCATCGGATCGACCTGCACGCTGGCACTGCTGATCGCGCCATTTTTCGCACCGGCCGACCGACGCTGTTCCGCCGTGAGCGCAGTGCTCACATAGCCCATGTTGGAGACCGAGGGCTCCACCACTGCGGCGAACCCAATTCCATATAGCTCACCCTTCGCCCGCGCAGCCTGCTGTCGGGCTCGTAGCTCGTCGATCCGCGCTGCCAAAAGGGCAGCCGCGAGGGTCTTTGGATAGTCCCCTGAATCAAGCAGCGCCCCTGCTGCGGCGCGATAGGGAAAGGACTCAGGCGGGACGAAGTTGCGTCGATACACGGCCAACGGATCGAGCGCAAGCCGCATGGCAATGCGCTGCATCAAGCGCTCAAGAGCGAAGTAGACCTGCGGCCCGCCGAAGCCGCGCACCAGACCGGTCGGTGTCTTGTTGGTCAGCACCGCGCGATTGCGAATCTGCAGGTGGCGGATGTCATAGGCCCCCGATAGGCAGCCGTGCATGCGATAGAAAGTGGCTGGCTCTGGCGCGCGCAGATAGGCCCCGACGTCATCAACCTGGTCGTAAGCCAGGGCCAGCACACGACCATTGGCAGCCACTGCGGCCTCGATGGCAGTAGATCGCGCCGTCGCTGAGGTCGCGGCGGTCAGGTGTTCCCGTCGGTCTTCCACCCACTTCACGGGGGCTCCGGCTTTGCGTGCGGCCAAGCACATGAGCACGATGGCCCCAAGTAGGCTCTGCTTGGTGCCGAAGCTGCCGCCGACATCGCGGGGGTAGCGGAAGCGCAGCCGATTGGCCGGTACGCCAAGCGACATCGCCATCACCGTGTGCAGCGACATCGGTCCCATGAAGTTGGCGATCACCTCATAGCTGCCCGGCTCATCGGCGGACTCCGTGGCGGGGAAGTGCTCGGCGATCACGACGCCACACTCCATCGGCGTGGCGACGTTGCGCGGATAGTCGATTTCGATACGGACGCGCTGCGCTGCGTTCGCAAAAGCGGCCGAGGGCTCGCCGTAGCAAAACGCCCGATCGCTGACCACATTGCTCGACAGGCCAAAGTGCGTCTGTCGCGACTGTGGATCCAGCGCCTGCGGGATGGTCGTGACGGCTGGTAGCGGTTCGTAGTCGACCACGATCCCGTCGAGCGCATCTTCGGCGAGGTAGCGGCTCTCGGCCACGACCACGGCGATAGGCTCCCCCTGATAGTGCACGCTCTGTTCTGCGAGCACGCTCTGCTGCACGGGCAGCTTTAAGGCGGCACCCAACGGTCGCGCCCAGCGCCGAACATCGGCTGCGGTGAGCACGGCGCGCAGGCCCGGCAGACCTAAGACACCACTGGTATCGACGGAGCGAAGCCGCGCATGCGCATGCTGCGAGCGCAAGATGGCAGCATGGAGGGTCCCCGGCTTGGTGGGCAGATCATCCGCGAACTCACCACGCCCGGTCAGCAGGGCCGCGTCTTCCAAGCGCAGTCCGTCCGCCGACTGAATTGCGACACTCGCCGATGAAGACGGCTGCGTTGTGGCGGCAGCACTCATGGGTGCTGGGGCGGCAAGATCGGCAGGCAGTCCACATCCTCGCTGGCCCCTGCTGAGGCAGCATTCTGCGGCGGGTAGGCATAGCCGAAGGCGATGCACATCTCGTTGTCACCAACGCCGAACTCAATCACCTTGTCGAACGGGTTCTCCCAGTTGCAGGCAAAGCGGATGCCGTTTCCTTGCCCGCCCTGGCTCAGCTCGACGGCGGGCAGAAACTGGCGGATATCCGTCTCGCCGCGCACGCCGTAGTTCGTCAGGTCCAGGATCGCCTGCCCATCCCGCGGCCCGCCCAGGAAGCTCAGGGTAAAGCGACGCCCCAGTGCATGCATATGCGGCAAGATCTGCACCATGTGCATCGGGCGCTGCAGCGGGCAGTCCGCCTGCACCGTGTAGCGACTGCGCGGAGGGATGTGGAACTTGTAATAGGTCCAGGCGAAGGGCCCAAGCTCTAGCTGCACGTCCGTCTCGGCAATCGTGAACCACTGGTATCGCGGGGCAATCACCAGCGGCCGACTGCTAGCGTTCAGGTAGTGCATGCGAGCGACGATTTCCTGGTCCTCGCCCACGCGAAAGGCGTATCCCGGCGGAAAAGTCTGCCACTCGCTCCCTTGCACCTGCGTCGACGACGCGAACAGTACGCTGCCGCCCGCGGCAATCTCTAGGGCCAGCTCGGTCTGGCTGCCGCTATCGCAGGTGCGCACGCCATCGCCAGTGCGGGTGCGCGTGGTGATGTTGCCGTGATGCAGTCCTGGCCCCGTCGTGACGACCCCAGAGTTCACCAGTCGCGAGGGGCCCTGCAGCTGAAGCGGAATTGCGAAACAAACCTCCCGCTCTTCTCCCGGCGCGAAGGTCACGGCCGGAAGCTCAATCGCAAAGCCTCCCACGGCGTTCACGGGAGGCGCCGCAGCGGGCGGACGTCCCGGAGGCAGGCGACTGTCGTCCACCGGCAGAGCCCCATCGCCCGACGGCGCACAGGCGGGCGGCAAGACACCCAGCAGACAAAGAGCACCAGCGATACGTCCAAGGGTTCGCAGCAGTCTGGCCATGGCTCGCTCCGCGTATTTGCGGCCTAGTCTCGATCGAGAGTCGCGCCGCAGGTAAGCCATGAAATCACATCGCATCTGTTTTTTGCGCAGCGACGCGCATGACAGCGTGCGACGACACGGCATGATTCCCGCCGCCGGCGGGCGGAATGCGGTATTAGTAAGCGACTAGTTATGGCTCGCCAGCGCCCGCAGAAAGACGACACCGGCGTCGTCATCGATAAGAAGCCCTCGACCCGGCTGAAGCCGCCGCAGATGTACAAAGTGCTGCTGCACAACGACGACTACACCTCGATGGAATTCGTCGTCGCCATCCTGCAGACGGTGTTTCACCACAACGAAGGCTCCGCCACGCGCATCATGCTGCACATTCACAATAACGGCATGGGAGTAGCCGGCGTGTTCACAGCGGAGATCGCCGAGACCAAGGTCCGCAAGGTGACCGAGCTTGCGCGCGAGGCAGAGTTTCCTCTGCTCTGCACCATGGAGCCGGACTAGACCGACAGGCGCGGGATCTCGCCGCAGCCCCTAGAGGCTCGGCGTCTTTTTCCCGTCGGCAAAGCGGCGCAGTGGACCGACGCGTAGCGGAATTTGGATGTCGTGAAGCACCAGGTCATTGGTGTTTTCGACCCGGATCCGTGACGCAGCTTGGCCGTAGTACGTCGCGGATAGGCCCGCCGCACCTTGCGAGCTCGTCTCCTCAACAGCTGCGCAGACCGAGAGCTGGCTGCCCGGTGTCGCTAGCGTGTGCAGCAGAAACGCGCCGTCTTCGGTCGATGGCATCCGGCGCAGCGGCGTCACGGCCGAGTCCAGGCAGTCACCGTGGCTGACAAAGACAAAGACGCGCCCGGCTTTGGGTGGGCCGGGCGGGAAGACCACGGCCCCACTCAGCTCAACGGTGGCCGCCCCGAGCGGGTCGACGAACGCCTCGCGAGGTGGCTCGGCGGCGGGCTTCGCGGTCGCCGAACCGGGCCCACTCACACCCGCTGCCGACGCGTTGGCGGCGCTGCTTTGGCCGCGGGCATCTACAACAATTGGCACCTTCCCGGCATCACGCTGACAGGCCAAGAGGACCGTCACCGCCGAGAGCCAGAGTCGCAGCGGAGACCTAGGACTCACACGCCGCCCGGTTCTTGGACTGTCGCCCGATCTCTTTGATCTGCTCGTTCGCATCGTTCTTCAGCCGGGTCTTGGGATAGACCCGCAGCAGCTCTTGGAAGTAGATCTTCGCCTCGCTGCAGCGCTTGATCAGAAACAGCGCCTGTCCGGCCTTGAACATCGCCGCCTCAACCTCTTCCGACTTCGGGTGCTGATCGATGACCTTGCGAAACGCGATGATCGAGTTCGCGTACTTGGCTTCCTGAAAGTACGAGTCACCGATGGCAATCTGCGCCTTGGCCGCACGAGGATCGGTCGGGAAACGATTGACGAACGCCTCGTACATGCGACGAGCATCGTTGAACTGTCGCGCCTCCAGCTTGCGCTGAGCTTCGCCAAACAGGCCATCGGGCGTCTCGGGCAACGGCGGATTCTTGACCGTCGCGACCGTGTTGGTCAGCTGTTCAAGCTTGGTGTCCGAGCTCGCTCGGTAGTCGTTGAACTGCTTCTGCAGCGCATCCACGCTGCGCTGCAGTTCTTCAATTTTGCCCTGCAGCACCAGCTGATCGGCGCCTAGCTGATTCGTCTTCTGCGCCGAGTCAGCCAAGCTCGACGTCAAGCGCCGCGCCTCATCGAGTAGCCGCGTCAGTTCCTCACTCTGACGCGCCAACTTTTCGGCCAGCTGCTGGCTCGACTGCTGCGACAACATTTGCAGCTGTGTAATCTGCTGCTGCATGCGCTGCCCCTCTTCCTGCGTCACGTAGGAACAGGCGGGCAGCAAGGCGAGGCTGAACGAGAGAACAAACGCAGACGACCGGCGGTTCATCAAGGCACCATCCTATCTCCACTCGGTGTCGACGCGCCGGTCTTGTTCCCAGCTGCTCTCGTCGGTACCGGTGGCCTCGGTCTCGCCGCGGGCAACCGGAAAGACCTTGTCCTCGGGGACACCAAGAGCCACCATGCGCCGCTTAACCGCTTGGGCGCGCTTGTCGGAGAGCGCCAAGTTGTATTCCGGCGTGCCACGCGGGTCAGTGCGGCCGACCAGATTCACCGGGCGCTTGTCGTTCTTCTTGATGCAATCGACATTGCGCCCGACGACGTCTGTCGTCTGTGGGTTCAGATCGAACTCGTTGTAGCCAAAGCGCACCGTGTCGAGCTTGCAGGCACCGGCGCCTTCCGGCACATAGCGTTTGCCACCAACCGGAGTGCAGCGGCCCGAGACGCAGTCTTCGGTCTCGGCGCACTCGTCATTGTGCTTGCATGGCTTGCGCGTGTCGGTCTGGCACTTGCCGGCGCTGCAGCGAGTCCCGCCGGGGCAGTGCTTGTCCAGTGTGCAGGCTGCGCAGCGGTTCTTCTCGCACATGCCGCTCGGGCAGTCGGCGTTCTTGGCACAGTAGCCGGGGATGGGGTCGCAGCGCCCGCTGTTGCAGCTCAATCCGGCGCCACAGTCGTCGTGGTCGGGCCGACACTGCTGGCACTTGTTATCGACGCAGAATTCCTTCCCGGCCGCAAAGCCTGGGCAGTCTTTGTCGCCACTACAGTTGGGGTAGTTTGGCTTGCAGCCACCCAGCAGCAGCAAGGCGAAAACAGTCGACGGAAGCCACAACCACTTCATGAGAGACACCATTTTGGGGAGCCGCGATGAGGTGTCAATTTTACCCGGATCGAAGCGCAAGAATGTTCGTTCTTTCTCCCCGTCTACCCGTTGTGGGACCTGACCAATCCCTCCACGTCCCCAGCCACTCTGCAGGACGCTGCCGGTCGGGCCCATGCACGCTGCTGTAGCGGCGAGGGCCCGTCTGTGATAGTTCAGACGTGAGCGCCTTTGTTTTTTTCGGTCGATAGGAGAGCCAACCAAGATGTCTACGGTGACTACGCGCAATCGTCCTTTCCCCTCCCTGGCCCGCCGCCTGGTGACGGTCACGGCTAGCGCCGCCCTCATCGTGGGTGCTGGTTCCGTCGCTGCGCAGAAGAAGGCAGCCCCAGCGGCCAAGCCAGCCCCGGCCAAAGAAGAAAAAAAAGGCTCGCGCACCTACGTAGAGCTGGGCGGCAAGTTCCAGTGGGGGATGAGCCCAGAAGAAGTCATGGGCCTCATCGAAAAGGAAATCGCGGCCAAGTTTCAGCCCAAGATCGAGTCGGAGAAAGAGGCTGAGAAGCAGGATGCCGTGCGACGCGAGATGCGCGAGGCAGTCGATCAGATGCGCAACTCCTACATCCGCTTCAATGGCCAGAAGACGGGCTGGGACGTCTCGATCGTTGACCGCGAGTTTGGCCATCGCAACAGCGAGTCGATGGTCGTGATGTGGGAAAAGGATCAGCGACGGTTTCTCTTCTTCTGGAAAGAGAAGCTTTACAAGCAGTTCATCGCCTACAACAGCGAGCGCTTCGCCGGAAAGAGCTTCGAGGAATTCGTCGAAGGCATGCAGATTCGCTACGGCAAGGCCGAGATGAGCTTCACCAAGAAGCAGACCGATGACGAGATGGCTCTCGACTACTACCAGTGGCCGCCACAGGGTGACCACGTCATGCGTGCCATCGACCAGACCGGCTTCTATGGCAACTTCTGCCTCGCCCTTCTGCACAAGTCGCTCATCGAGCAGATCGAAAAGGAGCGCGCCACCAACAGCCCGCCGCGTGTTCGCCGCACCAACGTTCACGTCGTGGACTCGATCACGCAGGGCGATTCGGCCAATGATCCCAACGAGAGCGTCATCGATGATGTCGTTGGCAAGCGCGCCCTCCCCAGCGTCGAACAGAAGCGCATCCAAGAGCGCATCATGAAGGAATATCAGAAGAACAAGCAGCCAGCGCCGCCCGCCAAGTAGTCGCGGTCTCGGCCTCGCTCCCCTCGCCTAACCCCTCCCCTCGTCCGGCTCTGCCGCACCCCCGCCGGACCATAAACTCTGAAAGCTCCGATGGCTGGCATCTTCAAGGCGTACGACATTCGTGGCACCTATCCCGATCAAATCAACGCAGACCTTTCCGCTCGCATCGCCCGGGCGACTGTCGAAGTCCTGGGTGCGCGCCGTTTGGTAGTCGGGCGCGACATGCGCGAATCGGGCGAGACCCTGCGCGATGCCATGCTGCAGGCCATCGCTGAAGCCGGGTGTGACGTTATCGATATCGGGCGGGTGTCCACGCCGATGTGTTACTGGGCGGTAAATACCCTGGGTGCCGACGGTGGCATCATGATCACCGCCAGCCACAACCCCGCCCGCTACAACGGCTGCAAGATCAGCGGACCCGGGGCCCGTCCGGTCAGCTACGACACCGGCATCGCCGAGATCGAGCGCCGAGCATTGCAGCCCGGCCCACTACCCACCCAGGCTGAAAAGCCCGGTCGCGTTGAGCAGCGCAGTGTGGTGGCTGACTATCAGCGCTGGCTCCTTGAGCGCGTGACCGATCGCACAGGGAAGGTAGGAATCCGCCCGTTCACCCTCGCTATCGACACCGGGAACGGCATGATGGGCGAGCTGTTGCCCAGCCTGCTCGCCGCCCTGCCCTGTCGTGTGGTGCCCCTTTTCTTCGAGCCCGATGGCCGCTTCCCCAACCACGAGCCGAATCCGCTCAACCCCGACAACATGCGCGATCTACAAGCCGCAGTGCGCAGCCAGCAGGCCGATCTCGGCATCGCTTTCGATGGAGACGGCGACCGCGTGATGTTTGTCGACGAGCGCGGCGAGCTCGTGGCTGGCGATCACATCACCGCGCTACTCGCCGGAGAGTTCCTGGCCGGGACGCCGGGGAGCACCATCATCTACGACCTGCGCTCGTCCTGGATTGTGCGCGACGAGATCCTGCGGGCCGGTGGCACGCCGCTGGAGAGTCGTGTCGGTCACAGCTTCATCAAACAGCGCATGCGGCAGACCGACGCCGTGTTCGCGGGTGAGCTATCGGGCCACTTCTACTTCCGCGAGGCCTTCTTCACCGATAACGCCGAGCTAGCCATGCTGCATGTGCTGGCGCTGCTCAGTCGGCGCGGACAGCCAGTGTCGCAGGTCCTGGCCCCCTACGATCGCTACTTTGCCACCGGGGAGCTCAACTTCTCCGTTGCGGACAAAGATGCGTGCATCGCCGGGCTGAAGGCCGCCTTCGCCGATGCCGAGTTCGCGCAGCTAGACGGCGTAACCCTGCGCTACGCCGACTGGTGGTGCAACGTTCGTCCCAGCAACACTGAGCCGGTGCTGCGTCTCAATCTGGAAGCGAAGACCCCGGCGCTGCGCGATCAGATGTTGGCGCGCGTCGAAGCCTTGCTCGGGCCTCGCGTACAGGGTCACTAGCGACCACGTTCTTGGGGAGAAGCGCCCTACCGGATGGAGAGCGCGGCGGGGGCGCGGACTACTTGGCGGGAGGACGCGAGGCGATGAACAGATCGTCGAGCTGACGCTGCGAGACCTCGGTCGGGCAGTCGCTCATCAGGTCTGTGCCGTGCTGCGTCTTGGGGAAGGTGATGACGTCCCGCAGCGATTCCGCACCGGTGAGCAGCATCGCCAGACGATCGACGCCAAACGCAATGCCGCCATGCGGCGGCGGCCCGTAGCGGAAGGCATCCAGCAAGAAGCCGAACTTCTGGCGGAAGTCGTCTTCGGTCAACCCCAGCGCCGCGAAGACCTTGGCCTGCACGTCGCGCTGATGGATACGAATCGAGCCGCCGGCGATCTCGTTGCCATTGAGCACCAGGTCATAGGCCCGGGCTTGCACCGCTCCCGGATCGGTGGACAGGAGCTCAACATGCTCGGGCTTTGGCGAGGTGAAGGGGTGATGCGCGGCCACCCAGGTCCCGCCTTCCGCCTTCTCGAACATCGGGAAGTCGGTGACCCACAGGAAGCGGAAGCCCTTCTCCAATAGGTCAAGCTTCTTGCCCAGTTGCTGCCGAAGCTGCGACAGCACGGTGTTGGCCACCTTGGCATTGCCGAGCTGGAACAGCAGCAGGTCGCCAGGCCCGCCGCCAATGTGCGCCTGCACGGCTGCGCGCAGCGCCTCGGTCGCGGTCTTGCCGAAGGGCGACTGCGTCCAGGCGACGGCTGGCCCGGTGCCCGCAGGATCGAGACGCGCACTCCCCAGCCCAGCGGCGCCCATGCCCTTGGCGACGTCTTCCAGCTTGCGGACCTCGGTCCCCGAGATCTTCTGCGCCGCATCGCGCGGCACACGCAGGATCTTGATGATACCGCCGTCGGCGATGATCTTTTCAAAGAGCTGCACACCACCACCGCCGTGCTGTTTGATGATCGCCGTCAGATCATGCAGCCGCAGCGGGTTGCGCAGGTCGGGCTTGTCTTCGCCGTAGCTGCCCATCGCTTCGGCATAGGGCATGCGAAGGAAGGGTCGCGCGATATCGACGCCGATGAGCTCTTTCCACATCCGGACAACCAGCCCCTCGATCATGTTCCAGATGTCTTCTTCATCGATGAAGGACATCTCGACGTCGATCTGGGTGAACTCGGGCTGGCGATCCAGACGCAGATCTTCGTCGCGGAAGCAGCGGACGATCTGGAAGTAGCGATCCATGCCGGCGACCATGAACAGCTGCTTGAAGATCTGCGGAGACTCGGCCAGGGCGTAGAACTTGCCGGGATTCAGCCGCGACGGAACCAGGAAGTTGCGCGCCCCGCCCGGCGTGTACTTCACCATGAACGGCGTCTCGAGTTCGAGGAAGCTGTTCTGGTGGAAGTAGTCGCGCGTCACGCGATACAGCTTGCTACGCAGCTGGAAGTTCCGCTGCAGCACCGGCCGACGCAGATCGAGATAGCGGTACTTCAGGCGAATCTCTTCGCGCGTCTCGACGTCGTCTTCCAGTTGGAAGGGCGGAGTATCAGCGCGCGAGAAGATCTGCAGGTCGCTCGCTTCGACCTCGATCTCGCCGCTGGGCAGCTTCAGGTTCGGCTGGCCCCCGGATGCGGTGCGCAAAACCACCTGGCCGCGGATCGCGATGCAGAACTCGCTACGCAGCGCATCGGCAGCGGCATGGGCTCCGCTTCCACCAGCAGCGGTAAGACGGCGATCGATATCGGGGCCGAACACGACCTGTGACAGACCGCTGCGATCGCGGAGGTCGATAAAGATCCGTCCTCCCAGATCGCGCCGGCCGGCCACCCAGCCGAACAGCACCACTTGTTGACCGACGTGGCTCGCGCGCAGCTCGCCACAGTAATGAGACCGTTTGTGCTCAACGATAAACTTCGACATGGCGACGGCAGTGTAGCAAACAAGGCCGCGAGATAACTATCGTTCTTCGCAGCAAGTAGGCGGCCCAGCTGCGTGCTTGCTTTCCCATCAACCGAAGCCAGCCGGATAGGCGAGGATGGAGATCAGGATGAAGATCAGGGAGGACGAGATGAGCGAGATCCTGAGCTGGGCCGAGCGCGCATGGAATGGTGAGCTGGCCGAGACGTTTGTGAGTCCGACGACGACGTCGGTAGGTCTGGTGGAGCTCCTGCCGCGCACCGCCTTTGTCGCCGCCTTTGCCAACACCATGGTTCTCGATACCAGCGATGGCTTAGTGCTGATCGACACCAGCAGCATGTTCCACGCCCATGCGGTGCACACCGCGATCCGCGGCTGGAGCAAGCAGCCCTTGCACACCGCCGTCTATACCCACGGCCACGTCGATCACGTGTTCGGCCTAATGCCCTTCGAAGCCGAGGCTCGACCGACTGCTGATCGCGTGCGCGTTATCGCCCATCGGGCCTGCCGTGATCGTTTCGATCGCTATCGCTTAACGCGCGGCTACAACGGCATCATCAACGCGCGCCAGTTTGGCTTTCCGGTGCCCTTCTTTCCCGACAATTTCCGCTATCCCGACGAGCTGCTCGACGGCGATCGCGAGCTTTCGGTGGGCGGCATGCAGATCCTCCTGCATCACGATCGCGGCGAGACGGACGATCACCTGTGGGCCTACGTGCCGGAAGCGAAGACGCTGTACACTGGCGATCTGTTCATCTGGGCCTCGCCGAACTGTGGCAACCCGCAGAAGGTGCAGCGCTATCCCCGCGACTGGGCACAGGCCCTGCGCAAGATGGCGGCGCTCGATGCCGAGATCCTCCTTCCCGGACACGGTCCGCCGATCTGTGGCCACGGGCGCGTGCGGCAAGCCCTGGATGAGACGGCGAGTCTTCTTGAGACGCTGGTCGAGCAGACCCTGGCCCTGCTCAATCAAGGCGCACCACTCGACGAGATCCTGCACAGCGTGCACGCCCCGGCTGAGCTTCTGGCTCGGCCTTATCTGCGGGCCAGCTATGACGATCCGCAGTTCATTGTGCGTAACCTCTATCGGCTCTACGCCGGCTGGTGGGATGGCAATCCTGCCCAGCTCAAGCCGGCTCGCGAAGTGGAGCTCGCGGCCGAGATCTGCGACCTGGCCGGCGGGGTTGATGTCCTGCGCCAGCGCGCCCTGTCGCGCTTAGCCGAAGGCAAGCTGGCTCTGGCCGCACACCTCATCGAGCAGGCCCTGCGCACGAGCCCTGCAGACGCTGCGGTGCGGAAGGCGTACCAGCAGATCTACACGGCCCGCGCCGAAGCCGAGACGAGCCTAATGGCTCGCGGCATCTTCCGCGCCGCCGTCCGCAAGGTGGAATCCGGGACGTAAGCGCAGGGCAGCGCACGCGTCGGTTGCATCTGTCGGCTGCGCGCCTTAGCCTGTTCCAGCTGCCGGGGGGCAGACACGGTCTGACGGAACCACGCCGGTGTGCCACTTTCCGTCCGTTCTGGCGCCGCAGCCCCCCGCGAACCACCACACGCGAGGAGACTTCATGCGAGCTGTCATTTTTGGCTGGGCCCTGATCACCGCGCTTCCTTTCACCCTCGGCGTAGCCGGCGCGGAAGCGGTCAAGGATGGGGAGTGGGAGATCACGACGCAGATGACCATCCCGGGCATGCCGGTGGCCATTCCGCCGGTCACCGTGCGCCAGTGCATCACCGAGAAAGATCGCGTGCCCAAGCCGCAATCGCAGAACGGCAAGTGCGAGACCAGCGCCGTCAAGAGCGAGGGCAACAAGGTCACCTGGACCGTCAAGTGCACCGGGCAGCGGCCGATGGAAGGTAGCGGCGAGGTCACCTATTCCGGCGACACGATGCAGGGCAAGTCGACCTTCCAGATGAAGAACCCGCGCAACGGCCAAGACATCACCGCCACCCAGAACATCCAGGGCAAGCGGGTCGGCGACTGCAAAAAGTAAGACCAAATCGTGGCAATTTATTAGGGTTTCAAGTAGCGCTCACGCGGCGGGGCTGGGACGTAATGTTCTGCGGCAAATGTGCGCAGTGAATCCTTGATATGCGCAACCAGCGCCTCTGTCACAATTCTTCCTTTTTCTTTTGTGGCTAAGGTGGGATCGCCCCACGCTCCCGTCGGGGAGTACACTCCCTTTCGCGCGGCGGGGTCGCGGGTCAGCGGTCCTGGCCCGCGCTCGGGATGAATATCGCGCTGGGCTCGCTGCAGGTGCACCACCTGCGGCGCCATATACAGCAGCATCGAGGTCTCGATCTCGTCGGCGTGGGTGCCCGCGCTCTGCTGCCGCAGCCCGGCTTCGACGGCCGTCGTGGCGCTGGTCAGATCGGTGTACTCAATCAGGATGCCAGCCGCTGCCAGGTGCTGCCGCGCCGGCTCTAGCGCCCAGTTGGTGCTGATTCCGGTGTTCAGAAAGTAGACTCGGCGCAGTCCGTGGCGCGCCAAAGAGTGGCAGATATCTTCTAATGTATTGCGAAATGCATCCTGGCGAATGTGCATTGAACCTGGGTATTCAACGAATGCTGGATAGTAGCCATATTGCACTGTCGGCAGCAGGACTACCGGGCAGTCCTGGGCGATGCGCTCCGCCAGGTATTCTGCCATTAGGAAGTCGGTGTTGAGCGGCAGGTGCAGCCCATGCTCTTTGCAGCGCGCACCGACCGGCACGACGGCCAGCCGATGTTGACGCAGTACCGCCTCAGCTTCCGCCCAGGTCAGCGATTCCAGTCGCACCGCCTGAGTGGGCATGGTCTGGGGCATCGTCGGGGGCTTGCCTGATGCGGTGCTGACGGGCGCCTCACCCACGATCCCAGCGACGGCGGCGGTCAGTATTCCCTGAGCAAACTGACGCCGTTTTAGTCCTCGGGCAGGCCGACGCTGACTGCTGCTCATATCGGCGCTCGCTGGCTGAGGCGATACCGCAGGTTGGCGCGTACCGCCGGCCACTCGCCCGGCAGGATGCTGTAGACGCAGGTATCGCGATAGCTGCCCTCGGCGTCGGGATGCAGGTTCAGTTGATGATTGCGCAGGATGCCGTCGAGCTTGGCGCCCAAGCGCTCGATGCCGGCGCGGCTGCGCTGGTTGTGCAGGTGGGTGCGAAACTCGACGGCGATGCAGCCCAGGGTGTCGAAGGCATGGCTCAGCAAGAGGAGCTTGCACTCCGTGTTGATAGCCGTCCGCTGCACCGACTGCCGATACCAAGTTGCGCCGATCTCGACGCGCCGATTGCTGCTGTCGATGTTGAGAAACGTCGTCATCCCAACCGCTTTGCCAAGCCCGCGGTGGATGACTGCAAACGGCAACATCAGTCCCTTGGTCTGAAGCTCCAGGCGACGAGCGATCTCGCCCGCCATCGACTCAGACGAGGGCACTGAGGTGTACCACAGCGTCCACAGCGCTCCGTCGCGGGTGGCTTCGACAAGGTCGTCGTGATGCTGCGGCGAGAGCGGAACCAGGGTCGCGTGCTGGCCAACCAGCGTGACGGGATGAGCGATCGCGGTCATGCGTCGGCTAGTCTGCCAGCCCAGCCCGCAAACTGTGATAGGGTTTCTAAACGCTTCGCAGATTGGACCTTGCGGGGCTGTTCACCCGGGGGGGGATGACTATGGCAACCCATGTCGGAGTCGGCACCAGTGTTCAGCGCAACACGCGGCTGGCCGCGCAAGAGGCGCTCGCCGCCGCCCTCCAGAGTGCGGCTGTCGAGCGAGCCGACCTGGTGCTCGTGTATTTCAACATCGGCCATGACGCCCCACTGCTGTCAAAGACGCTGCGCGCCGAGACGGTCGGTGCAGAGCTCGTCGGCTGCTCGGTGTCGGGCTGCATCGGACGCGGCTTCGCGGACGAATCGACGTACTGCATCGAGGTCCTAGTCATCGCGTCTGACGAGCTGAAGTTTCACACCGCTAGCGTCGCTGACATCGGAACCGATCCTGGGGCTGCAGGACGAACGCTGGGGGCCGCGCTGCGCCCGCACTTCGGAGCTGATGCCTCGGCGATGCTGTTTTATGCCGATGCGTTCACGCTGAACTATTCGGCAATCAAAGACGGCATTGACGCGGAGCTCGGAGCCTCGCGCCCCCTTCCGTTCCTGGGCGGGGGAGCCAACAACGACGTCACCAGCCTGCAGACCTTTCAGCTCCACAACGACGCTGTGCACGAAAAGGGCGGGGTGTGCACGCTGATCCGGGGTGCGCAAGAGGTCGTCGCCATGGCCACGCACGGCTGCACGCCGATTGGCATGGTGCAGCAGGTGACCCGCTCGTCTGGCAACGTCATCCAGGAGATCGACGGCAAGCCGTCCCTGGACGTCATCAAGACCTACATCACAGCCGAAGAGGACGAAAACTGGCTGACCGCGGTCGGCAATCTCTGCCTGGGCCTTGAGCTGCCAGAGGCGGTGCGGGGCGAATACGACAAGCTGTGCATCCGCTACATGGTCGGCCGCGATCCGGTGGCTGGCAGCATCACGATTCAGACCGAGACGCCACCGGGTACGCGCATCCTCCTGGCCCGTCGAGACAACGAGCAGATGGCAGCAGACACGACGCGCGTCGCGACGGCTCTGCGGGCTCGGCTCGCTGAGCGCACGCCAAAGCTGCTCTTGCACTTTGAGTGCACGGGGCGCGGCAAGCTGTTCCTCCGCGATCAGGTCCGCGTCGATCTGCTGCAGCGCCTGCAGAGCTGCGTCCCAGCCACGGTGCCGTGGTTCGGGGCCTACGTCGGTGGCGAGATCGCTCCCATCGGGGACGTCAACCTTTTCCACAACTACACCGCTGTGGTGGTGGCCCTACTTTAGCGCCGGTGAGAAGCGCGCAAGACGAGCCCATGGCAGCGGAGCAGAATCCTCAGACCCCGCCGGCCTCGCCAACGCGAGAGAGTGCAGCGGAGTCTCTGAGCAGCAATGGCGAAAGCACGCAGGAGACGCTCGCGGCGCTGGGGCGCGAAAACAGTACGCTGCGCTCCGAGGTGCTGCGCCTGCTGCGAGTCGAGTCCGATCTGTCGCGCCATAACGCTTCCCTCGAACGGCAGTCGTCGGCGTACAAGCAGCTGGCCGAGCTGGGTAAGCGCTTCAATCGCGGCATCTCGCGCCTGGAACTGGCTGCGGCGCTGGTGCAGTTCGCGCTGTACACCGCCAATCTGCAGCGCTGCGTCGTCCAGCTCGCGCAGAGCGATCGCTTTCACACGTTGGCCCAGGATGGCTACTACGATCCCGATCAGGAACGCGCGGTAAACGAGCTGTCGCTTGCCGAGGACGATCCGCTAATCACAGAGCTAACGAGCGCGGATCAGCCACGCCTGCGAGCGCTGCCAACAGCGTCGGCGCCGGCTGCTCCGGACGCAGCGGCCGAGCGCTTCTTTGTCGATGAGTACGTCCTTCTGCCGCTACGCGATGAAATCAGTGGCCGACTCTTTGGATATCTGGTGGCGGGAAATACGCGCAAGAAGGCACCGCACCACGGCCGCATCCTGCCCGGTGAGCCGCTTCTGCTCTCGCTCTCCAGCTTGGTGGAGCTGGCGGCTGTGACGCTGCGCTCTGCGGCCCTGCGAGAAGCCCTGCAGGCCGAGCGGGCCCAGCTAGAAGCACGCGTCGTCGAGCGAACCGCCGAGCTTGCCGAGGTCAACGCACGCCTCCACGTCGAGCTGCAGGAGCGTCAGCTCAGCGAGGAGCAGCGCGCCGCCCTGTGGCAATCGGTGGTTAAGGCGCAGGCAGCCCGCATCGCCGAGCTCTCGACCCCGATCCTGCCGATCACCGAGCAGATCCTGGTGCTGCCTCTCATCGGCGTGATGGATCCGCAGCGCGTCGAACAGCTCGGCAGCGCGGCTCTGGAAGGGGCGGTGCAGCGACGCGCCCGGGTCGTCATCTTGGACCTCACCGGCGTGCAGGCTCCGGATCGCGCGCTCGCAGTCGCGCTCAGCAAGACCGCGCGGGCCCTCTTCCTGGTCGGCGTCCAGACGCTGCTCACCGGGATCGGAGCCAGCCTGGCGCGTATCTTGATCCTCGACGGCACAGCACTCGATACATTGACGACAAGCGCCAGCCTGCAAGCGGGCATCGCGCAGGCCCTGCGCATCGTTCAGCCGGCAAGTCCGCAGTCCAAGAAGTGAGGGAATCATGTCTCTGCTCCCCGAGAGTCTCTTTTCGAGCCGCTCGCTCGGCCGTCTCGCCGGGTCGCTGGCCTGCTTCGCCCTACTGGGTGCCAGCAGTGTCAGCTATGGTCACGCGCTCCTGACCTACCCGCAGCCGCGCGACAACCTGGACACGCACAAGGATCCGTACGGCCCCTGCGGCGTCGCCAAGACCAGCAGCCCAACCATGTTGTTGGCGGGCTCGATGCTGAACGTCACGTGGACCGAGACCGTCGATCACCAGGGCTGCTTCATCTTCGACCTGTCGACCGACAACGACGTGACCTGGCAGCCGCTCGCGGTGGTCAAGCACAAGACGATGCCGACGACGCCGCGGCCGTACAGCGCGCAGATCCAGATTCCCAGCACTGCCACCTGCACCAACTGCACCTTCCGGATGCGCCAGATCATGTACGGGCTCGACACTGACCCTTGTCCGCCCGCCAGCATCCCGGCGGGTGCAACGTACTATTCGTGCGCCGACGTCACGCTGACCGGCAGCACGCCACCGCCCGATATGGCCGTAGATGCCGCCAGTCCGCCGCCGCCCGAAGATCCCGGCACCGTCGCCAAGGGCTGCCAGTTTTCGCCCACCGCCGCCGCCCCGCCATTGGGCTTGGCGCTGTGGGCCGTGCTCTTGGGAGGCCTCCGCCGGCGCCGGCCCCGCAGGTAGCTAGGTCACCCCATCGGCCGCCCGCAGCAGCGCGGCGATATCGAGCTTGTTCATGGTCAGCATCGCCTGCATCGTGCGCCCGGCCCGCCCAAAGTCCGAATCCCCCAGCAAGCGCAAGAGAGTCGTCGGGATGATCTGCCACGAGAGCCCATAGCGATCCTTCAACCAGCCACAGCGACCCGGTTCGCCCCCCTCTGAGGTCAGCCGTTCCCACAGCGTGTCGACCTCGTCCTGGGTTTCGCAGCGGACAAGGAGCGAAATCGCCGGCGTAAAGGAATAGAGCGGGCCGCCATTTAGGGCCATAAACGACCGTCCGGCGATCACAAATGTCGCGGACATCATCGTGCCTTTGGGGAACGGCGCGCCTTCTCCGTAACGCTGCATTCCCAGCACACGTGAATCAGGAAATATGGAGGTATAAAACGATATCGCATCTTCTGCCTTATCATTAAACCATAAAAATGGTGTAATCTGGCTATGGGCAGGATCAATCTGAACGGCCGGCTGGTTTGCAGTCTGGGACATGAGCTTCCTTCCTTGCTGAGTTGGGTCGCGAGCCACCGCGAGCAGTCGCCCGCGCTCTGGCCCAGGCAATAGACCGCAGAGGCCTGACAAATTCATCGGCGACGCTGCGTTTTGTACCGCTGGGTCCGCTAGTGTCTGCGTTCGCGGCCCGCCCTAGCCGGGTCTGGCCTGGCCGCAGCCCGAGGAAGAATTGACAAGTGCGCCGGGAATCAGTAAGGCTTTCCCGCTCGATACCAACGCACAGGAGCTTGTTGCAATGTCTCGTCTCGCTCAGTGGAACCGCACCCTGATTGTCCCCGCCATGGCCCTCTTTGGCGGCCTTACCCTCACCAGCCTGATCGACGGTGCGGCAGCCCAGGCGCAGCAGAAGGTCGCCGTCGTCGATATGCAGCGCGCGGTGGCCGACACCAACGAGGGCAAGCGCATCTTGGGCGAGCTCCAGGGCAAGGCCGATAAGAAGAAGAAAGAGCTTGAGGCCAAGCGCGACGAGATCCAGAAGATGGGCGAAGAGCTCAAGAAGCAGGAGTCGGTGCTCCGCCCGGAAGTCTTCCAGAAGAAGCGCCAAGAGTTTGAACAGAAGGCGATGCAGTTCCAAGAGTCGGTCATGCGTACCGAGCAGGACTTCCAGCAGGAGCAGATGCGCGCGACGCAGCCGATCCAAGAGAAGGTGTATCGCGCCATCAACCTCATCGCCACGCGCGAGCGCTTCAACCTCGTGCTGAACTCGGCGGCGGTGGTCTGGCCGCAGCAGAGCGAGATGGACATCACCAACGAAGTCATCCGCAAGGCCAACGAAGGCGGAGCCGCCGCGCCGGCCACGCCCGCCGCCCAGAAGCCGGCCACTCCGGCTCCCGCCGCTGCGGCTCCGAAGCCGCCAGTCCCCGGCGTGGCCCCGGTCCAAAAGTAGTCGGCATGTCGGAAGTGCCCGCCACCCCGGCCGCCGGTTCGCCCCGGCTGCCGCTCGATATCCGCGCCATTTCTCGCGCCCTGCCCCATCGCTACCCCTTCTTGCTGGTCGATCGTCTGACTGAATATTCTTCAGACGGCGAGCAGTGCGTTGGCCTCAAGAATGTGACCTTCAACGAGCCGTTCTTCGCCGGTCACTTCCCCGGTCACCCGGTCATGCCGGGGGTGCTGATCTTGGAGGCGCTGGCGCAGACCTCGGCGCTGCACGCCCGCCTCAAGCTCGGCGATCTTGAGGGGGAGCGCATCGTGTACCTGCTCGGCATCGACCGCGCCAAGTTCAGAAAGCCGGTTGTCCCGGGGGATCAGCTGGTCCTGCGATCGACGCTGGTACGCGGCGGTGGACGGATCTGGAAGTTCCGCGGCCAAGCCACCGTGTCCGGTCAGCTCGTGGCTGAGGCGGAATACCTGGCCACGCTCGCTCCAACGGGCGAGGACGCCGGAGCCGCGGGCGACGGACAGGCTGCCGCAGGCTCGACCGCTGGAGCGCAATGAAGCGGGGCAGCGCGACGGCCGTCCTGCGATTGCCAGCAGGGGTCTTCTGGCTGTCGTCGTTGATCGCGCTCGCGCCCGGTTCAGGCTGTGACTGGCGAAAGCCTCTGCCGCACCGCCCGGATGCGGGACCGGCCGTGCAGGTGCTCGACGCCCAAGCCAAGCCAGGCGCGACCCCAGCGGGCGCCAGCCGCTTGCCGCCGCCGTCGGTCCACAGCGTGCTGTATCTCGTCGAGGAACACGAACCCAACGACGATCCCGAGCACGCGCAGCCCTTGGCCAGCGGTCGAGGCGTCCGCGCCTCACTCGCCCCACCGACCTCGCTGGGCGCCGGCAAGGGCGGCGATGACTACTACATCCTCACGTCCCCGGCAGGAACGGCGCCGCAGCTCCTCAGTCTGACGCTGACCACCGGCCCGCAAGTCGACCTGCAGCTGGATGTCTACGCGCCGACCCAGAACCCCGGCAAAGTGACCCCCCTGTGGCATGTCGACGAACGCGGGCCCGGCGGGGGCGAGCGTCTCCCTGCGCTGGCCCTGCATCCTGGGCAGGCTCTGTATCTGCGCGTCCGCGGTGGCCTCGTGGCACCGAAGCCCGGGACAAGCCCCGCTCCCGCCGCTGCCGCATCGCTGGACTATCAGCTCTCGCTCGCCACGCAGGCCGCACCACTTGGCAGCGAACTAGAGCCCAACGACAGTTACGAGACAGCGACCCCGGCGGATAGCTCAGACCTCTCTGGGACGCTGAGCGGTCGCGGCGACGAAGACTTCTTTTCCCTGAGCCTCAGCGACGCGCTGCACCATCGGGTGCGCGGGACCGGCGAAGAGCCAGCCGCCGGAGCCGCCCGCGGCGGCGTGGGACTCAAGACCGATGCCATCTTGCGAGTTGAGGTGCGCTCGCCTGGCCTAAGCCCGGCCCTGCGGGTCTGGGTCGAGCCAGAAGGCGGCATCAGCCCAGTCGTGGTCAACAGCGACGGTGGAGCGGATTCAGCCGGGGCCGCCCTAAAGCCGGTTTCGGCACCCGTGCAGGCAGCAGGCTCCCAGCCGGTGGCCTTCGACAAGCTGCGCTTCCTTGGCGACTTCGCCGCCAGCAAGGGTCAAAGCGAGCTACGCCTGCGCAACCTGCCCCTGCCGCGCGGCAGCGCCCGTGCCTTTGTCAGCGTGCGCAGTGCCGGCCCAGCCACCGCCAGCAGCAGCGATGCGGGAACTCGCACACCGGCCTCCGATGGCCGTTATGCCTTGCGCATCACTGTCGAACCACCTCTCGACGGCGCCGAAGTCGAGCCCAACGACGACTGCGAGCAAGCGATGGCCCTGCCCCTGATCACCCGGGGCAGCGCCGGCTCGGGCAGCCCGATCAGCCAGGAGGGCCAGCTTGCCGGCTTCCTGTGGCCCGGCGACATCGACTGCTTCCGCCTGCCTTACAAGCCCGAGAGCGCGAACGCCTCGCGCACTTTCAGCATCAAGCTGGTCCTGCCCGGCCCGGGGGCTGACTGCGACGCCAGCCTGGACATTGTGAAGAGCCCAGCTGTCGACATTCTGCCCGCCCCCACCGCCGGAGGTGATGCCAGCGCGACCGGCAAGAGCACTCTCGTCCGGGCGCGCGGCGATCTCTTCCTCCGTGTCCTGGGACGCGATCGTGGCTGCAGCCAAGCTCCCTATCAGCTCAGCGCTAGTAGCAGCCTAACCAGCCCATAGCGACGCTCAGCAGGCGCTTGTTCTTGGTATGAGCGCATCGATCGGCTGCGATTTGTGCCCTTTTTCCGATTGTGAATCTAACTGCCTATTTTTCAGAATTAGGTGGGAGAACTTCTCGTAAATAGGCGATCGCATCTTGTTCATTGCTGGTGATTAGCCGCTCGATGCCATCCCCCTTGGCGTGGCGCTTGATCTGCAGCGCCCCCGCCGCCATCCGCACCAGGATGGCGTTGCGCAGAAAGCCGGCGTGAACGCGTGGCACGATCTGCAGAACGATCTGTTCGTATGCGGGGTCGTTGCGAGCCGGGCCGTCTCGCAAGTCCGACAGCAGGCAGCGCCCCGTGCGACCAACGCGATCCAGCGCCGCCACCACACTCAGCCAGGCGTCGCGCGCTGCCTCCAAGCTGGGAAAGGGCTCGGGAGATCGCCAAAGCTGCACCATGCGACTGCGCGGCTCGGCCCGTACCCGAAAGTAGGCGGTGTGCAGGACATCAGCCGGAGCCACGCGTCCATGGTAGCGAATCCGGCCCGCGCGGCACCCGGCACAAAACGACCCGGCTCTCGCGTCTTGCTGGGCCCATAGAACGTCCGCCCAGCCGGCCAACGACGGGTACGCAGCCAGTGAGCACGACCTACCGGGAGCGCGCCTTCCCCACGCTGCGCACCTTCGATTGAAGCACGAAGCACTCCGTCGGAGAATCAGGCATTCGTGAGCCCCACAAGCTGCTATTCTCCCGGGACATTTTCTTCAACCAAGAGGGGTTTCCCATGCGCGCATTCATCGTCAATCCCGACAACACCTCGCAGTTCCTGCAGGTCGAGCGTGAAGCTCCCGTTCCGGTTGGCCGCGAGCTTCTGGTGCAGGTCCACGCGGTCTCGCTGAACCCTGTCGACACCAAGGTCAGAGCCGGACGCGGCGGGCGCGTTCTTGGCTGGGATGCCGCCGGCGTTGTCCGCGCGGTCGGTCCCGAGGCCCGCTTCTTTCGTCCAGGCGATCCCGTCTACTACGCTGGCGACATCACCCGCGATGGCTGCAATGCCGAGCTGCACACCGTCGATGAGCGCATCGTCGGCCGCAAGCCACAGCGCCTGGACTTCAAGCAGGCCGCCGCGATTCCGCTGACCGCGCTCACCGCCTGGGAAGGACTCTATGAGCAGCTCCTCATCGGCCCACGCGACCATGGCCGCTCCATCTTGGTACTCAATGCCGCCGGTGGGGTGGGTTCGCTCGTCGTGCAGCTAGCCAAGCGCATCTCGCACATGAAGGTCATCGGCACCGCCTCGCGCGAGGAGTCCATCGCCTGGACACGCAGACAGGGCGCCGATCACGTCATCAACCATCGCAGCGACATGCAGGCCCAGCTCAAGGCCATTGGCCTCGACTACGTCGATTACATCTACTGCAGCTACGACACTGGGACGCACTTCGAGGCGATGGCGGCGATGATCGCGCCGCAGGGCCGCATCGTCTCGATCGTCGAGTCCAAGGACATCCCGGTGAACAAGCTGATGGGCAAGAAGGCCTCGTTCAGCTGGGAGCTGATGTTCACCAAGGCGATGTTCAAGACGCCCGACATGGGCAGCCAGCGCGACATCCTCAACAAGGTCGCCGACCTGCTCGACGAGGGCGTGCTCACCGGCACTCTGACCGAGGACGCCGGCCCGATCAGCGCCGAGGCGCTGACTCAGGCACATGTCCGCCAGCAGTCCGCCTCGATGATCGGCAAGCTCGCGCTGCACTTCTAGCGCCGGCCGGCCCCGGCCTCAGACCCGCGCGGATGCCGGGGGCAGCTCGATGCTGCCGCGACCTAGCTCCAGCACATCGCCGGCCACAAAGACCTCACCGACCGCATCCACCGTCAAGTACAGCGTCGAAGGACGGCCAGTGTATTCGCCCTGGCTAATCACCCGAGAGAGCGGTCGCGCCACCCCCGTGGCGAGGTAATAGCCGCCGAGATTGGCACACGCCGATCCGGTGGCGGGATCTTCCAAGATCGGCTGTCCCGGCCCTTTGGGAAAAAAGAAGCGCGACAGCAAGCGCTCGTCTCCCAGCTCTGCAAAGACATAGACCTTGGGGTGGCCATGGACGCAGTGCAGGGACGACAGCGCAGCGCTATCGACTTTGACTCGCCGCACTGCGGCTTCCGTCGCAAGAGGAACGATCAGCTGCTCGTTGCCGGTGTTCACCCACAGCGCCTCGCCCGCCAGATCTTGCAGCGCAAGGCCGAGCATGGCGGCCAGCTGGCCAGTCTCTTCGGTGGGTCGCCGCGTGCTCGCCCGATTGGCGCGAAGCTGGAAGCGACGACCATGACGCGTCACCGGAATGACACCGGCCAGCGTCTCTAATCGCACGGCATCCAGTCCGCCCTGCAGCTCCGCCACGACGTGAGCCGTCCCCAGCGTGGGATGTCCCGCAAAGGGCATCTCGTAGGCCGGCGTGAAGATGCGCATGCGAGCCTCAGCCGCGCTGCTCGGCAGGATGAACGTCGTCTCAGACAGGTTGAACTGCAGCGCCAGTCGCTGCATGACCTCGCTGTCCAGAGCGGCAGCATCCTCAAACACCGCCAGCGGATTGCCAGAGAACCGATCTTCGCCCTGCGTGAACACATTGACGATGCGGAAGTGAAAAGGCATGGGCTCCTCAGCGTCGGGGTTTGCTGCTCTTTTGGCTCGGCGGCAGGCGCAGGTCATCAGCCCCTGGGGCATCGCCCAGCACCCGCTGCAGTACGCCGAGCAGCAGCCGCTGATCCTCAGGCTCAAGACCTGCCATCCACGGAGCCGGCTGTTTTAGGCGCTCCACGATCCGCTTGCGCATGGCCCGCCCGGAGCGCGTCAAGGCCACGCGCTTGACACGACGATCATCGGGCGAGGACTGCCGCTCGACCAGGCCTCGCGCCTCCAGCTTGTCGACGACGGAGGTGAGGTTTGAGGGCTCAAGCCCGATGATGTCGGCCAGCTCGCGCATGGTCGCCGGCGGCCCTTCCAGCATGTGCAGCGTCATCATCAGCGGCGGCGATAGGCTGAAGCTCAGCATGACGTCCCGCATCGCGACGCGGTGGCGCATCATTAGTTGAAAGAAGCTCTGCGCCAGCTCCTGCAAAAGCGGTGTCGTCGCTGCCATCGTGATGCCGGTGGCAGCCGGCGTACCTCGGGTCGCGCCCCGAGGGTTCGGGCCAGCGCTGCGCGGCGGTCTGGAGCGTGTGCCACTCATACCGGCACCGTATCAAACTTCAGCGTCGGCGGCTAGATACTTCACAATGTGAACAATTATAGTTGACAACTGTAAGTATCGTGCCATGCTTGGCAGTGCTTGTGGTCGTCGCGCAATGCACCGGTGCCAGTCGATTCGGCCTCGTCTTTTCGCCGGTGTCGGTAGCCGATCTGCCTTCTTCAGATCAATCGGTATCGATGGCGCGGCTGAGTCCATCGCAAGCTTGGTCGAGAATCTCTGGGGTGAGCTGATGCTTCCTTCGCTTCTGCGCATCGCGATGCGCAACGTCCTGCGGAATCGCCGACGCTCGGTGATTACCTTCTCTGCGGTGTTTCTGGCGCTTGGCGTCATGGTCGGCATCCGCGGATTCCTAAACGGGATGCAGGCCACCCTGCGCGAGTCGATCATATTGGGTCAGACTGGTGCCCTGCAGGTCCATCGCAAGGGCTTCCTCAAAGCGGTGGCGACCTCGTCACTGGAGCTGACGGTCCCGACCGACGAATCCTTCCTGGCCAAGATCCGCGCAGTCCCTGGCGTCAAGGCAGTGACCACCCGCATCGCCTTTGGCGGCATGGTCAACGCCAATGACACCAGCGCCGTGGCCATGCTGTCGGCGATTGATCCGCAGCACGAGGTCGAGGTCTGTCCACGTCGGCTCGACATGATCTCCTCGGGCAAGACGCTGGCTGAGGGTGGGACGAACGGCGCCATCCTGACGCCCGAGCTGGCCAGCAATCTGGGCGTTGGCCTTGGCAAGACCGCGACCATCCTCACCAACGACCGCGATGGCGTGATGAACGCTCTCGATGTCAGCTACGTCGGCGTGTACGGGCAGCCCGGCCTGCCGATGCCGGACAAGAAGTTTGGCTTCGTCCCCATCGCGCTGGCGCAAGAGCTCCTGCGCATGCCGAACCTGGCGACGGAGATCGCGGTACGCCTCGACAACTTCGAGAAGGCCGAGGCCCTAAAGCCAGTCCTGCAAGCCGCCGTTGGTTCCGAGTTCGAAGTCGCGACCTGGCACGACGTCGCCTCGTTCGTCGATGACGCGATTGCCGCGCAGAACGCGACGCTGAACCTGATCGCTGGCATCTTCCTTTTTGTCGCCCTCCTGGGCATTGCCAACACCATGCTGATGTCGGTCCTAGAGCGCACGCGCGAGATCGGCACGATGATGTCGGTCGGCGTGCGGCGGCGGCAAATCCTCGGGCTGTTCCTGCTCGAAGCGGCGGTGCTCGGGCTCCTAGGCGGCATCCTCGGGGCGGCGGCGGGCTGTAGCTTCGTCTTCTATTACGGTCATAAAGGCATCATCCTGAAGTTCCCAGGAATGCTGGCGCCGCTGCACATCTATCCCAACATCAACCTCGGCTACATCCTGTTTGTCCTGGCGCTCGCGGCGGGTGGTGCGGTGCTGTCCGCGCTGTGGCCGGCGGTGCGCGCCAGTCAGATGCGCCCAGTCGAAGCGCTGGCGGCGGTGTGACCATGCGACTCCTTCTACAAATTCTCTATCTGGCGCTGCGCAACCTCAGCCGCAACAAGCGGCGCTCGATCATCACGGCGCTCGCGGTGCTCTTCGGCTGCGCCGCCATCGTCGCGCTGCAGGGCATCAACAACGGCTTTGTCGCCAACCTGATCGAGATGACCGTCGAGTCCAAGCACGGCGCGGTGCAGGTCTTCGCCAAGGGCTACATCGGCTCGGACGATCCCCTCAAGCGCAGCCTGCCGCACGATCCCAACCTGCT
>CALFYE010000157.1 GCA_937952145.1 uncultured Myxococcales bacterium
AATGCTCGGCCAGGGCAGATGCAATGCTCAGCCGGGGTAGAGGGAAGGCCGGCGCCGGGATCTGGAATGCCCGCGGGCAGGGGGTTATTCCTTGGGCGGCTGCAAGTCGTGCTGGCGCAGAGCGTCGAGGATGGCATCGACGTTCTTCTTCGCGTCGCCAAACAGCATGCGGGTAGCGGCGTGGAAGAACAGCGGGTTTTCAACGCCGGCATAGCCCGAGGCCATGCTGCGCTTCATGACGACGCAGGTCTTCGACTTCCAGACCTCAAGCACCGGCATGCCGTAGATCGGGCTCGATGGATCGTCGAGCGCGCCGGGGTTAACGATGTCGTTGGCGCCGATGACCAGGACGACGTCGGTCTCGGGGAAGTCGGCATTGATTTCGTCCATTTCGAGCACTACGTCGTAGGGCACCTTGGCTTCGGCGAGCAGCACGTTCATGTGCCCGGGTAGGCGGCCAGCGACGGGGTGGATGGCGAAGCGGACGGTGCAGCCGCGCTTGCGCAGAAGCTGCGCGACCTCGTAAAGCGGATACTGGGCCTGGGCCACTGCCATGCCGTAGCCGGGAACGATGATGACGCTCTTGGCTTCGCGCATGAGCTCAGCAGTATCGGCGGCATTTACGGACTGGACCTTCTGATCCTTGCCGTCTTTGTCGCCCTTGGCCTTGGCCGGGGCAGCCCCCTCGTCGGCGCCGAAGCCGCCGAAGATGACGTTGACGATCGAGCGGTTCATCGCTCGGCACATGATGTAGCTGAGGATCGCGCCGGAGCTGCCGACGAGCGCGCCGGTGACGATGAGCAGATCGTTTTCGAGCATGAAGCCGGCGGCTGCGGCGGCCCAGCCGGAGTAGCTGTTGAGCATCGAGACGACGACTGGCATGTCGGCACCGCCGATGGCCATCACCAAGTGGATGCCCAAGAGGCCCGCGAGACCGGTCATGATGAAGAGCTCGTTCTGCACCGAGAGCGGGGCGGCTCCGACGAAGCGGTAGCCAAGATAGACCGAGGCGGCGAGGATCGAGAGGTTGAGGAGGTGCCTACCGGGGAGGAGCAGCGGCTTGCTGCGGATCTGCCCGCGCAGCTTGCCGAAGGCGATGAGCGAGCCGGTAAAGGTCAGCGCGCCGATAAACACGCCGACGAAGATCTCGACCTCGTGGATGCGCATCTCGGTGCCGAAGAGCACAACTCCGGGATCGAGATATGAGGCGATGCCGACCAGCACGGCAGCCAAGCCGACGAAGCTGTGCAGGATGGCGACGAGCTCGGGCATGCTGGTCATCGCCACGCGCGCTGCCAGGATGGCGCCGATAAGGCCGCCGCCGAGCAGCGCCCCGGCCAGCGGGCCATACCCACCTGCTCCGACGAGCGCGGTGATGCCGACGGCGATCAGCATGCCGATGCTGCCGAGCAGGTTGCCGCGCCGCGCCGAGTCCTGCGCCGACAAGCCACCCAGGCTCTGGATGAAGAGCACTCCGGCCAGCAGATAGGCGACGGTCGACAGGTTGCCAAGCGGCGATCCGCCGGTGCTCGCCGTCGCTAAACCTGGCCCCAGCGAAGTGAACAGAGAGAGAAAAGCAGGAGCGAACAGACTGCTCATTTCTGAAACATCCTCAGCATGCGCTGCGTAACCAGGAAGCCGCCGGCGATGTTGATCGCCGAAAACAGGACCGCTGCCACTCCAAGCCCGATGACCACGGGCTGGGTCGAGTGCGCGATCTTGAGCATGCCGCCGAGAACGATGATGCCGGAGATGGCGTTGGTGACGCTCATCAGCGGCGTATGGAGGGCTGGTGTAACGTTCCACACTACCTGCCAGCCGATGAAGCAGGAGAGGACAAAGACCGTGAAGTGGGCCAGGAAAGCCGGCGGGGCCACGAAGCTGAGCCCCAAGAGCGACGCGGCGAGGGCCAAAAGGCCGTAGCCCTGGGTGCGAGCGTTGATGCGGTGGGCGCTGTGGCCGGATTCCTTGCCGCCAGACTTGCCACCCGCCGCCTTGCCAACCTGCAGGGCGGGCACGGCAGCGCTCGACGACGCTCGTGGGGCTGGGGGCTTCTTGGCTCCCGCGGCATCCGGGGGCGGCGCCGGCGGGCGTGGGGGCGGCCACATCAGCTTGCCGCCCAGCAATATCAGCGCGCCTCGCACCACCTCATCGGTCTCGTCGATGTGCCAGGACTTAGCGCCACCCATATCGGCCAGCAGGTGCGCAAGGTTGTTGCCGTACAGGGCACTTGCCGTCGGGGCCAGGCGGCTGGGCATGTCGACGTAGCCGATGATGGTGACGCCTTTGTGATTGATCACCGACCCCGGCTGGGTCAGCGCGCAGTTGCCTCCGGCCTCGGCCGCGAGGTCGACGATGACGCTGCCTGGCCGCATCAGCTCGACCGTTTTTTCCGTCAAAAGCTGCGGTGCCGGTCGGCCCGGGATCAGCGCGGTGGTGATGATGATGTCAACTTCGCGAGCCTGCGCCTCGAACAGCGCCATCTCGGCGGCGATGAAGGCGGGGCTCATCTCGCGGGCATAACCGCCTTCGCCGCTGCCGTCCTCTTCGAGCTGAACTTCCAGGAAGTCGGCGCCCATGCTGCTCACCTGCTCGCGAACGGCGGGGCGGGTATCAAAGGCGCGCACCACGGCACCCAGGCCGCGCGCGGCGCCAATCGCAGACAGGCCGGCGACGCCCGCCCCGATGACCAGGACCTTGGCGGGGGGCACCTTGCCAGCGGCGGTCATCTGACCGGTGAAGAAGCGGCCGAAGAAGCTCGCGGCCTCGATGACGGCGCGATAGCCGGCGATGTTGGCCATCGACGACAGCGCGTCCATCTTTTGCGCGCGGCTGATGCGCGGAATTTGGTCCATGGCCAGCACTGTCACCGACCGCTTGCCCAGGCGCTCGACCAGATCTTTGTTTTTGTGCGGCCAGATGAACGAGATCAGCGTTGCGCCTTCGTGCAGGAGCTCGGCTTCGTGACAGCCGAGCGTGGCGTTCTGCTCGGGGGGCTGCACCTTCAGCACGATCTCGGCGTCGCTCCAGACCTTGCGCGTGTCGCTCTCGATCTGGGCGCCGGCCTTTTCGTACTCGCCATCGCCAAAGGCCGCTGCGTCCCCCGCTCCGCTCTCAATCAGGACCGAAAAGCCGAGCTTGGCGAGCTTGGCCACGGTCTCCGGAGTCACGGCCACGCGTCGCTCACCGGGCCGGATCTCCTTGACGATTCCCACTTTCATAAAACGCACTCCCAGGTCGCACACAGCGCAGGCGCCCTATCGGGGGACGCCTGCACAGGGCGTACTTTTCGAATGGCCGGAGTATCCACGATGAGCGCCCGCGGACAAAGAGCGGTTTTGTACGGGCGTGGTTGGCGACGCAGAACCGGCGACGTGGGCGTCAGTCTTGGTACTTGTAAAAGCGGAAGCTGGTGCGTCCGGATAGATTGACAATGAAGCCGAAGTTAAAACGAATGAAGCCGTCGGCATCGGCGATGCCGGCGGGTGGGTTGGCAAACGGCTGAGCGCGGCGAAAGGCCGCCTGCGCCTCGTCGTCTAAAAAATCGACGCCCGAGCGCCGCACGACCTTGAGCTCGTCGATGCGTCCATCGGCGCGAAGCTGCACCTTCAGCATCGTGACGCGATCCTGTGTGCCGTAGATGCGACCCGAGGGGTCGTGGCGACCGAGGATTTCATCTGGGTGCCACTCGTCGCGCACCGCCTGCTTGATGCGGTTGAAGAAAGCGGCGCCCTTCCACTTTTTGGCGTTTAGCCCTGTGGCGTCGCCGTCGTCGACGTCTTCCAGATAGTCTGGTGAGCCCGCGCCCATGCCGAGGCTGCGGGCCAGTTGCTGCGGGGTCGGCATGAGGTTAGGTAATGCCCCGGGAGGCAGGGCGGCACCTCCGGGTTTCTGCTGGGGCTGCAGTGGCCCTTCACCCAGCCGATGAGCAAACTCGCCATCGGGTCCAACTTCGTGAACCTGCTCGGCGGCGAGCCCTGCCGGCGGGCTAGGCAGCTTGTCACCAACGGGACCGCGCAGCGACAACGGGCGGTTCTGCGGCGGCTGCGGCTGGGCCGGCGTCGGCGGCACGGGGGGGGATGGCGGCAGCGGCACGCCGGCTTTCTTGTCGCCAACCGGGCCTCGGGTTTCTTTGTTTACGCGGCTGTCGTACTCGGCCAAGAAACGCGACTGATCCGGGCGCTGCTCGACTGCCGGTCGCGTGATGTCGACAACCTGGCCTTTTGGATCGCGGCGCTCTTCCTCGCGCTTCTGTTCTTTTTCCTGCTCGGTCAGCTCTTGCGGCTTATCGAGCGAGGACAGCAGCGACTCGATGGCGATGGGCGCGTCCTGTTCGTCTTCCTTGGCCGCCGGAGCGTCCTGCATCGTCAGCAGCGGTGCGGTAGGCAGGCGCGCAAGGCCACCGAGGAGCAAGAACAAGCTGAGCACCAGCCCGTGCGTGAGCAGCGCCAGCCCGGCTGATACCAGGGCGCGCAGGTGCCGCTTCGGGGGATGGCTAGCGCGAGTCAACAGGTGCTCCTGTGGCGCACTATAGCAAACCCAGGATGCGTGTCGGGGCGACGGTCCGGAAAGCGTCTGCGCTGGGTGCCGGGTGATCGCGATACACTGGGGCCCCATGCTTGCCAGCGCCGTTACTGACCTGCCCAGCACGATCAGCCAGATGGAGTGCCTTCCGCTGGACCTGCCGCTTACCGAGCCGTTTGCGATTGCCGGCGGCGCTCCCAGCGTGGCGCATAACGTCCTTATCCGCGTTGTGCTCAGCGATGGCACGGTGGGGCTGGGCGAAGCGGCGCCGTTTACCGCCGTCAGCGGCGAGACTCAGGCCTCGACACTGCTTGCTCTGCGAGAGGCGCGGGCTCGTATCGTTGGCCAGGATGTGCGCAGCCTGCGACGACTCAGCGCCATCCTGTCGGAGGTCTGTCCCGACGAGCCGGCGGCCCGGGCGGGGTGTGAGCTGGCTCTGCTCGACGCGTATCTGCGCCAGCACCGCATGCCGATGTGGACCTACTTCGGCGGGCAGGCCACCCAGCTCAAGAGCGATCTGACAATAACGGCGGGTGATGTACCGCACGCGATCGCTTCGGCCCAGGCGGCTTACCGGCGCGGCTTTACCAGCCTCAAGATCAAGGTCGGGGCGCAGACTCCCGCCGAAGATGCCGAACGAGTCAGCGCGCTCTACCGCGGTCTGCCGAGCGGGCGCGATCCGCGGAGCGCAGAGCTGAACCTGGTGCTCGATGCGAACGGCGGGTACAGCGCTGAGCAGGCGCTTGATCTGCTGCGACGCTTGGCTGCGGCCGACATCCCGATTGCACTATTTGAGCAGCCGGTGGCGCGCCAGGATCGCCTGGGCTTGCTCGACGTCGCGCGCCAGTCATCGGTGCCCATCTGTGCCGACGAATCGGCGCGCTCGGCGGCCGATGTCATGTGGCTGGTTCAGACCCGCGTGGTGCGGGCCGTCAACCTGAAGCTGATGAAGAGCGGGCTCTACGAGACGCTGGCGATGTACGAAGTCGCGCGAGCCGGCGGCCTGGGCCTGATGATGGGCGGGATGGTCGAGGGGCCGCTCGCGATGGCGGCAGCGGCGCACCTGGCGGCCGGCCTGGGTGGATTTTCGTTCATCGATCTCGACACCGCGCTGTTTGTCTCGAACCACCCCTTTCACAGTGAGGCGGTGCAAGAGCAAGCCGACTGGCAGCTAGCAGGGGTGCGGAGCGGCCACGGCGTAACGGTGGCCTAGCGTCGGGGGGAGGCGTTACTTGGCGGGGGTGACGCTCTCGGTCGCGTCGCGCTGGTGGTAGATGAGGAGCGGCTGCTGCTGTTGCTCGATGACCTCTTCGTTGACCAGCACCTCTTTGATGTTGGGCCGCGAGGGGATCTCGAACATGGTATCGAGGAGCAGCGTCTCGACGATCGAGCGCAAGCCACGCGCGCCCGCCTGAGACTTCAGGGCTGACTGCGCGATGGCCTTGAGTGCGCCCTTGGTGAAGCGCAGCTTGCCGCCGTCCATCTCAAACAGCTTCTGATACTGCTTGATGAGCGCGTTGCGCGGCTTGGTCAGGATGTCGATCATCGCCTCTTCCGAGAGCTCGTGCAGGGGAGCGATGACTGGCAGGCGGCCGATGAACTCGGGGATGAGGCCGTACTTGAGCAGGTCTTCCGGCTGAACTTCTTTCAGGTACTCCCAGACCTTGCGCTCGCGCTTGCTCTGGATGTTGGCGCCGAAGCCCATCTGACGCTGGCCGATGCGACTCTCGATAATGTCTTCGAGGCCCACGAAGGCGCCGCCGCAGATAAACAGGATGTTCGTGGTATCGACCTGCAGGAATTCCTGCTGCGGGTGCTTGCGGCCGCCCTTGGGGGGAACGTTGCACACCGTGCCTTCGAGGATCTTGAGCAGCGCCTGCTGCACACCCTCGCCCGAGACATCGCGGGTGATGCTGGGGTTGTCGCTCTTGCGGGCGATCTTGTCGATCTCGTCGATGTACACGATGCCGCGCTGGGCGCGCTCGACGTCGTGGTCAGCATTCTGCAGCAGGCTGACGATGATGTTCTCGACGTCTTCGCCGACGTAGCCGGCTTCCGTCAGGTTGGTGGCATCGGCGATGGCGAACGGCACGTTAAGGATGCGTGCCAGGGTCTGCGCCAGCAGCGTCTTGCCTGATCCGGTGGGGCCAAGCAGGAGGATGTTGGACTTCTGCAGCTCGACTTCGTCAGGACTGCTGCGGCTCTCCAGCCGCTTGTAGTGGTTGTGAACCGCGACGGCGAGGATCTTCTTCGCGCGCTCCTGACCGATGATGTACTCGTCGAGGACGGTCTTGATCTCTGCCGGCTTGGGGATGGATGTGCTGCCGAGCGTTGCCTCTTCCTTCTCCATCTCCTCGGCGATGATGTCGTTGCACAGCCCGATGCACTCGTCACAGATGTAGACGGTAGGTCCCGCGATGAGCTTGCGGACCTCTTTTTGGCTCTTGCCGCAGAATGAGCAGCTGAGCCCGTGCATCTTGGGCTCGCTCACTTTTGAACCGCCTGCGGCTCGGCCTTCTTGCGGGTCAGGACATCGTCGACCAGGCCATACTCTTTGGCCTCGGCAGCGCCCATGAAGTAGTCGCGCTCCATGTCGCGGCGAACTCGGTCACCTGGCTGGCCCGTGTGCTTCGAGTACAGCTCAATCAGGCGGTCGCGGGTGCGCAAGATTTCCTTGGCGTGGATGTCGATGTCCGTCGCCTGGCCCTGAAATCCACCCAGCGGCTGATGGATCATGATGCGCGAGTTCGGCAGTGCGAACCGCTTGCCCTTGCTGCCCGCCGCCAGCAGGAACGAGCCCATCGAGGACGCCTGACCCATGCAGATCGTCGACACGTCGCAGCGAATCAGCTGAATCGTGTCGTAGATCGCAAGGCCCGAGGTCACGAGGCCCCCGGGCGAGTTGATGTACAGCATGATGTCCTTGTCCGGCTCTTCCGATTCCAAGAACAGAAGCTGCGCGATGACCGTGTTGGCGACGAGGTCATCGATCGCTGTGCCCAGGAAGATGATGCGGTCCTTGAGCAGTCGCGAGTAGATATCCCAGCCGCGCTCGCCTCGATGGGTCTGCTCAACGACGGTAGGGATGAGGTAGCTCATCGCGGGGGCGTGACCGTTTCGTTCTGTAGGCATTTGGTAATTTCCTTTACGAGAACTTATACCTCACCATCGAATGAGGCGTCCGTCAATAGGGCCGATGGCTGGTTTCTGAGCGGTTTCGATAGGTTTGGTCGCCGCGCCGGGCGAGCGAGCCGAGCACGAGCGGTTGCCAGGGCA
>CALFYE010000158.1 GCA_937952145.1 uncultured Myxococcales bacterium
GCGGATCGGGGAACCTGATGAGCCTGGGGGCCGTCGACTTCGGGCTGATCGTCGACGGCGCGGTCATCGTCGTCGAAAACGTCGTGCGTCGCTTGGCGGAAGCGCAGCGCAATCGTCCAAGTCCGCTGTCGGCCGACGAGCGGCGTGATGTGGTGGCCGCAGCAGCGACCGAGGTGCGTGCCGCGACGGTGTTCGGCGAGGCGATCATCGCCATGGTCTATGTCCCGATCCTTAGCCTGACCGGCATCGAGGGAAAGCTGTTCCACCCGATGGCGACCACGGTGCTGTGCGCGCTCTTGGGAGCGATGCTGTGCTCGCTGACCATCGTGCCAGCGCTGTGCAGCCTGCTCCTGCGCCCGCGGCCGCAGCACCAGGATGGCGTGATCCTGCGCACTCTGTCGCGGCTGTACGAGCCGCTGCTCGGGCTGAGCCTGCGTCGTCGAGGACTTGCGCTGTCGCTGTTGGCGGGGCTTCTGCTTTTGGGCCTGGGCATCGGCAGTCGGCTCGGCGCTGAATTCGTGCCGCAGCTCGACGAAGGATCGCTTTTGGTCGAGACCCGTCGCCTGCCCGGGGTGGCGCTGTCCGAGTCGATCGCTATCGATCAGCGCATCGCGCGGGCCCTGCGGTCACCAATCGTGCCTGAGATCGAGCACATCGTCGGTCGCGTCGGTTCGCCGGCCCTAGCCAACGATGTCATGGGCATCGGAGAGACCGACAACTACCTCATCCTCAAGCCGCATGCGGAGTGGCGACCGGGCCTGACCAGGGCTGGCCTGGCGGCCGAGATCGAGACGCGCTTGGCTGAGGCAGTTCCCGACGCCGCCATCGCCATCTCGCAGCCCATCGAGATGCGAACCAACGAGCTAGTCGCCGGCGTCAAGTCCGACGTCGCCGCCGCGCTGTACGGCCCCGATCTCAGCGAGCTAAAGCGGCTGGGCGAAGCGGTCGAGCGCGCGCTGCAGGGGATGGCCGGCGTGGCGGGTCTGCGCGTCGAGCCAAGCGCAGGACTGAACTACCTGCGCATCTACCCCGATCGGGCGCGGCTGGCGCGCTACGGCCTGTCTCTCGACGAAGTCAGCGAGCTCACGCAGTCGCTGGCCGCTGGCGTCCCGGTCGGCCAAGTCTTCGAAGGTGAGCGGCGCTTCCCATTGGTGGTGAAGGTCGATGCCAGCTTCGAAGGCACGCTCGATCCGCTAGGCAACCTGCCGCTGAAAGCCGCGACCGGGCAGATCGTGCCGCTTGGCGATGTCGCCAGCATCGTGATCGAGCCAGGGCCAGTGCAGGTCGCGCGCGAGAACCAATCGCGTCACCTGCGCGTCGAATTCAACGTCGCCGGCCGCGACCTTTTGTCGGTTGTGCAAGAGGCCCAGGCGCGGGTGTCCGCCCAGGTCAAGCTGCCGCCGGGCTACCGCGTCGAGTGGGGCGGGCAGTTCGAGCACTACCTGGACGCGCGGTCCCGGCTGAGCGTGGTTGTGCCGCTGGCCATCGCGCTGATCTTGTTCCTGCTGTGGCTGGCGTTGGGTGCGCTGCCGCCGGCGCTGGTCATCTTGGCCAATGTGCCGTTTGCCGCCGTCGGGGGCGTGCTGGCGCTGTGGCTGCGCGGCATGCCGTTTTCGATCAGCGCAGGCGTTGGCTTCATTGCGCTATTCGGCGTGGCCGTGCTCAACGGCCTGGTGCTCGTCTCGGTCAGTCATCGCCTGGAAGCCGGCGGTCTGTCGCCGGGCGAGGCCATCATGCAGGCGGCACGGGCTCGCTTGCGGCCGGTGCTGATGACGGCGCTCGTCGCCGGGCTGGGCTTCGTACCGATGGCGCTTTCAAAAGCCCCGGGGAGCGAAGTGCAGCGTCCGCTGGCCACGGTGGTCATTGGCGGCCTATCGAGTTCGACGCTGCTAACCCTGCTGCTTCTGCCGACGCTGTATTCGCTGTTCATCCGCCGTCGCCGTGCCTCGTCGCCCAGCAGCGATGCCCAGCCCGCCATCGCCCCCTAAATCCGCGCCGGAGAGTGGCTTTTTCCGAGGTGCAGAAATCATAGCTCCGACCGCGACACTGAAAGTAGGATGCTGCCATCATGAACCGTCTCTCTTCCTGTCTGCGATTCGTGAAGTCCAGTGTTCAGTGCTTGCGTTCGCTTCGGGGCCGGCGGGCGCTGCCTGCGATCCTTCTGTTTTCAGTCGTGGCCGGGCTCGCGCTGGGCTGTGGGCCCCGTCAGCCGCCGAAGCTGCCGGTGCCGACCGTGCAGCCGCTGACCGTACCGATGCCGGCGGCTCCGCCCCAAAGCGAAGCGCCGCTCTTTGGTTATGTGAAGCTGCGCGATCTCAGCCGTGCCATCGGTCTGTTTGGCGGCGAGGCGGTGCTGGGTCCCCTGGCGCAGGCGCAGGGAGTGAACCTCAGCGAGATCAGCGCCGGCAAGCCGCTGTCCCTTTACGTGTGGGATCCCGATCGCGTCGATAGTCCGTTTGCGCTGCCGATCGTCGGCCTGTTTCCGATCCCGGCTGAGGGCACGATCTCGTCACGCCTGACCAGCATGAACAGCTCGCTCAAGGCTGAGAGCTGGGGCGAGCTGACGGCAATTGGCATGAATCCGCGTGCCCTCGATCAGGCCCGCGGGCAGAAAGATGCGCTGCTTGGCATCACGGCCGCCGACACGCCGTTTGATGCTCTGCTGTACCTGCACATCGACGCGATGATGGCCAAGTACGCGCCGGTGCTGCGTCAGGGGATTCGCGCGATGATGCCGATGCTGGCCCTGTCCACCGTCCGTCAGCCCGGCGCGCCAAGTGCTGCCAGCACGGTCGCCATGCTCGAAGGTTTGGTCAGCAGCCTAGAGAGCGTTCGAGCCGTCGCCGTGGGAGCCCGTCCGTACGACGGAGGCGTTGAGCTGTCGGCGCTGGTGCAAGACAAGGCCGCGCGGGCTGGGGAGGGCGGACCGCTGGCGGCGCCGAACCTGGCGCAGTTCCTGCCGCCCGGCGACGTCAACGTGGTGTGGAACAGCCGCGATCTGCAGCGCCTGGTCGATTTCTACATGCGCCTTTATGGCCCGATGCTCGACGAGCAGCCGCAGCTGCGGACGGTGATTCAGGGACTGGTCGATGAGTGGATGAAGATCGGTCGCAAGTCCGAGATGGCGTTTTCGTTCTCGGTCGGTGGCGAGCGCGCGTTCCGCATGCACGGCATCGTGCGCGTTGATAATCCGGCGGCGTTTATGGCCCTGGGCCGCAAGACAGCGACGATGTTCGGCCAGGGGCCGCTGCACGATGCCTACAAGCGCTTGGGCATCGAGCTGCAGATCAACGGCAAGCAGGGGGCGCGCAAGCTGCAGGGCTGGCCCATCGATCATTACGACTACAAGATCGCGACGGGCACCCCCGGCCAGGGCCCCGGTCAGGCCGTAAATGGCCAGCTGTTCGCCAAGCTCAACGGCGCCAGCTACGAGGTCGCGCAGGTCGGTCCCTACATCCTCTACGCGATGAATGCGCCCATCGATCCGGTGGTGACGGCGCTGTTTAAGGGCCAGTCGGCCGGCACCAGCACCGGCGCCAGCGCCATGGCCGCCTTCCCGCCGGGGGGGACGATGTATGCCGACGTCAATGTCTCGTCGCTGCTCAAGGGCATCACCTCGCTCTTGCCGCCCGAGGCCGCCTCGCGCCTGCCCAGCCTGCCGCCCGAGGCCGGTTCGCTGAGCTTCTTTGGCTACGACGCGGGCCAGGTCAGCTACTACAAAGCTCGCATCCCGATGACGCTGATCCTCGCCATCAAGACCGCCAGCGACAAGCTGCGCGAGCCCGGCGGTGCGCTCGGCGGCCCCTACGTCCGGCCTGGCGCGCCCCCTCCATAAGCGGGGGTTACGCTCTGCTGGCTGCCCGTCGCTTGGCCCAGGTGCTTTCCAAGCCCAAGATGGCGAGCACGACCGGCGCTACGAAGACGCCGTAGATGCAGCCGACGATGAAGGTCCCAACGATCGCATCGACGGTCTTTTGAGCGGTGACAAGTTCGCTCGCGATCATCAGCCCCGGCGCGTAGAACAGGGCAGTGACCAGCAGCGCGCTGCCCTCGACGCTGTGCTGCGGCTTGAGGGCAAACCACAGGCGAAAGCACAGCGCTTGCAGCCCTGCGAGCGGGATGCCGCAGAACATCACCACCAGCAGCCAGCCGCGCTTCCAGAACACGTCGAGGACCGCGGCGCGATCCGGGGGAGACAGGTGAGCCAGCAGCCACAGCCCTGCGATCCCCAAAAGGATCGCCGGCGCGGCCAGCACCTGGGGCCGCTTGGCAACGGCATGTCCGCGAAACGCCCACGCACCCTCTAACCCCACGACCACCAGCACAGCGAAGGCGTAGGCCAGCGGAGCGCACAGCATCCCCAGCCGCATCCACGTCAGCTCCTCGCTACAGCCGGACAGACCGAGGAGCGCCAGCAAGCACAGGGGACGAGGCACGCTTGGCTTCATCGGCTCATCGTGCCCTATTTTTTGCTGTAACAGACCGTCCGACGCAAAACGACCGTGCCCCCGTCGTCTGGTCTACCGTCCCCCCTGCGCCAGCTTGGCTCCCTTGAGCTTCACGCCCTGATGGACCAGCAGGGCCAAGCCGACGTTGACGCCATACTCGAACAGCGGCTCTAGCCGGTATAGCTGACGGATGACGAAGCTGGCGCGATCGAAGGCCTGCGAGGTGCGCAAGACCAGCTGGCCACCGATGGGATCGGGGCGGATATCGAGGCGCAGGCGGGCTCCGCTGAGGTCACCGGTCATGCCGAAGAGATCGACCGAAGTCGGGCCGGCGTTGACGGCGTAGCGAGTCGTGAAGGTCAGGAGCGGCAGCGACTGCTCAAGCTCGACAATCGGCAGGCCGTCCTTGGTGCCGAGCGACTGGCTCTTTTTGACCGACGGGACATAGTCCGCCCAGCTGCCGACGTCCTGCGCCGACTGCACGAGCTTGGCGACCGGCACCGGCGTGCGCTCGATCAGGTTCATGTCGGTGGGACGGCCGCCCTGCGTGCGAATGAGGACCAGCACGCCGCGCTCCAGGAGGGGTCGATAGTCGGCATTGCCCGGCGGGGGCAGCGGCCGCGGCGCCCCGGCAAGCTGCTCGGCACGGGCCTTGATGGCCAGCACCTGCGACATCTGCCCCACCAGCCCCATGCCGTAGTCCAGCGTCGGAAAGCGGGCGCGTAGCTGCTCGACCACGCCGCCCGAGCGCGACAGATCGGTGTAGCCGTACAGCACCATCAGCGTCCCTCCGCCGGCTGGGAAGAACTCCCAGCGATAGTGGCGCAGGCCGTTTGACGTCGGGTCGGCATCGACGACCTCGATCGGCGCGGCGGCCCCGACGCCCGGCGGCTGCGAGGTGAAGCGGTGGATGCCCTCGACCGTCGCTATGCGATAGGAAAACTGGTAGCGATGCTCTTTGCTGCCGTCGGGCAGCGCCTTGACCTGCGACAGCGTCATGTTGCGCACGAAGTCGCCGTAGCGCTCTGGCCCCATCACCACGTCGTGCAGCATCTCTGGCGGGGCGCTGCTTAGCGACAGCACCGTGATCTGGCTCATATTGCCGCTGGCATCGGCTTCGAGCAGCGTCATGTCATGGCTGCGCAGCAGCGGCGCCAGCCCCACGATCTGAGCCGGCGGCAGTGGGCGCAGCGGATGCGGCGGATCGGCCGCTGCCCGACGGGCCTGGCCCAAAAGACCCGCGCACAGCAGGCCAGCCAGCACATGCAGACCAAGGGGGGCGAGGCGACGAACGGAAGACAGCTTTGACATAGTTTGAACCTAAGCAATAAGGGGAGGGCGGGCCGGCCGACGCAGCCAGCGCAGCGCTGAAGTCGTCGGAAAAAGCAGCACCAGCAGCGCCGAAAGCAAGAGCAGGTTACGCACGAGCACCAGGCCGAGCAGCGGCCACCGTCCCTGCGTCAGCAGGCCGAACATGAAGGGAAAGTAGACCTGCGTCAGAAAAAGCGCCGTGCAGTACATCGGCAGCACACGAGAAGCTTGGACGCCCGGCACTCCGTCCCATTCAGCCCACAGCACGACGAGCGGCATGGCCCACAGCAGGTACTGCGGCGACAGCAGCTTGCTGCTCACGAAGATCAGCAGCACCGTGGCCGCGCTGTACTGACACAGCCGACGCAGCGCCCAGGTTCCGTCGTGGCGTTCGCGCTCGGCGCGCAGCTTCCACGCTCCGTGCAGGGCCAAAAGCCCGGTGAGCACCAGGCTCATCCCGTCGACAGCCTGCGGCAGCCATAGCCAGCGCGAGAGCTGCACATTGTCCGAGCCATACGAAAACACCAGCCCGCTGCCGGCGCAGCGCAGGATCGATCCCAGCAGCGACTCGATCTGGATCGGTCGCTGACCAAACAAGAGCAGCGCCCCCAGCAGCACCTGCGGTGTCTGTCCTCGCCACAGCAGATAGATCCCGGCCACCACCGCCAGCACCGCAAGCGGCGCAACGAAGCGGACAAGCTGGCCCCGGGCCGCCTTCCCGCGCGCCCACAAGAGCGCCGCCCACACCGGAAACAGGTACAGCGGAAACAGCTTGGCCCCCGCCCCCAGCAGCAGCAGCAGCGCCGAGCTCAGCGCCCAGCCGCGGACCAGCGCGTACAGCGCGGCGACGACAAAGAACATCGGTAGCGCGTCGTAGCGACCGACCAGAAGAGGTCCGAAGCAGGCTGTCGCGATCAGCAGCCGGCGACTTAGACGGGACAGCGTCGCGCGGGCCGGCTCGTCGGCGATGGCGTCTTTGTCCGGCGCGCCTGGTTCGCTGCGCTCGGCCCGGCGCAGGCGCCTGGCAATGCCGAAGATCAGCGCCAGCCCACCCAGGTGCAAAAGCGCCATCAGCCCGGCAAAGGCGATGCGATAGCCACCCAGCGTCGAGCAGATCAGCCGCGGCAGCAGCAGCACGGCCAGCGTCACGGGCGGCAGCACGATGTGGACATCGCGATACGGCAGCCGCAGCCCCGACTTGTGCGTTAGTGCTCGTCCCAAGGCGCTGATGTCGCGCGGGTCGCTCGTCGCTTGCCAGCTTGCGATGTAGGCCACGTCAGGTGTCTCGCCCAGGATGACGCGCGTGTACTCGTAGTACAGGTGGACATCGTCCTCGGCCGAGACATAGGTGCGCAGGGTCTGCCAGGGCGGCCAGATCAGGCGACGGTAGACGCGCTGCACATCCTCTATGCTGTGCAGGTCTTGCATCAGCTGTCGGGTCGGCTCGTGCCGGCTGCTGTACAGCGTCAGCAGCAGAATCAGCCCGTATAACGGGCGCAGCGATGAGGGCGACGAGCGCCCAGGCGACAACACCGCGGCACGCTATCAAGTTCGGCAAGCCAGGGTCAACTCCGACGATGGCGACGGCTTTCGCCCCCCTTTTTGGCCGCCGATGGCCAGTCCGTTTTGGGGCCGCTCGCGTGGCCAGGCGTCACCTCGGCGCAGGCCGCTTCTCTGCCTGCCGACAATCGCGTACCCTGGGACGACAACCAGCGAGGGTCGCACCATGGAAAACTCCGTCGATACGTCGGGCACAAACGCGGGGGCGCGGAGCCTTCTAGATCAGCTCAAAGAGATGACCAAGGTCGTCGCCGACACGGGTGACTTCCTATCGATCGAAAAGTTTCGGCCACAAGACGCCACGACCAATCCGTCGCTGGTTCAGGCCGCGGCCGCCATGCCGGAATACGCCGACGTCGTGGAGAGCGCGCTGTCGTACGCCTCGGCCCAGCGTCCGGGGGGCAGCGCCGACGAGATCGCCGCCATTGCGTTAGATCACCTAGCCGTCGAATTCGGCCTGCGCATTCTACGTATCGTGCCGGGCCGCGTGTCGACCGAGGTCGATGCCCGCCTGTCGTTCGACACCGCCGCCACCATCGACAAGGCCCGCCTGCTCATCGGCAAGTACGAGGCCGCTGGCCAGAGCCGACAGCGCGTGCTGATCAAGATCGCCGCGACCTGGGAGGGCATCCGCGCCGCCGAGGTGCTGGAAAAAGAAGGCATCCACTGCAACCTGACGCTGCTCTTTGGCATCCATCAGGCCATCGCCTGTGCCGAGGCTGGCGTGACGCTGATCTCGCCCTTTGTCGGCCGCATCCTCGACTGGTATCTCAAGCACGAGGGGCGCACCAGCTACCCCTCGGCGGAAGACCCCGGCGTGCGCTCGGTGACGCAGATCTACAACTACTACAAGCACTTCGGCCACCGCACCGAGGTCATGGGCGCCAGCTTCCGCAACATCGGCGAGATCGTGGAGCTAGCCGGCTGCGATCTTCTGACCATTGCGCCCAAGCTGCTCAAAGAGCTGGCCGAGACGCAGGCCCCGCTGAGTCGCAAGCTGTCGGCTGAGCACGCGGCCGGCCTCACCCTGTCGCGCATTCCCTGCGACGAGGCCAGCTTCCGCGCCATGCACGCCCAGAACCAGATGGCCAGCGACAAGCTGGCGCAGGGCATCGAGGACTTCAGCAAGGCCATCGTGTCGGTCGAGGCGCTGCTCAAAGGCCGCTTGCAAAAGAGCACGCAGTCCTAGGATGCGCGCATGAGCCCCGAGCTTCCTCCCCCGCCAGCTCCCGCGACGCCGGCCAGCGCTGTGATCCCGGTCGAGCACGCTCCGACCTTGCTCAAGCTGCAGGCGCCGATCGACGCCTTCCGCCTGTGGCTTAACGAGCACCTGCTGCGCTGGTTTCCCGGCGCGGCGTCCTTCCTTTGGGTGCTGCACCTGGTGGTCGCCTGCACGCTGACCATCCTTGGCGCGTGGCTTTTGGGCGGGGTGATTGCGCGGATCGGCGGCTTTGCCGAGCGGCGCGGACAGCGTCTGCTGTCGCAGATCCTGAAGTTCAGCGCGCCGACCATCCGCTGGGTGGTGCTGTTCGCGGGCCTCGCCGACACGCTGGAAGACACCTGGCCGGCGGTCAAAGGGCCGCTGCGCTGGTTGGCCGGGGCGCTGTTCATCATCGCCACAGTGATCGGCACGCGCGGCGTCGTGCGTTTGGCGCGGGTCATCCTCGACTCGGTGCTACGTCCGTTGCTGCTGTGGCCGGATACGTTTTCGGACCTGTCGTCGGGTGGGGCGGCCGGTACGCCCGGCGTGGTCGATGCCGCAGGCGGTGATCGCGATGGCCTGAGCACCTCGCGGCGGATCTCGCGCGATGCCGGGGCCTCGACGATGATCGCGCTGATCCAGCGGCTGTTTTCGATGGTGCTGTGGCTCAGCGGCCTGATCGTGATGCTCGATCACTTCGGGCAGAACATCTCGTCGGTGATCGCGGCTCTCGGCGTCACCTCGCTGGCGATTGGCTTGGCCTCGCAGCAGGCGCTGTCGAACATTATCGCCAGCTTGGTGTTGGCCCTGGACCACCCATTCCGCGTCGGTGATCGCGTCAAGCTAGCCAGCGGCGAAGGCGGCGAGGTGCTGGAGATCGGCATGCGCGCGACGCAGATTCGTCTGGTCGATGGCAGCCTGCTGTTTGTGCCCAATGCCGAGCTGGTGTCGAGCCGGCTGACTAATCAGACGCAGGGCGACGCGGTGCGCGGCGAGGTCCGCGTAACGGTGCCGGTGACCCTGGACCTGGATCGCCTGACCGAAGCGCTGCTCGACGAAGTGCAGCGGCTGGATCCCGCGGCGCTAGAGCGACCCCGGCCGCGCGTCAACCTGCTGACCGTCAGCGACAAGGTCGAGCTAGCCATCGTGCTGTGGCTGCCGCGTCACGCCAACGCCGAGATTCCACGCCTGGAAGACACTCTGCGCCGCGCCGCTCTGCGCCGCATCCAGGCCATGCTGCCGCCGACGCCTGCCCCCACCACGAGCGCGGCTGCTTCCACCGCCGCACCGACCCCTGCGCCGACCTCGGGACCGGCCGGCGCTCGCTAACGACCCGGCCTATTCGGCGCGCGGCGCGCTCAGACGAAACAGCACCGGGAAGCCGACTGACAAGAGGATCGCCAGCAAGACCAAGCTGGCCTGCTGCGGGGCCCCGATCAGCCCCAGCGAGCGGCCGATGGCGGCGATGGCGACGATCAGCGTCAGTGGCGCTGACAGCAGGCAGCCGGTTGCCAGTCGACCCCGCAGCGACATGCCGCGCGGCGCCACCAGCAGGGCCGGCAGGATCTTGCAGGCCGCGACGACCAGGGCCAGCAGCACCGCCTGTTTCGCCGTCCCGCGATCCAGCGCCGAGGCGTCAAAGCGCACGCCCACGACGATGAAGAAGATGGGGATGAACAGGCCGTTGCCGAGCGCTGCGATCTTGCCTTCCAGCACGTCCTTTTGGCGCAGCACGAAGCTCAGCAGGATGCCGCCGAGGAACGCTCCCAAGATCGACTCGACCCCGGCCAGCGACGAGATGGCGACGAAGGCCAGCATGATGAAGAGCCCGACGCGCACGCCTAGCTCAGCGACGTCGTGATGGTCGATGAGGCGACGAAAGCGCTGCGGATACCACCACACCAGCGCGCGCGCAAAGCGCAGCGCTAGAGCGCACAGCGTGAACAGCGCGCCAATCTTGGCGATGCGAATCAGGGTGTGCAGGCTGAGCGCGCCGTCCTCGGCAAGCTCGACGCCGGTGATCGCCAGGATGACGGCGAACTCGCCGAGCGAAGCGGTCAGCATGATGTGCCTGCCCAGCGGGGTCGCGGCGTGGCCGGTCTCTTTCAGTGTCGAAAGCGGCAGGCCTACTGACATCGCCGAAACGGCCAGCGCTTGCACCGGCCCCAAGCCCAGGAGTCGCGCGGATAGCAACGTGCAGATGGCAATGCCCACCACCACCAGACTCGGCACGCCTAGCGAGCGCGGGCCGGCGGCGCGGATCGTCGTGAAGTCGATCTCCAGCCCGGCCATAAACATCAGCACCAGGAAGCCGAAGTGCGACAGAAAGCTGATCGTCGGCGTGTCGCGCAAGATGCCCAGCCCCGCCGGACCAATGCCCAGCCCCGCCAGGATCAGCACCACCGCGGTCGGCGCTCGCATCCGCACCGCGATCATCGGCCCCAGGACGGCGATCGAAAGCAGGATCAGAAGCGATCGCAGCAGGTGCTCGCCGGGAGGCATCAGGTCCTTCCCCCCGGTAGGACTGGGCTGCTCGAAGACTGGGTGTAGACCAGGCACGAGCCCCCCGCGGAAAGCAGCCGCAGCGCGACATCGACTGAGGCGAAGCTATCTCGCCCCGTGCGTCGACGAGCCAGCACCAAAAGATCGCTCGGCTGCGCCAGGCGAATCAGCTCGCGGACCGGGTTGCCTTCGAGGGTGATCTCCTCGCTGCGCAGGCCGTATAGGCGACTGCGGCGCCCGATCTCGCTGGCTACGGCATCAGTGTCGGCGTCACGGGCTTCCAGAAACTCCGGCAGCAGCACGCGCACCGTGCACAGCGATAGCTCCAGCATGCGCGCCAGATCGATCGCGGCATCGGCCAGGCGCAGGTCGGTGATGCCCGGCAGCAGCGGCAGCACGACGCGCGAATAGCTGACTCGTCCCGACGCGAACAGCACCGGGCAGGGCAGGGTATTGCACAGCGTGGCTGGCCAGCCGCCGCGGCCAAAGATCCGCGACCACAGGCTGCGTCGGCGCTTCTCGGTGATCAGCAGGCCGGGACGCAGCTGACGAAACTGGGCGACGTGCGCCGCAAAGCCTGTCCCATCGAGCGGCAACGTCTCGAAGGTCTTGCTGCGCGTGCGCGGCGACTCCGTTGAGCTGTCGCTGCCAGAGCTCTCGACGACGGTCTTTTCGGCCTTGGCACCGGCAAACAGGCGCACCAGCGATTGGGCACGGGTGCGGCGCGTCAGGAACTCGGCCTCGCGCTCGACTTCGGCGGCCTGCGCGGCGTCGCGTCTGAGGCCAGGGCGGTACAGCACGATGCTCTTGCCGTAGCGCAGGGGAAACTGCGGCACCCCGACGCGGATCTGCTCGGCTACCTGGGTCAGGATCGTCGGATCGCCGATGAGAAGGATGCGGTCTTCCGCCTGAATCGCCGTCTCGCCGGTGGGGATGACCAGATCCCCGCCGCGATAGATCGCCGCGATGCGCCAGCCGCTGGCCTGTTGCTGCGAAAGCGGCACGCCAATCGCGGGAGAGCTTGGCAGCACCACGAACTCGATGATCTCGCCGCGACCTTGGCCGACGCTGGACGCGATGACCATGCCGTCATAGCGCAGCGCCTGCTCGACGACGTTCCCCAGGATCTGGGCGCGCACGATGGCGCGGGCCCCCAGCGCCTCATAAGCCGGGGCCTGCGCCGGATCGATGACGATGCCGACGACGGGCACAAACTGCAGCTCACGGGCTAAGCGGCAGATCTCAAGGTTGCGGCGGTCGTCCCCGGTCGCGGCAACCAGCGCGACGGCGTGGCTGGACTCACCACGCGCTTCTTCCAAGACGAAGCGCGACGTGGCGTCGCCCAGACGCTTTTCGACCTTGTGCACCGCCAGGCTCGTCGAGGCCAGCGCCGATGTCGGGGCCGCGGTGGGGACGGCCGGCAAGATCAGCTCATCCAGCGCGCTCTGCGCCGTGTCGAGGATGAGGACCGGCGCCAAATGAACAACGCGATCGAGGATCGACTCGATCGTCCGGCCAGCCCCCGCAAAGACAACGTGGTCGAGCATGTCCGCGACAGTGTACCGTTTCGCGGCACCTCGCGGCGGCTCGTTGCAATCCGTCGGGGAGGCCCCGCACAGAGGCCCGCCCAGGCTGGTGATTTTGACGGACAATCACGCCTAGCGCCTATCCGCGCTGGGGGGAAGCGATGGCCAACTATCTTAGTTATCGTGCGTCGTCGACGAGGGGCATCCCGATTCGGCAGGGCTTAAAGGTTGCGATGCTGGGCAGCGCCTTGGGCCTGCTTGCTCTGTCGTGTGGCGGCGGTGCGACCGACATGATGGTGTGTAGTGACTGCACGCCGACCGGACCGATGACCTTCGCCCTGCCGGCGCCGGCGGGGCTTTCGGTGTGGACCACGCCGACCATGGAAAAGGTGCTGCGCGAGGCGGCTCCTCCGACGCAGCCCGGGCAAGCGCTGCAGCTATACGCCGCCAAGAATGAATTCGAGCCGCTGCAGATCGTCCTGCGCTCCGACGCCGCGGGCAGCGCCACGCTGTCGCTAAGTCCGTTCACCGGACCGAGTGGCGGCACACCGATAACCCGCGTCGATGTCCACCGCGTCGGCTATGTGCGCATCAGCCAGCCTTCGGACTCATCTTCGATCAAGAGCAGCTATCTGCCCGATCCGCTGGAACCGACGACGCTCGGCACCAGCGAGACCTTACCCGCGGCGCAGAACCAGCCGTTCTGGCTGACCGTCTACGTCCCGCCGGGAGCAGCAGCCGGCGACTACACCGCGACGCTATCCATCCGCTACGGCGCCGCGACGCAGGATGTGCCGGTGCGACTGCACGTCTTTGACTTCGCGCTGCCTGGTCGCATTGGCTTTGACGGCAACTGGAACGCCAGCTTCCAAGCCTTAGGTGGCAGCGCCAGCCTGGCCGCTGTCGAGAGCCTGAAGAACTTCTTCTTCGAGCACCGGCTAATCCCCAATAGCGTCGGTTGGCCGGCCGGCCTGAACTACAACGGCGGCATCACCTACGACTGCAACAGCGGCCAGTTCGTCGAAAAGGCCAGCGACCCCTACGACTTTGCGCAGCTTGGGCCCAAGTACATCGACGGCACGGGCTGGAACGGCATCGGCTTTCAGTCGTTCCAGATCATGCAGTTCGTCGACAACAGCACGCCGCGTCCCGCGACTTTCTGCGGCGTCGCGCGTGGCGCCGACCACTACGGTACCGCCGCCTACAACGCCAAGTGGTCGCAGCTTCTGTCGGCGATCAACAGCTACATCGTCGCGCACGGCTATCAGGGCAAAGGCTACTACTACGTCCAGAACGAGCCGCAGAACCAGGCCGACGCCGACCTCGCCGCCTACCTCGCGAACCTCAGCAAGACCGCCGCGCCCAACCTGCGCATCGCGATCAGCGAAGAGCCCAAGCCCGAGATCGCCGAAAATCCGATGGCCATGGGCAAGTCCTATGACCTGTGGTGGGCCGACCTTTCGGCCTACAAGCCCGACTACGCCAAGGGCCGCCAATCGCTCGGCGAGACCGTGTGGTGGTACTTCCTCTACGGCGACGCGCCGCCGCACTTCAACCCCATCACCATCGACCACCCTGGGCTCGAATCGCGCATCGGCCACTGGGCCGCCTGGAAGCATCGCGTGCGCGGCTTTGCGTACTACTCGGTGACCGGCTGGGGCGCCGACCCCTACAACAATCCGCGGCCGATGGGGACGGCGCAGAACGGCGACGGCTTCCTCTTATATCCGCCCGTCGGTGGCAAGCTGGTGTCGAGCATCCGCTGGGAGCTTCTGCGCGAGGGCGTCGAGGACTACGAGTACCTGCTCCTCGCCAACGCCGGCGCGGCGCCCAAGACCGTCGATAATCCTGCCGCCGTCGATGTCAGCGTCGCCTCGGCCGTGTCGTCGGTGACCTCGTTTACCCGCGATGCCGGCGCGCTGCAGCACCTGCGCGATCAGCTGGGCCTCAAGATCGAGGGCAAGGTCAACGGCTGGCCGGTCCTTGACTCGAAACCCCCGGGAGCCCACCCCCGCGCCGCCTACTACATCAACTTCCAGGACCCGGCCGGCGAGCCCACCCAGAGCCCGCTGTCTGTCGATGGCCACGAATGGCTCAAGGTCGGCTGGGAGGGCTACAACGCCGGGCGCGGCTACGGCTGGGTCGGCCCGTACATCGGCAACGCCACGATCATGAAAACGACCTATCTCGCCTCCGGCCCGAATCCGCTACAGCGCAGCATTATTTACAATGATTACGGCCGCACCGATACCTTTAACTGGGATATCGAAAACGGCAAATACAAGGTGACTGTGTCGATTGGCTGGGACGGCAAGACCTACGCCAAGCATCGGGTTATCGTTGAGGGAATGCCTCTGTACGACTCGGTCGGCACAACTCCGCAGATGCCGTATCGCAGCGATTCCATCATTGTTACTGTAAATGATGGAAACCTAACGCTAGAAGCCGGTCAGCAAAACGAATACACCATGCTGAACTGGCTAAGCATTGAGCCGGCGAATTAGCGGGGTAGCGCAGGGCGCTTTGCCTAGATTCTCGTCTCAGGTGGGGCAGGACTCCCTGGGGTTTGTCTGCAGCACAGCCCATCCACCTGTCCCCCATTTTCGACATAGGTGGTCAACGTCCGCCAAAATTGGATAGTCTCCGCCGTGGAGGAGACACCATGGCGCGTAACCACGGACCCATTTCAAAACACAATACCCGGATCGCGAGTCTGCTACTGCTGGCAGCCTTGGGGGCCTGCGACGGGTCTTCGCACAGCGGGCATCATGAGTGTCAGTACCCACTGAGCAAAGACTCGCGCGACGGAGCGATGGTCGGCGAGCCGGTGCAGCTAGCGGTGGGGCCGGGACAGTACGACCTGCAGATCCCAGCGGTGATGAAGGACTGGCTGGACGAGCGGAACTGGGCCTCGCAGCACGGCAACTGGCATCGCGTGCGCCGCTGCGGGCCGGTCGCCAATGAGACCGATCTGCGGCTGCGCGGTCTCAGCTGTGCTCCGCTGCAAGAGGGCCAGGCGGGCGATGGGTACGGCTTTCTAGCGATGCACCGTCATATGGTGCAGGCTCTGAAACAGTCATTCCCAAATAGCTTCCCGGCGATTCGCGGATTTTCCCACGTACCGCTGACAACCACGGATTCCGAAAACCCGCTTCCCTGGAAGACGATTACCTGGAATGACACGCAGCTTCAGGAGCTTGCGCTGTTAGAAAAAATAGAAGATCACGTTGGCGCCTTCAAAGATGACGACGACTTTGGTCTGTGGCTACAGTACAATGCGCTGATTACCGGGATGATGGGCATTCCTGGCGTTCGTCCCGAGGGCGGAGCGCATATCGCGCTGCATGCTCAGTTTGCGGTGCCCAATTCGCCGTATAGTTTGCTGGATAATCGCTTCAACACATACCTGGTTAGTTTCTGGCGACTGCACGGCTGGATTGACGATGTATGGACTCGCTTTCGCGCTGCCCGCGGCCTGGGGGACGACGACCCGACGCTGCAGCAGCAGATGAAAGAGCAGTGCGAAGGCATGCACGAGCTCAATGACAACTACCTGCCGGAAGCGCCGCCCCCTGGGGCACCGGAGACGGGCGAGTTTGCCACCAAAGTTCAGCCGATCCTCCTTACCTACTGCCGCGGCTGTCACTCGCCGGGGACGCGCAGCGCGAGCCTGGTGCTGGCCGGCGTGGGGCTGTCGGCGTATGCCGTGCGGCAGGGACTGGTGGGGCAGCCCTCGCACGAGGTGGGGATGCGTCTCGTCGAGCCAGGTTCACCGGAGCAGAGCTGGCTATGGCGCAAGCTGACCGGCGACTTTTCGGGCATCGACTGTGTGGGCTGTAAGAACCGCATGCCGCAGGCCGGGGCGGCACCGAATGCCAGTGAGCTGGAGGTCATTCGGGCGTGGATTGCCGGCGGGGCGCCGTAGGAAAGGGAAGGGGGCAGGCTGGGCCGAGGATGCATTCAGCGCGGACTTGCTGCACGGCGGGGGTCCAGCGGACGCGGCCTCCGCTGTCCGGCGGGGCGTCGAAAAAATGAGATCCGCTGCGGCCCCAGCCTTACTGGGCTTCTCGATGCGCCATGAACGGGGAGGCGCCTTCTAAGGAACCGGAAAGCTGCAGGCGCGGGGGGCGCAGGTGTCGAGGACGCGGCCGTCTTCGCGGAGGAAGGCGTCAAGCTGGCTCTTTCCGGCTTCGAGGCGCGGGATGCTGCGGTGCACGAGGTTATCGCGCTCGGGCGGGACGTTGCTGTCGCCGGGGCGCGGGTTCTGGCCGACGTCGTATTGCACGTAGGCAGAGTCGCTGCTCATAAGGACCTGGCCGACTCCGAAGACGGCCTCGCTGGGGAGGCCCAGCAGCGACAGGCCCATGCTGCGCACCAAGGCCCGGGTGGCCAGGTTTGGCACCTGGGCATCGCCGATGCCTTCTTGCAACAGCACACGCTTCGGTCCGCCGGATCCAGGCAAGGGATCGCGCAGCACGTGGCTGGCATAGGTCGCCGGATCGCTGCCGTCCCACAGCGCCTGGCTCAGCGCCGAAAGCAGCTGGCGATCGAGGGGGTCGGGATAGCTGGCGGCGAGCAGGTCGGCGAAGGAGCGGAAGTTGCTGCTGCGCCACAGCAGCTGCGAATAAAAGCCACCCGGCACGACCAGGCCCGCACGACCAAGGTGGGGGCTGATGGCGAGCAGCGTCAGGCCCTGCGTGCCGCCGTTTGATAGGCCGTAGTAATAGACGCGGCTCTTGTCGGCGAGCAGGCGACCCATCGAGGTCAGCTCCGGCAGGCTGGAGAGCACGCCGCCTGCGACGAGGCGGGCGAGATAGGCGAAGTTGATCTGGGCCTGCTGCAAGCGCTCGGTCACTTGCACCAGCTGGCTGGCATCGCGCACGACCTTGCCGAAGACGAAGCTGCGGTCGCTCGTCGAAAGGCCGATCCAGTCGGTGGCGACTTGGATCATGCACAGCCGGTAGGAAAGCTCGCGCAGGGGGCTGCCCTCAAGCTCGCTCTGGCCGCTGCTAAACAGGCTATGACCGACTATGAGGACGGGCACCGGGCCCATGGCGCGCTCGGCGCAAGCCGGAACGTGGATGGTCAGGGGAAAGGCGCCCAGGCCGCGCAGGGTCGGCTCGCCATCGCTGCCGCGCAGCAGCCGGCCGGCGGTGTCGTCGGCGAGAAACGACGGGACATGCACGCGGCCGAACAGCTGACGCAGGAGCTCCGGCCGGGTGGACGGTCGCTCCAGCGTCTTTTCGATCACAAGCGGTGTCGGCGAGCCGGCCGGCGGCTTGAAGGCGAAGGCGGCATCCCGCATGCGCAGCAGCCGGCCACTTGTTGTGCTGTCGCTGGCGGTTTGGAAGTCCCAGGCCAGCTGCAGGCTGCCCCGCGACAAGCCGCGGGCGGCAAGAAACGCGAAGATCTCCTCGAAGCGGGGCCGCTGGCTGCTGCGCAGGCTGCCTGCATCCAAGCGTCCATCGCGCAGCGCGGCAAAGCCGGCGAGCGGCGGCACCGGCTGGCCACTGCTCTGCAGACCGGCGATGGCGACGACGTAGCGCGTGCTCGGCCGCAGCCGCAGCTGAGGCCAGATGATCAGCGCCTGCCGATCCCCCGACCCAGCGTTCTGATCCAGCTCGACAAGGACGGGCACCCGCTCGCCCGATTCGTAGGCGTAAAGCTGCACTGGACTTGCGGACAGCAGGGACTCGCCAATCCGCGTCGCACCCGGCAGGCTGGCCGCGTCGATGCGGGCTGCCCCCGGGCGAGCCGGAAAGTAAGCCAGGATCGGTGTGGCGGGGCTTACTCCATCCTGTTCGCGGAAGAGGGCCGCATCGAAGCGCTGACCAAACGACGAGACCGGCAGCACGCCATCGGGCAGTACAAGCTCAGCCCGACCGTCGACACGCCGCGCCAGATAGAACGAGCTGGGGAAGGGCAGGAAGCAGTCCTCGCCCGGACCTCCGCCCAGGGGATTGCAGCCGGCGGAAAGCGGCGGCTCAACAGCCGGCGAGGGCGGCGTTCCCGGTGCCCCCGGCTGACAGCCCGCCGCCAACAGTGCCCCAAGCCCCCAGGCAGCCACCTGCCACGGCATGCGCGAATATCGCGACCACATCGGCGCAGCATACTCAGTCGGCTGCGAGTTCGGCATAGGATGCGCGCATGTCGCAACCGAGCACTGGATTTGGATCGCCCCTGCGCCTGGTCTTGGGGCTGCTCTTGGCCGCCGGCATGGTCTTCGCGGGCGTCGCGCACTTCGTCGTTCCACAGCTCTTCATCCCCATGGTGCCGCCGATGCTGCCGTCGCCACGCGGGCTGGTGTACTTAAGCGGCGTGGCCGAGATCGTCCTTGGCCTGGGGGTCCTGCATCCGGCATCGCGGCGCCTGGCCTGCTTTGGCTTGATCGCGCTTTACATCGCGGTGTTCCCCGCCAACCTGCACATGGCCCTGGCCGGCCTGCCCTTTGGCGACCGACCCACGCCGACTTGGGTTCTGTGGGCCCGACTCCCCATGCAAGCCGTCTTCATCGCCTGGGCTTACTACGTCGGGAAGCGGGCAGAGGATGGCCAGAACAGGTGAGAGCAGATCTCCCAGGACATCAGGAAACGGGTCACCGACCTGTTTGGGGATGTCCGGGTGGATGGAGAAACGGGTCGTCGACCTGTTTGGGGATGTCCGGGGGGATAGGAAAACGGGTCGCCGACCTGTTTGGGGATATCCCGGTGGATGAGGAAAGGGGTCGCCGACCTGTTTTTGATCTCCCGGTGGATGGGGAAACGGGTCGTCGACCTGTTTTTGATCTCCCGGGATATCGGGAAACCCCTAACAATGGCCGTCTTGGAGGTCCTGGGTCAGTGGGCGAGTGGGGGATGACCCCTGTGGGGATGCGCTGGGAGAGGCTGGGAAGGGTCGCGGGGGCTGGCCGGCCACGGCTGGGGCCGCGCTTCGAGGCTAGGAGCTTGTTGAAGTATTGGCTCAGCAAGGCTTCAGCAGGCTGCTAATTG